>CAINWP010000031.1 GCA_903854475.1 uncultured Verrucomicrobiota bacterium
TAGGGCGATTTCTCCGAAAGCGCCGCGTCGGCACACGCGGACCGCTCGGAGATCGGTCCCTACCTAGGAGCCTGATCCGATGAGGAGCCGCATCGGGCTACATCCGAGAGTCCCGATACGGACTCCACCTCACGCGGGACACCTCTGAGGTAGGGCGATTTCTCCGAAAGCGCCGCGTCGGCACACGCGGTGCGTATTCCGATGAAGGCGGACACCTGTTCCGATTCGTATCGGACACTGATCCGACGATATCGGACAGTGGTCGGAGCGAAGCGACGCTCGGCTGTGAGCAATAAAGAACTGTCCGATATGAGGCAAGAAAATCGGGCCTGATTCCGGCTTCGGAGCGAAGCGACGTTTCTTGGGTTCGGGTGACTCGACGCGCCGTGCATTGGCTCGGGCCGGGGAGCGGCGGCGAAGGGCTTCAAGCCCCTGCTCGCTTCGCTGCTGGTCGCCACGCGTAACGGACTCCCCAGGCCCGTGCCAATAGGCGCGCCTACGACCTGCCGACTCGTCAGTCCGATGGAGGCTTTTGGTCCGGGCGCTTGCGCAGGGATTCGCCCTTGAGTTCAAACCGAGACGCGTTGTGGATCAACCGGACCAGGATGGCGTCAGCGACAGTGGCGTCGGCGATGAGTTCATGCCACTGGTCTACCGGGAACTGGCTGGTGATCAGGGTTGCCCCTTGGCGGTCATCAATAATCTCCAGGAAGTCCCGGAAGGGTTTTTCGGCAGCGGCAGCGGTCCCGAGATCGTCGACGATCAGCAGGCTGGCTCGTGCCAGCCTTTTCAAGAGGGTCGGCAGGCTGCCGCCGGCATGGCTCAGGCCATCGGGCAGTTCCGCTATCCGACTGGGCTTCACGGTGCTGTACACCTCGATTTTCGATCTAGTGTGGGACTTCCTGAAGGATGAGGCCGTTAACCACCAGGACCGAACCTTGCGGCGGTATTTGAAGCCCGACCTGCTGCTCATTGATGACAGGGGGCTCAAGGCGTTGCCTAAGCACTCCGGCGCCCTAAGCGAAATTGGGCTGGGCTTCCTCCCCTCGGCGAGTTCCCTCTCATCCCTCATCCAGTTAGATCAGAGTTTCAATGCGGCGAGTTCCGACAATGGCTTCAGGATCCTCTGAATGAAGTTTTTAATGATGTGGCCTATTCCCGGCGTTGTTGGTGACGCCTAAATCTTCCGGGTAATCTTTCTAAAAAGTGGACCGAAGGATCAGAGTCGGTTGCCCAGCCGATAGTCGGTTGGCAGCCGGGTTCTTTTATCGGTCGATTTATGGGAAGTGATCTCGGAGTGGATCAAACTGTCAGCGACGTTCCGTAAGCTACGGAAAGTTGTCGGTTTGAAATCCACAGTTGTGACGGGTTGTTTTGGGCGTCTTCTTCTAGGTTGAGCGACTGCATTTCTGCCTTCTTCGAATGCTTTCCAAATGCGTTGAATGCCCTATGGACCGAATCAGGTTCCACTTGAGGAACCAAAAAACAGAGGGCAGATCGATCAGCCGTTGAGTTTTTGGTGACGGCGTTTTTTAACCTGGCACGTTAAACCGATGGTGACGCCGTCGGTGAAATCGGACGGTGTGGATCGACGAGGAAGTAACGTGACAAGCACACCAATTGGTTGCCTCACAAATCAGCCGAATTGAAGCGATACCCTCTGCGGTAACAGGTAGTCGAAGTCAAGATTTGAGATCAGTGACAACGAATGAAGGGATGGTCGGGACGACAGGATTTGAACCTGCGACGTCTTGGTCCCAAACCAAGTGCTCTACCGGGCTGAGCTACGTCCCGAACCAGGATGAAAGAGTCGCTTTGGATATCCGTTGAGGCAATGCTTTTCCACTTAAAGGTTATGATTCACCGGATCATGACGCTGAGTCCTCAATGAAACTCCTCGTCTTTGCACACGTGCCGCCGCCTCACCATGGGCAAAGCCAGATGGTGAAGCTGATGGTGGACGGTTTCCGAGCCCAGCCAGAGTTCGGAATCGAAGTGCTCCATGTCGATGCCCGACTTTCGTCTGGGATGGCCGACGTGGGATCGGTTCGGGGAGGCAAAGTTCAAGCGCTCCTGCGGTACTGCAGGCAGGCGATTGCGTTGTCGCATCATCACGGATGCCGGACACTGTATTACATTCCGTCCCCACCGAAGCGATCCTCGTTGTACCGTGATTTTCTGGTGATGGCTTTGATTCGTTGGCGGTTTGATAAGGTCGTTTTGCATTGGCACGCGGTTGGATTGGGAGCCTGGCTGGAAAGCGAATCCTGGTTCTGGGAACGCGCGTTAGCTCGAGTCTTTCTGGGGCGGGTTCAGCAAGCCATTGTGTTGGCCGCGAGCAATCGGGCTGATGCGGAGGCTCTCAGTCCGCGATCCGTGACAGTGGTGAGCAACGGCATCCCAGATCCTTGCCCTGATTTCGCGGAGACATTGGAGGTGCGGCGCGCGGCCGGTGCTGACCGATCCCAGACGCAGGTTCTGTTTATGGCGCATTGCACGCGTGACAAAGGTCTTTTTGGGGCGGTTGAGGCGGTGTTGGCGGCCAATAAGATGGGTGACTCAGGGCGCCGATTCCGGCTCACCGTTGCAGGGAGTTTTTTGTCGGAGGCCGAAGAGGCTGAGTTTCGGGACCGTGTCGGACGCTCAGATGCGGCCGGATGTGTAGAGATCACTGGATTTGTCTCAGGCCCTGAGAAGGATCGGTTGTTTCGGCAGTCGGATGTGTTCTTGTTTCCCACTTATTTCGCCAATGAAGGGCAACCGTTGAACCTGATCGAGGCGTTGGCCTATGGGTTGCCCTGTGTCACGACCCGGTGGCGTTCCATCCCGGAGTATTTTCCAGTGGACTATCCCGGGCTCTGCGTTCCGAGGGATGTTCCGGCTTTGGCTCGCGCCTTGCACGCGGTCGTGGAGCGTGTGGATGGCAGGAGTCTTCGCGGTGAGTATGAGCAACGCTTTGCCGTCAGCCCTCACTTGAGCGCTCTGGCCGCGGCCATTCGGACAGGCTCTTAGGAATGAGAGTGTTCTCGGGCGAGGACCTCCTGAGACGCGGCATCCGGTGGAATCCAGTTCTGGGTGGTCCCCGTCGTTTCTAGGCGCCGTTACCTGATCCTTTCGATGGCTCATGAACCGCCCTAAGTGAGGCTGTGAGCGAGGGATGAGCCGAACGATGGAGCCAAACAAAACGGCGCCTGCTCTTCCCGGGGAGAGCGGCGCCGTTCGAGATTTCTAATCTGATTTTACTTCGCTGCGGCGTACAACGCTTCAACCTTGTTCCAGTCGATCACGTTCCATACGGCTTTGAGATAGGCAGCGCGCAGGTTCTGATACTTCAAGTAATAGGCGTGTTCCCAAACATCGATACCGAGCACAGCTTTACCTTCGCACCCGGCGATGGGTTTGCCCATGAGCGGGTTGTCTTGGTTGGCCGTGGACGCGATCTCCAGCTTGCCGCTGTTGACTACGAGCCAAGCCCAACCCGAACCAAAACGGCCAATACCTGCGGCCTCAAACTTGGCCTGGAATTCAGCGAAGGATCCGAACGTCGCATCGATGGCGGTGGCGAGATCGCCGGAGGGCGAGCCGCCCTTGCCGGGTCCCATGAGGTTCCAGAAGAAGGTGTGATTCCAATGGCCGCCGCCGTTGTTGCGGACCGCGCCGCGGATAGCGTCGGGGACACCGGCCAGATTGCCGATCAGGTCCTCCAGCGAAAGGGCCTCGGCTGGTGTGCCGGTGATTGCCTTGTTGAGGTTGTCCACGTAGGCCTTGTGATGGCGGCCGTGGTGGATCTCCATGGTGAGTGCGTCGATGTGGGGTTCGAGCGCGTCCTTGGCGTAGGGTAGGGGGGCAAGTTCGTGGGCCATAAAATGAGATTCAATTGCCGGACTTGCGGTGGCGCACGCCGGCAGGTGAATGAGGGTAGCAAGCTTCGTTCGGCGCGCAAGCAGCAGGGCGGTTGTCGCTTTAGATCCTCGGATCTTGAAATTCCCTCTCGCCTGCTGTTCAAGGCGACCGATACGGTGAATCCCTCAACGAGACTGCACACATGAGTAACCCCACTGGAGACATCGCACTGATCGGCTTGGCGGTCATGGGCCAGAACCTGATCCTCAACATGAACGACCACGGCTTCACCGTCGTGGCCTACAACCGCACCACCTCCAAGGTGGATGAATTTCTGGCTGGTGAGGCCAAGGGGACTCAGATTCAGGGAGCCCACTCGATTGCCGAATTAGTGTCCAAGCTCAAGACGCCGCGGCGGATCATGATGTTGGTTAAGGCGGGCCAAGCGGTGGACGACTTCATCGAGCAGTTGGTGCCGCACTTGTCCGCAGGGGACATCATTATCGATGGCGGTAATTCGCTCTATGGCGACACGGAGCGACGGGTAAAGTATTGCGAGTCCAAGGGGTTGCTTTTCATTGGAACCGGGGTGTCTGGTGGCGAAGAGGGGGCTCGACGCGGACCCAGCATCATGCCCGGCGGATCAGCCAAGGCGTGGCCTGCCGTGAAGGACATCTTCCAGGGCGTCTCCGCCAAGGTGGATGGAGGCGTGCCGTGTTGTGATTGGGTCGGCGATGGCGGTTCAGGCCACTACGTGAAGATGGTCCATAATGGCATCGAGTACGGCGACATGCAGTTGATTTGCGAGGCTTACAACATTCTCAAGAACGGTTTGGGCCTCAGCGCCGACGAGATGCATCAGGTCTTCGCCGACTGGAACAAGGGAGAGTTGGATAGCTTTCTCGTGGAAATCACTCGCGACATCCTGGCGTTCAAGGACGTCGATGGCGGGCCGTTGGTGGACAAGATCTTGGATACCGCGGGTCAGAAGGGCACCGGCAAGTGGACGGTCATCGATTCGGCCAATTTGGCCCAGCCCGTCACATTGATCGCCGAGGCGGTTTTTAGCCGCTGTGTCAGCGCCATGAAGGACGAGCGAGTGAAGGCATCTCGCAAGCTCAAGGGACCGAAGCCGTTGCTGAGCGCTGCCAAGAATCCCAAGGCTCGGCAGGCGTTTATCGAAGACATCAAGAGCGCCCTCTATGCCTCCAAGATCGTTAGCTATGCGCAGGGTTATATGCTGCTGCGCGCGGCGGCCGCAGAATACGGATGGAAGCTCAACTACGGCGGCATCGCCTTGATGTGGCGGGGAGGTTGCATCATCCGTTCCCGTTTCCTGGGCAAGATTAAGGAGGCTTACGACAATAATCCTAAGCTAGCCAATTTGTTGCTCGACGACTACTTCCGGGCTGAGATCAAGAAGAGCCAGAAGGGTTGGCGTAATGTGGTGGCCTCTGCGGCCAAGAAGGGTATTCCCATGCCCGCCTTCAGCACAGCGCTGGCGTTCTTCGACCAATATCGTTCGGCAACACTTCCAGCGAACCTCCTCCAGGCGCAGCGAGACTACTTCGGGGCTCACACTTACGAGCGCGTGGACAAGCCCCGCGGGCAATTCTTCCACACCAATTGGACTGGGCGCGGAGGCAATGTAAGCTCCAGTACCTATAACGCCTGATTAGCAGGAAGTGGGTCATCCCTCGAACCTTGTGGACAACGATTTTTCACCCGATGCCGAACGAACTTTGAAGAAGTTTTTCGGCATATTCATCGCCACGTTGTTTTTGTACGTGACGATTTATGGAGGCTGTGAGGCTTACCGGGTGCGCAGCGGGGCCTGGCACCTGACCTTTGACAGGCAGCCAGATGGAACACCGGTCCTCCGAATCGACCACCCGCGGCTGCTGACCGGTGGTCCGGTGTCGATCCGATTTCCGGGCGAGAATGCGCCACGGGTGACCAATGGTCCGATTACTTACATTTACAGTCGTCCGGACACCAATTCGACCCCGTTTGGTCCGATGTACTTTGTCGACACGACGCAGTTGCCCGGAACGGTCGCGCTGGGGGCTTTTGGTCATGTGGTGGAGATGGTGCCGCGGACATTGTTTGTCGACTTCAGGGAGGTGGCATGGGGCTCTGAGACCAACATGACCTTGCTGCCTGAGGGCAAGCCCTCACCGGAACGATTGAAGGTCAAGAACCAGCAGTGGAATGGCCGTTGAGCGTGGAGGTGCCGTTTGGGTAAGTCGGCCCCTCTTAGGTAATTGCTTCCAGACTTTCCAATGGATGCCCGTGCCGGCAGCGTTGGACCATGTTCTCTGCTCTGAGCTGCTGGCGGCGCACGGCCACGCCGATTTTAGCATCACTCCTTCTCACAGTGCTGCCTGTGTCGGGATCTGCGCCCGGGCTTAGACCGATCTTTAACGGTCGGGATCTGCGGGGGTGGGTCAACGTCAACTGCGCACCAGAGACATTTACCGTCCGAGAAGGTATGATCCACTGTGATGGCATTCCAACTGGAGCCCTGCGCACGGAGCGTCAGTATGAGAATTTCATTCTAGAGTTGGAATGGAGGCATCTCAAGCCCAGCGGCAATGCCGGGGTCTTCATTTGGTCGGGCCCGATGCCGGCGTTGGGTCAACCCTTCCTAAGAGCGATCGAGGTTCAGGTTCTCGACCACGGGTATGGCAAATCGGACTGGTTCACGACCCATGGCGACATCTTCCCGATCCACGGATCGACCATGAAGCCGTTTTCTCCCAGCCGCGGCGATCGCAGTTTCCCAAAAGAATCCCGGAGTTTGGGCGCCCCGGAGTGGAACCACTACCGGATCGTTGCCACCAACGGGGTCCTCCGCCTTTCAGTCAATGGCGCTGAGGTTTCCGGTGGCACCGGTTGCAATTGGCGGCGTGGGTATATCGCTCTGGAGTCGGAGGGTGGAACCGTGGACTGGCGCAACCTGCGTTTGCAGGAGTTGCCTTCCACGAAGGTCCCACCCGGTCAATCGGCACCGGATGCTCAACCGTGGAAGAGCCTTTATGACGGCCGGTCCTTGCGTGGGTGGCGGGTCCCCGTCGATTCCGAGGTATGGAAGGCCAGCGACTGGACCCTGAAGAGCCGAGTCGGGCTCGGGGGCAAAGCGTCGATCCTCTGGTCGGAAGCTCAGTTTAATCGCGATGAAGTGATCTTCGACTGGCGCTGGGAGGGGAAGACTGTGGACCGGGTACCTCCGCTGGTTTTCCGCCCGATCCGCGGTGGGGCGATCGTCCGGATCCCAGAGCTGGCGGCGCTCCGGGTCGATGGATGGAATCGTCTCCGGGTCCGCCGGTCTGGTGGGGCGCTCAAGATTTCCGCCAATGACGCGGATGAGGTCTCCGTGGAGGTACCGCGCGGCCGGTTGGAGTTCGGATTCTTGCCCGCGCCGGTGCCGCTTCAGATTTCGAGCGTATTCATCCGCTAGGTCGCGCCAATCCGTTTGTCGGGAGTGTCCCCGGCTGCGCTACCGAAAACAGATTCGGCTTACAGCATCATCGAATCCCTGGGCCCCGGCGATGATCTTGATCTCCACACGCATGAAGTAGATGGGCAGGTCTCGGCGGTCGAGCTTGGGAAAGCGGACCGCATCCTTCTGCGTAGTGACAAGCATGTCCGCGCGGCGCTTCTTGCCCCGGTTCACGGCATCCAGGACCTCCTGCTGGGTGAATCGGTGGTGGTCGGCATAGCGTCGGGCTAAGACGATCTCGGCTCCGAGTTCCGAGAGTTTCGATTCAAAGCTCTCAGGCTGGGCGATCCCGCTGAGACTGGCTACCCGGCGACCTTGCAACAGTTCGAGGCCTCGGCGTTCGCCGGTGAAGACATCCTCGAAATAGAGCGGGTGATGCACGCACTCGATGATTCCGGCGCGCGGGTTGAGCAGGGCAATGCGGTCGCGCAGCGCAGCGGTCTTCCCGTCGCTCTTCGTCAGGAAGATGACGCTGGCCCGAGCAAGATGGGATGGCGGTTCCCTAAGGGTTCCGCGCGGCAGCAGGTGTTCATTGCCGAAGGGTTGCTGGCAGTCGATCAAGACCACGTCGGTACGGCGGCCGGCGAGCTTCCAGTATTGGAAGCCGTCGTCGAGCAGCAGGGTGTCGCAGCCGAAGTGCTCCACGGCATATCGACCAGCTTTGACCCGATCTTTGTCGACCAGTACCACCACATCTTTCAGGTTGGACGCCAGCATGTAGGGTTCATCGCCGGCAGTCTCGGAATCGAGCAGCAGCGATTGGCCATCGGAGACGATGCGGGGTGGTGTGGTGTCTTCTCGGAGCAAGATCTTGTCGAGGAGGCGCTCCGACACGGGCTTGGGCTTGGATCGGTATCCGCGTGAGAGGATGGCTACTTTGCGACCGGCATCCTGGAGAGCACGGGCAAACTTCTCGACGACCGGAGTCTTTCCGGTGCCGCCCACCGTGAGATTGCCCACGGCGATAACTTGAACACCCAGAGTTGAATCGCGAAGGATGCGAACGCTGTAGAGCAGTCGTCGCAGTTTTACGATGCCTCCAAAGATATGGGAAAGCCCCGAGAGTAACGCCCGGATAATGGAGGCCTTGCGCCCGGGTAGGTTCTCGAGGATCACCGCCAGAAAGTAAGTTTCGGCGGTCTCTGTAAATTTTTGCCAACGCTCTCGCACTGGCTTTCGATCATGTCATCTGGACACGACTTCGGAAAGATTTCGTGCAAACCGGTGAAATCCGGTTGTCAAGAGCCGGCTCGGGGCATTATCTCAGAGAACGTTTCCCGGTAGGAGCTCTCATGAATCTATATAAGGTTTTAGCGATTCTGACACCGTCCTCTCGGTCAGTAGGCATCACTGGTCGATCCGGACGGTGCATAGGCCGTCTGCTGACGTTGATGCCCTCGATGAAGATTTTCGATCTAAGCTTTCGCAATTTGAGGTATCAATTTTTTCAATTTCTGACGCATCGGGCCGCTGTTTCCTCCTAGTTGTGGAGTCAACGGTTCCGGTGAGTCGGACCTGCAAACACAACAACAACAAACTCAGAGTGAAACCAACCGAATCCAACTGCGAAACCCGGCTTGCCCGGACTTGCGCTCTAGCCGCCGCAAAGGCACCTGTCAAGAAAGCAGCACCCGCTAAGGTGGCTGCTCCGGCTAAGAAGTCGGCACCTGCTAAGGTGGCTGCTCCGGCCAAGAAGGCGGCACCCGCTAAGGTGGCTGCTCCGGCTAAGAAGTCGGCACCTGCTAAGGTGGCTGCTCCGGCCAAGAAGGCGGCACCCGCTAAGGTGGCTGCTCCGGCCAAGAAGGCGGCACCTGCTAAGGTGGCTGCTCCGGCCAAGAAGGCAGCACCTGCTAAGGTGGCTGTTCCCGCCAAGAAGGCAGCGCCTGCGAAGGTGGCAGCTCCGGCCAAGAAGGCGGCGCCTGCCAAGAAGTAATCGAGTCGCCCGATCCGGCGGTTTTGCTTGTCAAACCCGCCGGATTTTGGGTGTTTTTGCCAGTTGTTAATAACTTGGGAACAACACCCAAAAACTTGTTCTCGCGGTACTCGATGCTTTGCCATAGAAGCCTCGCCCATCGTTGAAGAAATCACGGCGGGTCCGAGAAGAAACTGCACTGAATCATGTTCCACCAGATGTCTGCAAATGTGTTGAAACCCCAATGTTTTCAACGCTTTTATATCATTTCAGCGGGTGCTGGTGCAGTTTTGATGGTTAAGGGCTGTGTGCGGGGCTTCAGGAAACTGTCACTAAATCAGGAAGACTCGATCAACCTGTGAGTGGTGGTAGTGAATAAATCTTCAAATTGCCCGTTTTTAGGTCCCTTTAAAATATCCCATGTCCGATCAACCCCAAGCACTGTGGCTAGCCGCCCAGCAAACCCTCCGTGGAATGCTGAAGACGGAGTTGTATAACCTTTGGTTTGCCCCGGTCACAGCCCGCTGTCTGGACGGAGATACGCTGACCCTGGAAGTTGCTGATGAGTTTTGTGAGTTCTGGTTGAAGGATAATTATTTAGATGTTCTTCGATCGGTGGTCAGCCGCGCAGCCATTCGGCCGATCCATGTGACTTTCGCTATTCGCCCCGCTGAGTCCGCCGTCGCTGCCGCGGTTGATTCAGCTTCCGATCGTCCCATGGCTGCTGAGGCTTTGATGGAGCGGGTCGCCCCGACCGAGTTTCGATCAACTGAACCTGCGGTGCGGGAGATCCCTCGGAAGTCGGAACCTCTGTTTAATCCAAACAACACCTTCGAAACCTTCGTGGTGGGTTCGAACAATCACCATGCGCATGCAGCGTGTATGGGCGTGGCTCAAAAGCCGGGTCACACCTACAATCCGTTGTTTCTCTTCGGCGGCGTAGGGCTAGGCAAGACGCACTTGCTTCAGGCGATTGGCCATCACGTCCTGGCCAACAAGAAGAATGCCCGGATTGGATACTTGTCGTGTGAGCGCTTCACCAACGAGTTCATTGAGGCCCTGCAGAACAGCCAGTTGCCGAAGTTCCGCAAGAAGCACCGGGAGTTGGATGTTCTTTTGATCGACGATATCCAGTTCCTCCAGGGCAAAGAGCGTATTCAGGAGGAGTTTTTCCATACCTTCAACGCCCTCCACGATTGCCATAAGCAAATCGTCCTGACTTGCGATCGGCCTGCCAGTGAGATCCAGGGGCTAGAACAACGTCTAATTTCTCGCTTCGAGTGGGGAATGACGGCCGACCTGAAGGCTCCGGATGTCGAGACTCGGCTGGCAATTCTTAACAAGAAGGCTGCTGCTCTCAGTGTCCGGTTGCCCGATCAGATCATCACGTTCCTAGCCAATCGTATCCGGACCAATGTCCGACGCTTGGAGGGGGCTCTCGTCCGAGTGGCCGCTTATGCCCAGCTTTCGGGCAAAGCCCTCGACCTCGAAACGGTCGAGACGTTGTTGCGTGAAATTCTTCAGGAAGAGGGCAAGGTCGCTATTTCCGTGAGCGAGATCCAGAAGCGGGTGGCCGACTACTTCGACATCCGCCTGGCCGACATGACCAGCAAACGGCGGCCGGAGAACATCGCCTTCCCACGGCAAATCGCCATGTACCTGACCCGCCAGCTCACCGAGCATTCGCTCAGTGCGATTGGTGAATCTTTCGGAGGACGCGACCACGGCACCGTGTTGCATGCGTGCCGGCAGGTGCGAGACCGCATGGAGGTCGAAGCCAAGGTTCGTCAGGACGTAGGCTACCTCGAGAAACAGCTGACCCGCTGAGTCGGTTCTTTGGGTCAAGGTTCCGAGGCTAGGGGTGCTGTTGCACCCGGTGGGGCGGATTTGGAGTTCTCGGCTGGAATCCCCGATGAGAACGAACCAACATGGGCGCGTGCCTCCCCGCGGTTTCAATTGGTTGCTGCTGCTGATGGTCTTTTGGACCCCACGAGTAGTCTTGGCTGAGGTTTCCGTCGGCTTTGAGCTTATGCAGCCAGAGCCCATTGGTTTGGTCTTCACCAATTCGGTTCCTCCAAATCGGTACCTCACCAATCAAATTCCCCTCAACGGTTCTGGAGTCGCCCTCGGAGACGTGGATGGCGATGGGCGAGTGGATGTGTTTCTGGCCGCCTATTCCGGTGGGAGCGCCTTGTTTCGCAATCAGGGACAATGGAAATTCAATCCAATTACTGAGACCGCATTCGCAACCGGCACGCTTTCCTCCCTCGATGGAACTGGGGTGGTTCTGGCAGATGTCGATGGAGATGGGGATCTAGATTTGTTGTTGAACACCCTGGGTCAAGGCACACGGATTTATCACAACGACGGCAAAGGGCGTTTCACTGCAGGTGCTGTGCTCAATCTCAAACGGGCTGGATCCAGTCTCTCGCTGGCGGATGCCGATGGGGATGGGGATTTAGATTTGTATGTGACGAACTATCGAACGGTCACGGTACGCGACGATCCTCAGGCCAAATATTCTATACGCGAAGAGAACGGGCGGCAGCGGATCGTGGCCTACAATGGCCGTTCCACCGATGAACCCGATTTGGTTGGCAGGTTCACCATGACTCCGGCTGGTCCGAGGGAAAACGGGGAGGCCGATGTCTTGTACCTCAATAATGGCCGAGGCGGCTTTACCGAGGTGTCTTGGACAGAGGGGACTTTCCTGAACGCCGCCGGTCGTTCGCTCGACTCGGCTCCTCAGGATTGGGGGTTGAGTGTCCTGTTCCGTGACCTCACTGGGGACGGTCGACCGGACTTGTACGTCTGCAACGATTTCCACTCGGAAGACCGTTTTTGGATTAATGAAACGTGTCCTGGAGGTCCGCTGCGTTTCCGTGCGGCTTCATCTTTGGCTCTGCGGCATACCAGTGCCTTTTCCATGGGGGTGGACGCCGCCGACATCGACCGGGATGGCGTGGATGACTTTGTGGTGCTGGACATGCTCAGTCGGGAACACCCGCGACGGAATGTTCAAATGGATGGTGTCCCACCTGGATTTTACCAACCAGGGGTCTGGGACGATCGTCCGCAATTCTCCCACAACACAGTGTTCCTGGGGCGTGGCGATGGAACCTTCGCAGAGATCGGTCGACTGGCCAGTCTCAGCGCCAGCGAGTGGTCCTGGACGCCTGTTTTTCTGGATGTCGATCTGGATGGGTACGAAGACCTGTTGATTTCCAATGGCCACGAGATGGACATGTTGGATGTGGACGTGGCGGCCCGAGCCGAGGCTAAGAAATTGGGGCGGCGATTGGGACATCGGGAGATGTTGGAGATGCGGCGGATGTTCTCGCGGCTCGATACCGCCAACGTCGCCTTCCGTAATCGAGGGGATTTGACCTTCGAAGAGGTGACCCACGCCTGGGGCTTTGATGCTCCGGGAGTCGAGCAGGGCATGGCCGTGGCTGATCTAGACGGGGATGGTGACCTGGATCTGGTGCTCAATGCCTTGAACGGACCCGCTCAACTCTACCGTAATAAGGCCACAGCACCCCGGATCGCTGTGCGGTTGCGCGGAGGCGCCGGCAATTCCCGAGGCATCGGAGCTAAGGTTCGCGTGATGGCCCGGGGTCTTCCCGTTCAATCGCAGGAAATGATGTCTGGCGGTCGCTACCTTTCGAGCGATGAGGCCATCCGGTGTTTTGCGCTGGGAAATTCCGCTTCGGCGGACATTGAGGTCACCTGGCGCTCAGGACGGGTGACGCGACGGTCGGGCGTAGGTCCTGGGGTCTTGGAGATCGTGGAGAAGGAAACGGTGCCTGCGGTTGTGTCGCCGCCGACTCAGGCCTTGTTTGAATCCATCTCCGATCGGTTGCCCCATGTTCACACGGACACGCCCTTTGATGAATTCGCTCGGCAACCCCTCAAGCCCTTCGACCTCAGCCAGACCGGCCCCGGGATCACCTGGGCCGACCTCAACGGGGATGGTTGGGACGATCTTCTGATTTCTACGGGGCAGGGTGGAACCCTCGGGGTCTTCACCAATGACGCTCACGGTGGATTCTCGGCCTTTGCTAGTCCGGCACTGCTCAAGCCCGCTTCCCGAGATTTGACCACCGTGATGGTGCTGCGTGGGGTGATTCTTGCGGGCATTAGCAACGCTGAGGACGGAATCACCAATGGCGGAGCGATCCGGATCGTGGACCCGACGTCCGGGGTGAGCGGTGAAATCCTCAGCGGCCGCGCTTGCCCGGTGGGTTCCATGGCGGCGGCCGATGTGGATGGGGATGGCGAGTTGGAGATCTTCGTCGGGGTTCGGGAAGTCCCGGGCCGTTATCCTGAAGCGGCGACGTCGTTTTTGGTGAAGAATCGAAATGGGCGTTTAGGGGTCCAGACGGCTTTCGAAAAACTAGGTTTGGTCAATGGCGTGGTTTTCACGGACTTGGATGACGATGCACGGCCCGATTTAGCGGTGAGCACGGCCTGGGGACCGGTTCGATTGTTCCGCAATCGAGGGGGAGCTCTGGAGGCGTGGGATCCGCCACTGCGCGGCACCGGATTGCCGGCCGGTGTTGAGCGCCTCTCCCAGTGGACGGGCCTGTGGTTGGGCATCACGGCGGGTGATTTCGATGGCGACGGACGCATGGACCTGGCCGCGGGGAACTGGGGGCGGAACCACTTCCTGGGTGCCGATGCCCGACGGCGGCCCTTGCGAATTCGCTCCGGGGACCTCCAAGGCGATGGGATTTGGGATATTCTGGAAAGCTATGTGGGACCCGGGGGGCGGGACTGGCCCGTGCGCAAACGGCCCGCCTTGGCCGCCTTGATTCCGGATGCGGCGACGCGCTTTCCGGATGCGGGCACCTATGGCAAGGCTTCGATGGAGGAGTTGCTCGGTCCTATCTCGGGAACCCTGCCCAGTGTGTCGGCACTCAACCTCGATTCCGGGGTGTTTCTGAATCGTGGGGATTATTTAGAATGGCGACCGCTGCCGCCTCGGGCCCAGGTGGCTCCTGCCTATGGTCTGGCTGTGGCGGATTTGGACGGGGACGGTACTGAAGACCTGTTTCTCTCCCAGAACCACTTCGCGATCCACGCCGATGACGCGCGCTACGATGCCGGGCGGGGGTTATTGCTCAGGGGGACAGGGCGCGGAGAGTTTCAACCGGACGAGCGTTCTGGCGTCGTGGCTTGGGGAGACCAACGCGGGTTGGCTTTGGCTGACTTGGATGCCGATGGGCGCATCGATCTCGCCCTGGGCCAAAATAGTGGACCGACGCTGCTCTTCCGAAACCGGGCCGCGCGCTCAGGACTCCGGGTTCGCTTGAAGGGGCCTTCCGGGAATCCAAATGGAATTGGAGCCTCCCTCAGGTGGTGGACCGCCGGGAAGGCGGGTCCGCGCCGTGAAATCCGCATGGGCGGAGGCTACTGCAGTGTGGATAGTCCGGTGACGGTTCTCGCGTCGGATCGTGCGGCCGGTGAGGTCGAGGTGCGTTGGCCGGGTGGCGCTGTGCAACGCGTGCCGGTCGCGGCCGGTGTTTCAGAAATTTCCCTGAGCCCATGAACCCTCTGCGTCCTTCGATGTTCTGGGTCACCCTGCGTTGGGGCTTTGCAGTCCTGGTGGCACTTCTGGGCGGGGCAATTGGAATGCAGGCGGCCCCGGTGGGTTTGCGGTTCAAGGGCCTCGCACCGGTTTCTCCGTCGTTGCCTGGGCTCACTCGATTGTCGGCCGCGGGACTGGGCATCGACTTCACTAATCGCCTGTCCGAAGAACGGGCGGTGACTAACCGCAATTTGGTTTCTGGCTCTGGAGTGGCGCTGGCCGATGTGGATGGTGATGGGCGTCTCGATGTCTTCCTCTGCGGCCTAGATTCTCAGAATGCCCTGTACCGCAATCTCGGGGAGTGGCGTTTCACCAACGTGACGGTCCGTGCCTTGCCTGGGGTGAGTTGGCTCAACCCGTCTTCAGGATCTAATGATTCGACCGGTGCGGCCTTTGCCGATGTGGATGGAGACGGAGATCCGGACTTGCTGGTCAATCAGTTGGGGGGCGGCACCCGACTATGGCTCAATGACGGTCAGGGCCGTTTTGAGGAAGCCACCGCTGCGGCCGGGTTGCGCGCGCGCACTGGGGCGACCTCGATGGCCTTGGCCGACGTGGATGGCGATGGGGATTTGGATCTCTACGTGTCGAACTTCCGCCCGACCACCGTGCTCGACCAACCCAACACCCGGTACCAACTCCGGCAAACCGAAACCGGTACGGTGATAGTGGCGGTCAATGGGCGCCCGGTAACCGCATTGGATCTCACCAATCGCTTTGAGATTCGCGCCGGTGGGGAGGTGGTCGAAATGGGGGAGGAAGACGTGCTTTTCCTCAACAACGGGCGAGGCCGGTTTGTTCCGGTCTCCTGGATTGGGGGGGGCTTTTTGGACGCCTCGGGCAAAGCTCTGACAGCGCCACCCCGGGATTGGGGGTTGGCCGTTCGCTTCCAGGACATGAACGGGGATGGAAGGCCCGACTTGTATGTCTGCAACGACCTGCACACACCGGATCGGATTTGGATAAATGAGACCGGGCCTGATCACGCCCTGCGCTTCCGGGAACTGTCGTCTTGGGCACTGCGGAGCAACCCGACCTTCTCCATGGGGGTCGATTTCGGGGACTTGGACCGCGACGGTCATGTCGATTTCTTCGCCGTCGATATGTTCAGCCGAAACCGGGCTTGGCGGCACACTCAAACGGCGGGCATGGCCCCCTTGTTGCGCCTGCCTGGCCGATCCGCCGATCGGGCCCAGGTCCAGCGGAATGTCCTGCAGCTCAATCGGGGGGACGGCACCTGGGCGGACGTTGCCTGGCAGTCGGGTGTCGAGGCCAGTGAGTGGTCTTGGGGCCCAGTGATTTTGGATGTGGATCTCGATGGATACGAGGACCTGCTGGTTCCCAACGGCCAGTGGCGCGATTTCCAGGACGGGGATGGTGCGAGGCGCATTGCCGAGGCTCAGCGGCGTGGGGCTCTCAAGACGCCGGCCGATATTGCCACGATGGTTCGATCCTTCCCGAGGCTGGCTACTCCGAACGTGGCCTTTCGCAACCGCGGCGATGCCACCTTCGAGGATGTCTCCCTGGCCTGGGGCTTTACGACCGATTCCATTTCGCAGGGAGCGGCCATCGGGGATCTCGACGGGGATGGGGATCTGGACGTTGTGATGAACGATCTCATGGATGCGCCAGCCGTTTACCGGAACAACGCGAGCGCCCCGCGGATCCTTATCCGCCTCAAAGGCAAGCCCCCCAACACCCGGGGCATCGGTGCTTCGGTGACCCTTCGTGCCGGTGGATTGCCGGACCAGACCCAGGAGATCATTGCTGGTGGGCGGTACCTGAGCGGGGATGAGCCGGCGCGTTCCTTTGCCACGGGTCCTGCCGCCTCCGTAGGACTTCGCGTTCGATGGCCCTCGGGACGAGTCTCAGAATGGCAGGAAGTTCCAGTCGGTGTTGCGGTCGAGGTTTCGGAGGAAGCGTCACCCGGAGTCGAGGCGGTTCCTTCCTTAAAACCGCCCGCACCGTGGTTTGAAGACCAGACCGCACGCCTCGCTCACCGTCACGACGATGAGCCCTTTGATGATTTCGGCCGTCAGCCGGCCCTGCCGCATCGACTGTCGCAACTGGGACCGAGCTTGAGCTGGACCGACCTCAATGGGGATGGGCGTCCGGACCTGGTCATCGGAACTGGACGCGGTGGTAAGCTCGGCATCCGCATCCAGGATGGAAAAGGCGGATTCGAGGCACGAGAGACTCCGCCGTTCCATAAGACAACCCGCCGAGACATCACCTCGATTCTTCCCATCAATGGAGTCCTGTTGGCGGGGATCTCTAATTATGAGGACGGCCTGACCAATGGTGGAGCCCTGCGAATGTTTGATATGGCAGGGGGGCGCAGCGGTGAAATTTTGGTGGGCACGACCTTTTGCGTCGGGCCTCTAGCCGCCGCCGATGTGGACGGGGATGGATCGTTGGAGGTGTTTGTGGGTGGTCGATCCGTGGCCGGTCGTTATCCGGAGGCGGCCCCCTCGTTGTTATTGCGCAGTCAAGGCGGGCGCCTGACGCCGGTGGCGCGTTGGGAGAATCTAGGTCTGGTGACGGCCGCCTGTTTCACCGACCTCGATGGCGATGGTCGGCCGGATCTGGTGGTTGCCCGTGAATGGGCCCCCCCTCAATTCTTCCGGAACGACTCCGGTCGACTGACCGAATGGACTCCGACCTTGGAAGCAACGTCCGGCCGGCTTTCCGGACTTTGGAATGCTGTGGTGGCCGGCGACTTCGATGAAGACGGGCGGATGGACCTCGTCCTAGGGAACTGGGGGCGCAACACCCGCGGGAGCGCAACGACGACGGCGGTGGCCCCGCGGCGTTTGTGGTATGGCGACTTCGGTTCCGGACAGGGCCTGGACTTGGCTGAGAGTTGGTATGACCCAGTGCTGAAGGCCGACCGCCCGGAACGTGAGATGGGACTGTGGGCGGCCCTTTTTCCGAGCGTGCGGGAGCGGGGGGATTCTTTGGCTGCGTTTTCCAAGGCCACCCTGCCGATGCTTTTGGGTGATGCTCTGCTGGTGGCCCGATCGGTTTCGGTGGACACACTCGATTCGGTGCTACTGCTCAACCGGGGAGAGCGCTTTGTGGTGAAGCCGTTGCCGGCGGCCGTCCAGCGTGCTCCGGTAACTTCCCTTTGCGTGGCGGACTTTGATGGGGATGGGCACGATGACCTATTCCTCTCGCAGAATTTGTCCACGGCCCATCCCTTTGCCGAGCGCTACGACGCAGGGCGGGGGTTGTGGTTGCGGGGCGATGGTCGGGGTGGATTTGTCCCGGAAGAAAACTCGGGCGTCCGCGTTCAGGGGGATGGTCGGGGGGCTGCGGTGTGCGATTACGATGCGGATGGTCGAGTGGATTTGGCCGTGGGGCAGAATGGCGCGGAGACGACGCTCTGGCGCAATGTGTTGGCGCGTCCGGGGCTGCGGATTCGCCTTTCCGGCGGCGGGGGCAATCCAACAGCGGTGGGGGCCCGAGTGCGATGGAGATCGACTTCGGGTTTCGGACCGTGGCGGGAGATTCACTTGGGTTCCGGCGATGGGTCCTGCGATGATCCGGTGCTCATCTTGGGCATCGGAGATCAGAAGGTCGAGGCGGTGGAGATCCGTTGGCCCGGAGGCGCGTCGGCCACGGTGCCGGTGAAGGCGGGGCAGCGCGAGGTCTTGTCCAGCCAGCCAGCCCGATGAGCAGGTTGGGTTTCTGCTCTTTTTTTGGTGGCATCACGGTTGCCTTTGCCGGAGGAGAGGCTTCAATTCAAGGGACTCCTCTCTTTCCCGTGATCCACAGCCTGCCAAAACAACTCAGATTCTGGCTCGGTGCCCTTTGGGCCTCGATGTTGTTGCTGTCTGCTGCAGATTCCTCGTCGGGCTCGAGTGATCCGCTAGGACGGAGCGCGGTGGTTTTGCTGCGCGATGAGTGTTTTTCCTGCCACGGCGAAACCAAGCAGAAGGCTGGGCTTTCGTTGCTGACCCGAGAGCAGGTGCTCAAGGGGAGTGAGGAGGGGCCGGTGGTGCAGGAAGGACGACCCAAGGAAAGTCGCCTGCTTGCCTTGGTTCTTCCGGGAGCCGATCCGCACATGCCGCCCCGGAAGCAATTGGCTCCCGGACAAATTCAAACCCTCCGCGACTGGATTCGCCGCGGGCTTCCTTGGGATGCCAGCGTCCTGAGTGATGAGCCTGCCCCCAGACCGGTGTCACTGGAGTTGGCCGCCCCCTCTTTCCGACCGGTGGCCGCTCTGGCCCTCGACCCGGCGGGACATCGATTGGCGGTGGCGCGCATGGGAGGGATCGATATCCACGACTTGCAGAAGCCGGGGTTTCCTCGAGTGGCGCGGTCGGTCGGCTCCGTGGATCCGGTGGAATCGCTGGCCTGGAGCCGAGACGGCCGCCAGTTGGCCTCCGGATCCTTTCGACGGGTGCGGTTCTGGAATCCGGAGACTCTCACGGTCGAGCGGGAGATCGTGAATGGCCTTTCAGGTCGGGTGATGAGTGTGGAGTTTTCCGCCGATGGGTCGCAGTTGGCCCTTGGTGACGGGGGGGGCGGTCTTCCGGGATATTTGCGGTTGGTGAGCGCGGCGGACGGTCGGATTCAGCGTTCCTGGAAGGCTCACGCCGACTCCATCTTTGATCTGGAGTTCAGCCGGGATGGCTCCCGACTGCTCTCGGCCGGCGGTGACGCGCTCATCAAGGTTTGGGATACGGCCAAGGCGGCACCGATTGCCGTGCTGGAAGGTCATACCTCCCAGGTGATGGCTGCGGCTTTCAACACCAACGCCACCCAGGTGGTCAGCGGAGGGACCGATCGGCAGCTCAAGGTCTGGGATATCGCTACCCGCGAGAAAATTGTCACGCTGGGCGATTCCATGGCGGCGATCACGGCCGTGGCTTGGCCGGGCGACAGTGCCTCGGTTTGGGCAGCCACCGATCGCGGGGCGATTGACCGATATTCCCAGCTCAAGTCGCACACGGGTGAACAAAGTTCAGCCACCGCGGAGCATCGGCGGGTGGCGCAACTGCTGCCGGTGGTGTTCAGCATGGCGGTCACACCCGATGGTCAGAGGGTTGCCGCCGGTGACATGGACGGGTTGGTCCGGATCTGGGATGCCCAAGGCAAGGTTTTGGGAGAGTTGAGCATGGCCTTGGAGGCGATGACGCCGCCCCCGCAGACAGTGGCCAAGAAAGTGCCGCCGCCGAGCTTTGTGCGCGATGTGTTGCCCGCGCTCAACCAGGCTGGATGCGCCTCGGGTGGTTGTCATTCCAAGCCGGAAGGTCAGAGCGGCTTTAAATTGTCTGTCTTCTCCTACGATCCCCAAAGCGACTATGCCGAAATTGTCCGGGATGCCCGCAGCCGGCGGGTGTTTCCGGCAGCCCCGGAAGAGAGCCTCATTCTCCTCAAGGCCCTGACACGGGTACCGCATGAGGGAGGTCAGCGTTTTCAGCCCGGATCCCCAACCCACCAATTGTTGACTCGATGGATTCGCGCGGGCATGCCCTATGCGTTGACCAATGAGCCCGTGTTGCAGTCGGTTGCGGTGTTTCCGACTGAGGGGCGGTATCGCAAGAGCGGACAGCAGCGACTGAAGGTCGAGGCACGTTATTCCGATGGGAGCATTCGCGATGTCACGCGGTTGGCCGCCTACGATTCGAGCGACAAGGAGTTGGCCCGCGTGGATGAGACCGGTCGGGTGACCATCGGAAAACTGACAGGGCAGGGCGTGGTGGTGGCTCGCTACATGGGGCTGGTGGCCGCCTCGTCACTCATGGTGCCGGCCGACAAGGTGCTCAAACCCAAGGCCTACGCATCCATTCCCACCCACAATTTCATTGATGGCTTGGCTTTGGCGCAGTTCCAGCGTTTGGGGCTGATGCCTTCCGAACTTTGTACCGACGCGGAATTTCTCCGGCGGGCCAAACTGGATGCCGTTGGCCTCTTGCCCACGTCGGAAGAGGTGCGTGCGTTCCTGGCGGATTCTTCGCCGGACAAGCGTCAGCGGTTCATTGACACGATCCTGGAGCATCCGGCCTATGCCGATTACTGGGCCAACCAATGGGCTGACCTCTTGCGGCCCAATCCGGATCGGGTGGGGGTGAAGAGCGTGTTCCTGCTCGATCAGTGGTTGCGCGAAGCGTTCCGGGCCAATCGGCCTTATGATCAGTTTGTTCGAGATATTCTGATGGCTGAAGGGTCGAACCACCGCGCAGGTCCGGCGGTGGTTTACCGCGACCGTCGGGATCCGCCAGAACTGACCACTCAGTTTAGCCAGTTGTTCTTGGGGACCCGGCTGGAGTGCGCCAAGTGTCACCACCATCCGAATGAAAAATGGAGTCAGGATGATTTCTACCAACTGGCTGCTTACTTCGGTCCGGTGAAGCAGAAGGGAGCAGGTTTGTCCCCGCCGATTTCCGCCGGCACCGAGACTTTTTATTTCACGCCGGGAGGCGAGGTGAAACACCCGGTGAGCGGAGTAGCAATGACCCCTCGACCACCGGAGGGGCCCGAACTCCCGAAGTCCGGATCTCGCGATCCGCGCCGGCATTTGGCCGATTGGCTGACAGCTCCGGAGAATCCCTTTTTCGCCAAGGCGGCGGTGAACCGGGTGTGGGGACATTTTTTTGGACGAGGCCTGGTTCATCCGGTGGATGATTTCCGCAGTTCTAATCCGTGTGTAAACCCGGCCTTGCTAGAGGCCTTGGCCGCAGATTTTGCCGCCCATGGCTACGACCTGAAACACCTGCTTCGAACCGTGATGGCTTCGCGAACTTACCAACTGAGTTCGGTGCCTAATGCCACCAATCTGGGCGACACCCGTCAGTTCTCCAGGTCTTACCGACGGAGACTGCCGGCCGAAGTGCTGGTGGATGCGGTCAGCGATGTCACTGGGGTTCCTGAGACCTTTTCTGCGGTCCCGCCGGGTGGTCGTGCCATGCAGACTTGGAGTTACAAGATCGCTTCTCATTTTCTGGACGCCTTTGGTCGCCCCAACTCCAGCAGCGATTGTCCGTGTGAGCGCGATGCTCAGTTGAGCGTTGTGCAAACTCTGCACCTGATGAATTCCAAGATTCTGCAGGGGAAGCTCAGCGATCCGAAAGGCCGGGTCCGTCAACTAGCTAACAGCGACCGGAGTCAATCCGACCTCGTCGGTGAACTGTACCTCCTCCTGCTCAATCGCCTGCCCGCAGAACCGGAGCTTCAGGCTGCTTTGCGTGCGTTTTCTGCTCCGGGAGCCACCCGCAATACTGCGGTGGAGGATGTCTTCTGGGCGCTGCTCAACTCTCCTGAATTCGTGCTGAACCATTGAAATGAAACCGACCTCTGGAAACTGCGCCGGAATGCCCCGCCGGGATTTCATCCAAATGGGGATGGGAGGCTTGCTGGGTGCGGGCTTCGGCGATTTGTTGCGCCTCGAGGGGGGCACGGCCTCTGCGGCCAAGTCGGCGATGAACAAAGCCGCTGCGCCGGGTTCGGCTTCTGGCCAAAAGCCGGTCAATTGCATCCTCATATGGCTCGATGGTGGCCCCTCCCATTACGAGAGTTTTGATCCAAAACCGGGGGCCCCCTCGGACATTCGTGGGATTTTTCAGGACATCGCCACATCGGTGCCGGGGATCCGCTTCAGCGAGGCGGTGCCCGAGTTGGCCAAGGTGGCCGACAAAGCCACGGTGATCCGATCAGTCTGCCACAAAGACCCCAATCACGGCGGCGGCAACCATTACTTGATGACCGGTTCCCCGACGCCGGTGCCGGTGGCTTGCGGAGCTTATGTGACTTTTCATCCTTCGTTCGGGTCGGTGGTTTCTTGGCAGCGTGGGCAGCGACACGGCTTGCCGCCCTACGTGTCTATACCCTCGGTGACCCGCAGCGGCGGACCCAATTTTCTCGGTGGCAAGCACTCGGCCTTTGTGATCGATGGCCAGCCCAACTCGGCCGACTTCAAGGTGCGCGATGTGGTGCTGCCTTCGGAGATTAGCGAGGGGCGGGCGACCAGCCGGCGTGAATTGCGCGGAGCGCTCGACTCGATGGCCCGCTATGCCGATCGCCTGGCCGACGATCCGGCAGTCACCTTCGATCAGTACCTCCAGCAAAGCGTCAATTTGGTGCTCTCGAGTCCGGCTCAGGCGGCGTTTGATTTGTCGCGTGAGGACAAGAAGGTGCGCGACGAATACGGCCGAAATGACTTTGGTCAGCGGCTCCTGATGGCTCGCCGATTGGTGGAGGTCGGTGTGTCGTGGGTCACTGTCAACTCCGGCGGCTGGGATCATCACACCAAACTCTTTGAAGCGTACAAGGGCGATTCGGTTCGCAACATGGACCGTGGGGTGGCTGCGCTCATCCGAGATCTGGACCAGCGGGGGTTGCTGGATTCAACGCTGGTGGTATTGCTGGGCGAGTTTGGCCGCACGCCCAAGGTGAACAAGGATGCCGGACGCGACCACTGGCCCCATGCGATGTCCATTCTCATGGCTGGCGGCGGTTGCCCCCGGGGCGCGGTGGTCGGTGCCACCGATGCCAAGGGCTACGCCGCCTCGGAGGCCGTGTATCGGCCCGAAGACTTTGCCGCCTCCCTTTATTGGAAGATGGGGATCGATCCCAACCAGGTGCTCCATACCAACACCGGCCGGCCGGTGCAGTTGGTAAACAATGGGCGCCGCATCCGCGAGATCTTCACCACGTGAGGTTTTCTGGGATGAGCAGGAGTCGATCCTGGGTGCCGTGGTTGGTGGCATTTCTGATGGCCTTCGGCGGGCTTCGGGCCGCAGTCCCGGTCTTGGATCAGGTCTTTCCCGCGGCGATCCAGATCGGGACCACTCAGTTGGTCACTTTGGTGGGTAAATTCGATCCCTGGCCCACCCGGCTCGATTTGGACATTCCCGGGGTGTCCTGGGAACACACCACTAACAACGGTGTCATCCGTGTCCGTGTCGCTCCGGAGGCTTCAGTCGGTCCTCGGGTGATTCGGGCTTTTTCACCGGAAGGAGTGAGTGAGCCCCGCTTCATCATCCTTTCGCAGCGACCACAACAGGCCGAGGTGGAGCCCAACGATGCGGTGCCCTCGGCCCAGGCCTTGACCCGCCTCCCGACCGAGGTGAACGGGCGTCTCGAGAAGAACGGTGACGTGGACAGCTTTGCGGTGAACCTCCGCGCCGGTGAGACCCTCGTGGCCCGGTTGGAGGCCTACACACTTCAGTCGCCGCTGGATCCGGTACTGCGGTTGTTGGATTCCCGCGGCGTTCAGGTGGCCTGGAACCATGATGAGGTGCGCTCACTGGACCCGCTCTTGGCTTGGAGGGTTGAAACCAGCGGAACCTATGCGCTCCAAGTGTTCGGGTTTGCCTATCCCGCCGATTCAGATCTGCGCTTCAGCGGGAGTCCCAAAGGGGTTTACCGTCTTCATGTCACCGCCGATCCCGTGGCCCGGCATGCGTGGCCACTGGTTGTTAGTCGCACGATGGATACCCGGGTAAGCTGGGGTGATTGGGGGTCCTCCTCCGTCTCGTCCGAAGTAATTGAGGTGCCTGCTTCGGTCGTTGCGCCGGGCGTCGTCTCTCACTCCCTTCGGATCCCCGGTCGTGCGGTGCCCTTGGAGTTGCCGGTGGGCGAAGGAAAGGAGTGGGTTGAAATCGACCCCAATGACTTGGCGGCCACGGCGCAGGCGTTGGGAATACCCTCAGCCGTTTCCGGCGACCTCGATCGTCCGGGGGACGAAGATCGCTACCGGCTTTCGTGTCAAAAGGGAGAACTGCTTCGGTTGGAAGTTCAGGCTGCGAGCCTCGGATTTCCCCTCGATGCTTGGCTCCGGATTGAGGACGCCTCCGGCAAGGAGTTGGTTCGCAACGATGACTCCGGAGGGGCTGATCCGGTGCTCGATTGGACCTCGCCCGAGACCGCCGAGTACCGCGTGGTGGTCGGCAATTTGCTGCAGAGGGGTGGGCACGACCAGCGCTACCGGCTCTCACTCCAACGTCCGAAGCTCTCGTGGAGCGCTTCAATGGCCGAGTCGGCCTGGTCACTGGAGCCCGGAAAAACAAACGAATCAAAAGTGACGCTCACCCGCCGATACGGTGCGGACATGAAGTTGACCGTCTCGGTGCGCGGGCTGCCGGCGGGGGTGCGTGTCGATCCCGTGGAGGTCGCAGAAAAGGCGGACGCAGCGACCCTGCGTTGGATCGCTGCAACCAATGCCGCTCCGTTTTCAGGACCCGTTTCCATCGATGTCTCGAGCTCGAGCCCAGCCGCCGTTCAGGAAGCACGGTTCTCTCTGATTAGTGCCGGGGAGAACAACGGCGTTCCCCAGGGCTTTCGGCGTCTGGTGGTTGAGTCGATCTCGCGTCTGTGGTTGACGGTCCTTCGCACCCCGTCCGCGCCTGCTGAAAAGAAGTGAGCCGGAACGCGTTGCTTGGATGGGTTGGGCTGGCGGAACTGTCTCTGGCAAGTGATGGGCCCTTGGCTCGCGAGGAGCCTCGGGAAAGTCTTGATACACCAGAGGTTTTTGGTTGGACGCCCAATACTCGTCCGCAAAAAGAATCGCACGGGCTGGGTATTTTTCCCCCTGATGGGATGGTTTCGGCTTAAGGTTTTCCTTTCGGGGAGTAAGGCCAAAACTTCCTTGACGGCGTTTGAGTCTTTGGCTTGCGACTGTGCTGCCATTGGTGATATAAAGCTCACATATGGCAGCCATCGGCCGGTTCCAAAAGGGTGAGGAGATCTTCCACGCCAAGGTCGTCGACGGGGAGATTTTCAAGCTTCAGGGTGATGTCTTTGGCTCTCCATCCTTCGATAAAAAACCGACTCCGCTCAAGGGTGTCAAGACGTTGACCCCGGTCCAACCGTCTAAGATCATCGCCGTGGGTTTGAATTATGCCGATCATGCCCGGGAGGCCGGGATGACGTTGCCCAAGGAACCGCTCTTCTGGCTCAAGGCCCCGACCTCGCTCATCCCCGACGGCGCCAAGATCGAGATTCCCTTTGCCAACCATCGCAACGATTTCGAGGCCGAGCTCGCGGTAGTCATCGGGCGCAAGATGCGCAATGTCACTCCGGCCGCAGCCGCTCGTTACATTTTTGGTTATACCGCTTCCCAAGACATCACCGATCGGACGATCCAAGCCAGCGAGAGTCAGTTTGCGCGGTCGAAGTCCTTCGACACGTTCACGCCCCTGGGGCCTTACATCGAGACCAAGATCGATCCGCATGACCTGAGCATCCAGCTCTTCCAGAACGGTCAGTTGCGCCAGAACGGCAACACCAGCCAAATGATCTTCAACTGCTTCCATCTGGTGAGCTTCATCTCCACCAACATGACCCTCCTTCCGGGTGACGTGATCCTCACGGGGACACCCAGCGGTGTGGGAACCATTGAGTCCGGCGACCGTCTCGAGGTCCGGATTCAGGGAATGGCTCCGCTGGTCAACACGGTGAAGTGATCTCCGCAAACTGAGCGTCCCATGCACAGGCCTCCTGGACGGGGGCGCTCAATGACTCTATCGGCCCCTCGGAATGAACCTTGGGGCCTCTTTCTTTCCCACTGGCCTCCCGACCCCACACCCCCACAGACTTTCCCATGCTTTGGTCTCAAACGTTCATTCCGACCCTCAAGGAAACCCCCGCGGATGCGGAAATCGTGTCCCATCAACTCTTGCTGCGTGCAGGGTTGGTTAGAAAGCTCACCGGTGGTTTGTACACGTTCCTGCCGCTGGGCCTGAAGGTGTTGCGCAAGATCGAGCAGATTATCCGCGAAGAAATGAACCGGGCCGGCGGCATCGAGGTGCTCATGCCCGCCTTGCAACCCATCGACATTTGGCAGCAGTCCGGGCGCTATGAGACGGCTTCCGGAGTGTTGTTCAAGGTGCGGGATTCCGCCCGCAAGGAGTGGGTCCTCGGGCCCACTCACGAAGAGGTCATCACCTCGCTCGCAGCCAACGAGCTGAACTCTTACCGGCAGCTTCCGAAGAATTTCTACCAAATCCAAACCAAGTTCCGGGACGAGATCCGCCCGCGCTTCGGTTTGATGCGCGCTAAGGAGTTCCTCATGAAGGACGCCTATTCCTTCGACGCCACCGATGCTGGGGCGATGGTGAGCTACCACAAGATGTACGACGCCTACACCCGTATCTTTGCCCGGTGCGGGTTGCAGGCCTTCCCCGTCGAAGCCGATACCGGTGTCATCGGAGGCAACTATTCCCACGAGTTCATGGTGCCGGCCGAGACCGGTGAGAATGACGTGGTCTACTGCGAGTCCGGCAAGTATGCGGCCAACATTGAGAAGGCCGTCAGCCGCGGGCCTGCGGAAGCGACGCCTTCAGAAACCACCGGAACGGCGCCAGAGAAGTTCGCCACCCCGGGCGTGGTCACCATTGATGCCTTGGCAGCGGCCCCTTACGGAGTTTCGGCCCGGCACCAGGTCAAGACCCTGGTGTTCGTTGCCGATTCGAAGCCCATCCTGGTGCTCATCCGGGGAGACGATTCGCTCAATGAGGCCAAACTCATGGCCAAGACCGGTGCGGTCCAAGTCCGTCAGGCGACCGCCGACGAGATTGTGGAGTTGCTCGGTGCCCGCCCGGGTTCTCTGGGTGCGGTCAATGCCACCCTTAAGACGCCTGCGGTGCCCGTTTATGCCGACGAAGCCCTGCGCGGGGCCCGGGGCATGACCACAGGGGCCAATGAAGACGGTTTCCATCTGCGCCATATCGAGGTGGACCGCGATTTGAAGGTCACGGCCTGGTACGATCTGCGCACCGTCAAGGTGGGCGAGCTGTGCGTAGAGACCGATCAACCCCTGAAGATCCGCCGGGCGATCGAAGTGGGGCACGTCTTCAAACTGGGGACCAAATATTCGGAGAAGCTCAATGCCACCTTCTTGGCTGAAGATGGTTCCCGCCATCCGGCGGTGATGGGTTGCTACGGCATTGGCGTGACCCGGACGCTTCAGGCGGTCATCGAGCAGTGCAATGACAAGGACGGCATCCGTTGGCCCGTGAGCGTAGCGCCCTTCACGGTGTGCATCACGCCGCTGACGGTGGCGCCCGAGAGTCAGCCGATGACACTGGCCCGTGAATTGGCCGCCACTCTGGAAGCCGCAGGCATTGAGGCCATTCTGGATGACCGCGATGAGCGTCCGGGGGTGAAGTTCAAGGACAGCGAATTGGTGGGATTCCCGCTGCGGGTGAATCTGGGCGAGAAATCGCTGGCTAAGGGCGAGATCGAGCTCAAGCCGCGCGGAGGCACGATGCGCATGGTTCCCATCGCCGATGCCGCCGCCGAGGTGATCGCCTGGGTTCGCGCCGAATCGGCCCGTCTGCAATGCTGAGAGCCGTTTGCTTAAAAGGGGTCCCGGTCAGCAACTGGTCGGGACCTCTTGCAGCACCTCCACACAGTGGGGGATGGCCTGGACCACGAAGCCGAGGCATTCGACCGCACCGCGGGGCTTGCCCGGCAGGCAAATGACCAGGGTGTGATCGACGACTGCGGCCAAGTTGCGAGAAAGGATCGCGTTGGGGGTGATCTTCAGGCTTTCCATGCGCATTTGTTCGCCGAATCCGGGGAGTTCACGGATGGCAATTTCGCGGACCGCCTCTGGGGTGACATCGCGCAGCGCGACCCCGGTGCCACCGGTAGTCAGCACCAGTGAACACCCTTTGCTGATGAGCGAACGGATCGCCCGCTGGATGTCCTGGATCTCGTCGGGTACCAGGACACTCTCGAGGACAGTCCATCCGTAGCCCACGGAAGCTTCTTGGAGGGCAGGGCCACCCAGATCGTCGTAAAGTCCCTTCGAGGCCCGATCGGAAACAGTGATGATGCCCACGTTGAGTTGCATGGGGAGATGAAAGCCGGACTGGGCTGACCTCGCAGCACCAGAATCGTGGAGGGCATGAATCGTTAAATCCGCTTGGAGGCCGGTCCGAGTGGGTTACGGAGTTCTTGCACCATCACGAGTGCCAATGCCAGGGCATCGGCGGCATCGGGGTCGGGGATCTCGATCAGGCCGAGTTGTCGCTGGACCATTTTTGCGACGGCGATTTTCTGCGCCGCTCCATAGCCCACCATGGCCAGTTTCACCTTGCGGGGGGAGATCTCGTGAATCTCCACGCCGGTTTGAGCCACGGTAGCCAAGGCGGCTCCGCGGGCTTCTCCCATGATGAGGGCGGTTTGGAGATTCTGGGCGAAAAACAAACCCTCGCAGGCGCAGAGGGCAGGGGGATGGTTCCGAAGCACTTCAGTCAGGACCCGTTGGATCTCCCCTAAGCAACGTGAACGTTCCCAGGATTTCGGGCAGCGGATGGTTCCAGCCTCCAAAAAGGTCGGTCCAGGCACGCCAATCCGGATCACGCCCCAGCCTGTCCCTCTCAGCGATGGATCAATGCCCAACACCCGGGAACCTTCGGGTAGGTACAACCCGGGCTCAGGCAAGGACTGGGATCGGCCCGAAGCATCGGGCGCCCGGCCGGAGAGGCGGGCTTCCATGGCGGCGAATTGTTTGGGGCTGACACCCATGGGATCAGTGTGTTTTGGAACGTCTGCGGGTGGTGGGTTTCGGTGGTGTGGTAGTGCCCTCGCCCAGCCAGTTCAGATACTTTTCCGAACCTGCCACAATGGGCAGCACGAGGAACTGAGGGGTGTCGTAGGGGTGGTTGGCGATCACCAAAGCTTCGAGTTTGGGCAATAATCGGGAGCGAGTCTTGAACACCACCCTCCATTCCTTCCCGGACTCCACAACTCCCTGCCAGCGGTAAATGGACTCCACCGGTCCGGAGATCTGAGCGCAGGCGGCAAGCCCCGACTCCACGGAAAGTCGGCTCAATTTCACCGCCAAAGGTCGGCGGGGCACGGTCACCCAGACGGTAACGAAGGATCGGGCGGTCTTCATGCTGTCCTAGACGAACAGTGTCCCCGCGGCAACCCGGGTTCAAAGAGGTATTGATTTATTAAAATATGATTATACACTCATAAAAAAAACCTGCAGAGAATCCTACCCACCATGACGACCGAGAAAATAATTCGTGTACTCGCCGGATCGATGGTCCTGATCAGTGTTTCCCTAGCCCACTTCATCAGCCATTGGTGGTTGTTGATGACCTGCTTTGTGGGGATCAATCTTATCCAGTCTGCCCTCACCGGATTCTGTCCGGCAGGGATCCTTCTCAAAAGGCTGGGCATCGGTTCGGGCAATTGCTGCTCACCATCGGATCAGGCGCGTTAAATCATGACTCACCTGACAGCAGACAGCCGGGGTTTGATTCTCTCTTGTCCGTCCTGTTCCCAGGCCAATCGGCAGGTCTATCGCCAGTGGGATGCGGCGATCCGCTGTGGTCGTTGCAAAGAGGAGCTGGTGAGGCCACCCGCCGTGATTGAGGTCCGTGACCCGCTGAGTTTCCGAGCTCTGGTGGCTGAGGTGTCCGGCCCCGTGTTTGTGGATTTTTGGGCACCTTGGTGCGGACCGTGTCGGAGTGTGGCCCCAGAAATTGAACGACTGGCCGGCCTGATGGAGCGCGAGGCACTCATTATCAAGGTGAACACGGAGGAGGTACCGGAGGTCGCCTCGGAGCATCGTATTGAGAGCATTCCGACCTTCGTGGTCTTTCATCGCGGGATCGAGATGGCCCGAACCTCTGGCTCCATGTCGGCCACACGGTTGAAGTCGTTCATTCAGCAAGCAATTCGTTGAGGGTTTGATCCAATCCGGAATGGGGTCTTTCTAATGGCATGAAAAATTCAATAAAATGGGTCATTCTGGGGCTCCTCTCTGTAATGGTTGGCTGCAGTCCCGACCCAAAGCCACGAGCACCCTCAGCGCCATGGCCAGCAGCCCGGGTTCGGGTGGCGACGGTGGAAATTCATGGTCTCACCGCCACCGAAGAGGTGGTAGGCACCGTGAGAACCCGACTCCATGCGACCGTGGAGGCAAAGGTGGTCGGTCGGATCGAATCGCTCACGGTGGCGCCGGGTCAGACGGTGCGTCAGGGACAAGTTCTAGCCACGTTGGATGCTCGCGAGACTCAGGCCCGTCTCGATTCTACCAAGGCGGTCTTGGATCAGGCGGCGCGGGACCTGGAACGGATGGCCAGGCTGCTCAAGGACGGTGCTGCGACCCCCTCCGAGTTAGAGGCCGTCCAGTCGCGTCATCGCGTGGCGGTGGCTTTGATGTCTGAAATGGAGACGTTGCTGGGCCACACTCGGGTGGTGGCTCCCTTTGATGGGGTAATCACCCGCAAGGCGGTGGATGTCGGGGATTTGGCCACTCCAGGGAGGCCCTTGGTGGAGATTGAGGATCCGACACAGTTGCGGTTTGAGGCGGATGTTCCGGAATCCCTGATCGACCAGATTTCATCCGGTGCCCGGTTGCCCGTGCGCATCGCCTCCCGAACAGATTCGATCGAAGGCGTGGTTGTGGAAATGGCTCCGGTGGCCGAGGCGGTTAGCCGAACCTATCGGGTGACCTTGGACTTGCCGGTTTTGCCAGGACTGCGGGCCGGTCAGTTCGGCCGGGTAGCGGTGCTGACAGGACAAACTACCGTGCCGCATGTTCCGTCCGTCGCAGTTTTTCAGAGGGGGCAGTTGGAATACGTGGTCGTAGCTTTTGAGGGCAGGGCGCAGTTGAGACTTGTCCGCACTGGAAAACGTCTAGCGTCGGATGTGGAGGTGATTTCTGGGGTGGAAACCGGTGAGAAGGTGGTCGCTATGGATCCGGATCGGGTGCGTGAGGGTCAGCCGCTGGAGGTGATCCCGTGAGTCAAAGGCCCTCCAATGACTCTTCAGTCCATGGGTTGGCGGGCAGGATTGCTCACGCCTTCATCGACTCCAAGCTCACCCCTCTGATTGTGTTCGCCTCGGTGCTGCTTGGGGCCTTCGCGGTTTTGATGCTGCCGCGCGAAGAGGAGCCACAAATCCAGGTGCCGATGATGGATGTGATGGTCGTCATGCCGGGGTCATCGGCGCGGGAGGTCGAAGAGCGGGCGACGCGCCCTATGGAAAAACTGCTCTGGGAGGTGCCTGGAGTGGAGTACCTCTATTCACAGTCCAGAGAAGGCGAAGCACTGACAATTGTCCGCTTCAAGGTGGGCTCTGATCCAGATGCTAGCTTGGTGAAGGTTTCTGAAAAACTTCGGGCCAATCGGGACCGGATGCCGCATGGAGTGGATTTCCCTCTGATCAAGCCTCGGTCCATCGACGATGTCCCCATTCTGGCGCTGACTTTTCATAGTGGGCGATACGACCACCTGACCCTGCGACGATTGGTCTCGCAGGTGGACGACGCGGTGAAGCAAGTGCCTTGGGTGGCGGAGACCACCGTCATCGGGGGGGCGCGGCGGGAGTTGCGGGTGCTCTTGGACCCGGCACGCCTGGCCTCCCGCGGACTCAGCCCCGTGGGAATTATTCCCATGATGCAGCAGGCCAACCGCCAGTTCCGCAGCGGTGAGTTGACCTCGATGAATCAATCGATAGTCATCGAAACCGGCGGGTTTCTTCAGACCGCTGAGGATGTTCGCAACGTGGTGGTGGGCACAGTGGGTGGCCGGCCGATTTATCTGCGAGAGGTGGCTGAGGTGGTGGATGGCCCAGAGGAGCCCTCTAATTATGTGTTTTTTGGCGCTGGGCCCGCATCGACGAATGCCCCTTCAACCCGAGAAGAACCCGCCGTCACTTTGGCTATCGGCAAGCGTCCGGGGGCCAACGCGGTTTCAGTGGCAGAGAATGTTCTGCAGAAGGTTGAGTCGCTGAAAGGAATTGTCATACCGGCGGACGTGACGGTCTCGGTCACTCGTCATTACGGTGAGACGGCTGCGGAGAAATCCAATGAGCTCTTGCTTCACATGGGCATCGCGGTGGTCAGCGTGTCCTTGCTGATTTGGCTGACCTTGGGATGGCGTGAGTCTGGGATCGTGGCCGTAGCCATTCCGGCGACCTTGGCCCTGACGTTGTTGGTCTTCTATTTGTATGGGTTCACGCTGAATCGGATCACGCTCTTCGCCTTGATCTTCAGCATCGGCATCCTCGTCGATGACGCCATCGTGGTGGTGGAGAACATCGTCCGGCATTTTCACCTGCCTCGAAACCACGGCCGGGCGTGGAAGGATATTGCGGTCGAGGCGGTCAGCGAGGTGGGAAATCCCACGATCCTGGCGACGTTCGCGGTGATCGCCGCCGTGCTGCCCATGGCCTTCGTGGGCGGCCTGATGGGGCCCTACATGCGCCCGATCCCCGTTGGGGCTAGCGCCGCCATGTTCTGGTCGCTGCTCATCGCTTTTATCGTCACTCCTTGGGCTAGCATCCGGATGTTGCGTTGGTTCGGAGGCGAAGCCCGCCTCGCCACCGTGCATGCGGGTGGAGATTCGAGCTCATCAGGCGGCTCCGAAGACGCATTGACCCGACTCTACCGCAAAGTGATGGATCCGTTGCTTCATCACCCGCTCTGGCAATGGACGTTCCTGGGCATTATCACGGCACTCCTTCTGGGGGCCATGTCCACAGTCGTGGCGGGTTGGGTGACCATGAAGATGCTGCCCTTCGACAATAAATCGGAGTTCCAGATTATTCTTAACATGCCTGAGGGCAGTTCGCTGGAGCGCACGGCCCAGGCGGCCCGTGAGATGGCTGCAGCTGTGCGAGATGAGCCCGAGGTGACCGATTACCAGATCTACGTGGGGTTGGCTTCACCGTTCAATTTTAACGGGTTGGTGCGTCATTATTTTTTGCGGCGGGGACCCGCGGTCGCCGACATCCAGGTCAACTTGGTAGGCAAGCATTCCCGAAAGGCCCAGAGCCATGACATCGCCAAGCGGATTCGACCTGCGGTGGCCCTGGTGGCTCAGCGATTCGGGGCCCGAGTGGCCATCGCTGAGGTGCCGCCGGGTCCTCCGGTTCTCCAGACGCTGGTCGCTGAGATTTATGGACCTGACGATGCGGCCCGAGCGGTGCTGGCGGAGCAGGTAAGGTCCATCTTCCAGTCGACACCGGGCGTCGTCGATGTGGATTGGTACGAGGAGGCTGATCAACCCAAAACCCGCTTCGTCATCGACAAAGAAAAAGCAGCGCTCGTTGGCATCAGTGCCGAGACCATTTCCAAGACCCTGCACATCGCGGTGGGTGGTGAGTCGGTGGATTTGTTGCACGTGCCGCGGGAGAAGGAGGACGTCAACCTAGTCCTCCAGTTACCGCGCTCGGCCCGGGTTCGGCCGGAGGAGTTATTGGCCCTGCGGGTCCGCAGTGGCGATGCCAATGCCCTGCCCGAGCCGGGCGGGACACAGGTGGGTCCGTTTCTGGTGCCCCTTCGGGAGTTGGTCCGCATCGAGAAGGGGTTTGTCGAAAAGAGTCGGCATCGCAAGAATCTGATGCCCGTAAATTATGTGATCGGTGACGTGGCCGGAATCATCGAGAGCCCCGTGTACGCCATTGCAGCGATGAACAAGAAACTGGAGGCGCTGCCGGGGAAGCCCCGCATTCACAATGCCTCGATGCCCATCTCGGATGCGGATCCCGCCATCAAATGGGATGGCGAGTGGCACATCACGCTGGAGGTATTCCGGGATCTGGGTATCGCCTTCGCTGCGGTGCTGGTGCTTATTTACGTGCTCATGGTGGGGTGGTTTCGGTCGTTCCTGACGCCGTTGTTGGTGATGCTGGCCATCCCGTTTTCTCTAGTCGGAATATTACCGGCCCATGGGGCCATGGGGGCGTTTTTCACCGCCACTTCCATGATTGGGTTCATGGCGGGGGCGGGGATCGTCGTCCGCAATTCGATCATCCTGGTGGATTTCATCGAGCAAGGCCTGCGTGACGGGATGCCATTAGATCAAGCAGTGATCGAGGCGGGCGCGGTCCGGTTTCGGCCCATGGTGCTGACAGCGGCTGCGGTGATCGTTGGTGCGGCGGTGATCCTGGCCGATCCGATCTTCCAGGGGTTGGCCATCTCCTTGATGGCCGGCGAGGTTGCTTCATTGCTCATCAGCCGTATGGCGGTGCCGGTACTTTACTTCATGGCGCATCGCCGATCGAAGTCTGAGATGAGTCGGTCAAAGCCGCTGTGACGGGCCTGCAGGAGCGGTGGGGCGGCGAGGGCGGCGATGTCGACTAAAGGCATCCCCGGTAACCTCCAAGGGCTTCGGCCCAAGCCTCAGTCGCGGCCGAGCTGAGTTCCCAGACTTGAATGGGTGCGAGAACACTACTCCAGATTCTTGACTCACTGGGGCCTCGGCCAGAACGTCATCTCATGCCACGCCCAAATCCCCAGTCCGGAGGAAAAACTCTGAAAGGGGGCAGAGTGCGTTTTCATCTGGGCACTGCCGGGTGGGATCGATGGCTTCGGTGCGCTCAGAAGCTCATCATCATCGGATGCCTCGCGGCCAGTTTCACGGGGTCGGCTGCCGAGGTTCCAGTCGGTGGGACCGAGGTCTGGTGGGCCTTCCGGCCTGTGGCCTCACCGCCGGTTCCTCAGGGGGCTAGCCCAAAGAACCTCGGGCCTGAGAATCCAATCGATGCGTTCGTTCGCCGAAGTCTCTCAGCCAAGTCGCTGAGTTTGAGTCCGCAGGCCAGCCCACGGGAACTATTGCGCCGCCTCCACATCGACCTGGTTGGATTACCTCCCACGCCCGAGGAGACGGCCGCCTTTGAGCGTGACGTTTCTCCGGAGGCCTGGGCCCGACGGGTCGATGCATTGCTAGCAAGTCCTCGCTATGGGGAGCGGTGGGGGCGTCATTGGTTGGATGTTGTTCGATTTGCTCAGAGCAATGGCTATGAGCGGGATGGTGAAAAACGGGAGGCCTGGCGTTACCGCGATTACGTCATCCGGGCCTTCAATCAGGACAAGCCCTACGACCGCTTCATTCGAGAACAAATCGCCGGTGATGAATGGGCACCGAGTCTGGTGACTGCAACCGGTGGAGCGGGAGACGCCTGGAAAGACGCGGTGGTCGCCACCGGATTTTTGCGACTGGGTGTCCATGACGACGAGCCGGATGACAAGCTCCAGGCCGAGTTCGACGAACTGGATGACATTGTCGGAACCACCGGAGCGGCCTTCCTCGGAATGACCGTCGCGTGTGCCCGATGCCACGACCACAAATTTGACCCCATTCCCCAGCGCGATTACTACGCGATGCTGGCCATCTTCCGCCCGCTTCATGTCGGAGTGAGCGGGGGGCCTGGCCTGGAATCGTCGTTGTTTGCCCCATTGGCCGCCCCGGTTCAAATTGCCGATTGGAAGGCCTCCCAGGAACGTCAGCGCCGCGACTTGGAGACCCAACGAGCGGCTTCGACCGACGAGGCGGCCCGCAAGAACCTCAGCCGACGCCTCGAGGCGCTCTCGAAGACCGAACCTCCCTTCGAATGGGCTCTGGCGGCCCGTGAACAGGCCGGACCGGCGACGCCCGTGCAAGTGCTGGCCCGCGGCAACCCCCGGTCTCCGGGAGCGGAGGTGTCGCCTGGATTTTTGAGGGCGGCGGGTGGAGGGGATGCTCCGGTCGGGAAGGCGGGATTGCCTACGGCCAACCGCCGTCAGGCCTTGGCTGACTGGATCGCCAGCCCCGCCAACCCGCTGACGGCCCGGGTTCTGGTGAACCGGATTTGGCATCACCACTTCGGTCGGGGATTGGTCCGAACCACGACGGACTTCGGGCGCGTGGGAAGCCTTCCGACCCACCCAGAGTTGCTGGATTGGTTGGCGGTCGAGTTCGTCCGTCAGGGATGGTCTCTCAAGGCGCTTCACCGCCTCATCCTGACCTCGGCCACCTGGATGCAATCGTCGCGGATTCCGAATCCGGCCGCGTTCGAGGCCGATCCGGCCAATGAACTGCTTTGGCGCCAGAACTTACGACGCCTCGACGCCGAGGCCCTTCGAGACACGCTGCTTTCAGTCTCCGGCTCGTTGAATCTGGAGACGGGTGGGAGGGGGTTTTTCCCGGCGCTCAGTGGCGAGGTGTTGGCAGGCGGCTCACGGCCGGGCACCGACTGGCAAGTGTCCGGATCGGGTGAGCGAGCCCGACGCAGTGTCTATGCTTACATTCGGCGCACCTCCATGGTGCCTATGTTCGAGGCTTTTGATTACAGCAACGCCACCTCGCCGTTGTCCGAACGCCCCACTACCACGGTAGCCCCGCAGGCCCTGATGCTTTTGAATGACGCCTTCGTTCAGGAGCAGGCCGGCGAGCTGGCCCAGCGGGTGCGGAGGGCTGCCGGACCGGGCGCGAGCGATGGGTTACTCTTGCAGCAGGCCTGGACTCGAGTCACCGGCCGAACGCCCCAGCCCGAGGAGGTGGCCCGGATGTCCGAGTTCCTGTCTCGTCAGACCATAGTGTGGGAGGGGCTGCGCCACCGCTTGTCATTCCGGCCCGATGTGCCCGACACCTTGTCCGTGCCTTATTTCAACGCGCTTCCGGCCGAGCGCTTCCTGGTACCGCCCAGTCCTGGGTGGGAATCTTACAAGGGCCGCTGGCCCCGCGAGTACGAGGGCAACAAGGCTCTGGAGCCCGGGCGGGGGCCTTTCGCGCTTTGGCGGGGCACCACGATGAGCGACGGAGAACTGACCGTGGACCTTGTGCCTCAAGTGGGTTGTTCGCAGGTGAGCCTCCTGATGCGTTGCTCAGTTCCATCGGGCGAGGCCGCCGAGAGTGGGTTGGAATTGGTCTTTGAGCCACGGGAGGGCCGCCTGGTTGTGCGCCAACTGACCACCACCTCGGCAGTCCCGATCGCCTCCTGCGGCGGTGTTTTCCTTCGGGGCGATCGATTGCCCGTCCGCATCCGCCTTGAAGGGGAGCGTTTGGCAGTTTTTCTGGGCGACGAACCCGCACCGACATTGCAGGCCATGGCCCGATCGGGAGGGCCGGCTTCCGGACGTCTGGGTGTCCGCGCTTGGGGATCGGGTGTCAGCCTCGACCAATTCCGTTGGAGGCCTTTGGGCGGTGTGACCCAGCCCCTCTGGCCTGAACTCCCCCACGATTGGGCCCGTCACCGGGCTTTCGAGAGTGCCTGCCTCCTCCTGCTTAACCTCAACGAAGTGGCCTATGTCGACTGAGAACTCTTCTGGAATTCCCCCGCTGCCAGCCTCACTGAAGAATGCCTCCCGGCGTGATTTCTTGGCGCAGTTCGGTGCGGGTTTCACCAGTTTGGCATTGTCCGGACTGCTCGAGGCCGATGGTTTCTTTGCGCGGCCCGACGTGGCAGCCAGCGTGTCGTCGGATCCGATGCGAGTGAAACCGCCCCACCTTCCGACGAAGGCCAAGGCCTGCATTTTTCTCTTCATGTACGGAGGGCCCTCGCAAATGGACCTCTTCGACTACAAGCCGGAATTGAACCGTCGCCACGGTCAGACCGCGTCGCTCGAACAGCGCCGCCGCGACGTGAAGCCTGGAACCTTGCTCGGTTCCAAGCGGA
>CAINWP010000032.1 GCA_903854475.1 uncultured Verrucomicrobiota bacterium
CATCGCGGGTTCCCGCCACAAACTCAGCCTCACCCGCGCACTTCCGAGGTAGGGCGATTTCTCCGAAAGCGCCGCGTCGGCACACGCGGACCGCTCGGAGATCGGTCCCTACCTAGGAGCCGCGTCGACACACACGGACCGCTCGGAGATCGGTCCCTACCTAGTGAGTGGTTTAAAAATAGTTGGGACTGGCTCTTTTTGTGTAGATATGTGGGACCGACCCTGCGGGGTGGATTGGTTTGCGGCTTGGTCCTGGCGCGGCGGTGGCGTACAACCCGGCCGTCATGCCCCGACTCGTTTTTGACATCGAGACCTCCGCCGTCGGACTGGAACACTTCGACGAGGTCCAGCAGGAGTACCTTTTCCGCGAGGCCGAACGTCAACCGACCGAGGAAGACAAGGCGCGGAAACGGGTGGAGATTTCACAGCAATTCAGCCTGTGGCCCTTCACCGCTCAGGTGGTGTGTATCGCCATGATCAATGCCGACTCCGGCAAAGGTCAGGTCCTCTACCAATCCGACGATTTTGACGAAGACGCCCTGGAGGAGGCCGACACCGAGGGCTCCGCCGTGGAATTTGCACCCCAGGTCGATGAGGTAGAACTCCTGACCGCCTTCTGGGATGTCGCTAAACGCTACGACAGCATCGTGACCTTTAATGGCCGCGGCTTCGACGTCCCGTTCCTGTACCTCCGCTCGGCACTGCTCAACGTGCCCATCACTCGAAAGGACTGGCTGGGCTACCGGTATCAAATCGAACCCCACTGCGACTTGGCTGAACAGTTCACCTTCTACAATGTCAGCGGCCGCGAGGGTGCTGCCCGCAAGTTCAACCTCGATTTCTACTGCAAGGCTTTCGGGATCCCTTCTCCCAAGGCCATGGGCATTAGCGGCATGGATGTCAGCTCATTGCTGGCCGAAGGCCGCCACCGCGATATCGCCGAGTATTGCCTGCGCGACGTCGTCGCCACGGTCGATTTGCACAAAGTTTGGGAAGAACGGCTCAAAGGCATTAAGTGAGAAGCCCATTTGCCCGAACTGCGACCGCCCCGACGCGCATCCGCGTGTTTTGACTTCAACGCTCTCCCCCATACCCTCTCCAGCATGCATATCGTCCGTGTTTCGGATGCCGACCATGACGCGCGCCTGAACCAGGCCGCCGCCGCCTCATCGCTCTTTGACCCCGTCATTGAGGAACGCACGCGCACCATCATCGAGGCAGTTCGTGCCCGTGGAGATGCGGCCCTGGTCGAGTTCACCCAACGTTTCGACGGAGCCACCCTGACGCCGGAACAAATTCCGGTGACTCAGGCCGAACGGATGCAAGCCTCGCTCATGGCCGGGCCGGATCTGCGCGCTGCCGTGGCCGAATCGGCCAAGAACATCGCCTCCTTCTCCAAGCGCTCCCGCCGCCGGGATTGGTCGGCCAAGAACTCCCACGGCGCCCAGGTGGGCGAAGTGTTCCAACCGTTCCAACGGGTCGGAGTGTACATTCCCGGCGGCACCGCGCCGCTCGTGTCCACGGCGCTCATGACCATCACTCTGGCCAAGGTGGCTGGGTGTCCAGAGATCGTGGTCTGCACCCCTTGTGGCAAGGATGGGACCCTCAATCCGGCACTCCTCTTCGCCGCCAATTTTGCTGGAGCGACCGAAATTTATCGAGTGGGTGGATCTCAAGCCATCGCAGCGATGGTGCATGGCACCGAAACGATCCGGCCGGTGCACAAAGTTTTTGGGCCTGGTAACGCCTACGTGGTGGCGGCCAAACGCCTGCTCTTTGGCCATGTGTCGGTCGATTTGCTGCCCGGTCCCAGTGAGACCCTAGTGCTGGCCGACGATTCAGCCGACCCCCGCTTCGTCGCGGCAGACCTTCTGGCTCAGGCGGAGCATGGTTCTGGCCACGAACGGGTCTGGATGGTCACCACCTCAGCCGCCCAGTTGAAGGCCGTGGAGAAGGAGATCTCGCGGCAGTTGCCCACTCTGAACCGCCGTGAATTTATTCAGAAAGTCTTGGATACCAACACCTGGCTCATTCAAGTCCGCGACCTCGATGCGGCCGTGTCGCTCATCAACCGACTGGCACCGGAACACTGCGAAATCATGACCCGAAACCCCAAGGCTCTGGTTCCGCGAATCCATGCGGCCGGTGCTATTTTTCTTGGCCAGGGTTCTCCCACAGTTCTCGGTGACTATGTCGCCGGCCCCAGCCATGTGCTGCCCACGGGCGGCGCCGGTCGCAGCTTTGCTGGCCTGACCGTCGACCAATTCCAGCGCCGCACCAGTGTGGTGGAGTACTCCAAGCCCGCACTGCGCAAGGCGCTGAAGGGGGTCGCGACATTTGCTGGACTCGAGGGCCTCGATGGCCACGGTCGTTCGGCCGCTATCCGACTCGAGACCCAACCGAAAGGCCGTTGACCAGCCCTCCGAGCGGCGCACCCCTTAGTGGCCCTGCTCTACACACGCTCATCACAACGCAACTCCTCCAAGAGGCAGTCCGGCTTGTTCCGAAGGCCTCATTGTGATTCCCTCTGAAGTCATGAAATCGACGCCTGTCCGACCGTGCAAGAGCCTGCTCCTCAGCGTGGCTCTCGTCGCGGCTGGCTGCGTGACCGAGCCGGTGACCGGTCGAAAGCAATTCATGGTGACCGGGACCAGCCAAGAGGTAGCCCTCGGCCTCAGCGCCTTCGAATCCCTCAAAAAAGAGACACCCATCAGCAAGAATGCCACCCAGAAGGTTCTGCTCGAAAAGGTGGGTCGACGAATTGCCGCCGTGGCCGACCTGCCCAATGCACAATGGGAGTTCGTCCTCTTCGACAGTCCAGAGGCCAATGCCTTCTGCCTGCCGGGCGGCAAGGTCGGGGTATACACGGGCATCTTGGCTATTACTCAGGATGAGGCTGGTTTGGCCACGGTCATTGGACACGAGGTGGCCCACGCCGTGGCCCGTCACGGCGGAGAACGCATGAGCATGGCCAAGGGTATCGAGCTCACCGGAATCCTCGGAGGCACGGCCTTGTCGCAAAGCCAGTACGGCCCGTACTTCCAGCAACTCTACGCGCCCGTTTCTCAAGTGGGCGTGGCGCTGCCCCACAGCCGGATGCAAGAAAGCTCGGCCGACGAAATCGGTCTCACCCTCATGGCCCGCGCCGGGTACGATCCAAAACACGCTGTGGGTTTCTGGCAGCGTTTTTCTACTCACAATCAGGCGGCCGGCGGCCAGACCCCATGGTTCCTGCGGACTCACCCGCTCGACCAACAACGCATCGCCAAGATCCAACAACTTCTTCCCAAGGCTCAGGCCGAGTTCCGTCCTGCCAACCCGTAATCCCTCATGAAGCGCACCCTGACGACCCTTCCGGCCGCCCTGCTGAGCACCCTGCTGGCCCTGACCCTCACCACCGGCTGTGGTTCCTCCGGCTCCAAGGCCCAGTCCCGCATGCTCGTGCCCCAGGGCGACGAAGTTGTGGTCACTTCAACGGGACTTCCGTACCGACCCACCGCCCCGGTTTACCCGGTGGATCCGCCGGCGGGCTTCCGCCCAGAACTCAACCCGCCCGCTCCGCTGAGCTCCGTGCCCGGAGTTCAGCCCACTACCCTGTTGCTGGCCTCACCCTTGCGACCCTACCGGGAGCCCAAGACCACCAATGACTGGGTCACCGCCGCCAAGGGCTGGCGGGGCACACCGTTCGTCGAAGGCGGATCCGACCGTCAGGGAGCCGACAGCGCGGGCTACGTGGTGCAACTGCACAAGGAGGTCTCCACGAGCGCTCTGGCAAAGACCCCGTCCGAGCTTTGGACCGCGGGCAAGCCCGTGGGTATTGCCGCCTTCGAGCCGGGCGACCTCGTCTTCTTCGGTGACCTCAACTCCCTGTCGCCCATCCATGTGGGAATTTACGTGGGCGATCGCTCCTTCACCCACAGCAGCGTAGGCACCGGGGTGAGCTTCGCATCGCTGGACGACACCTACTGGAAGCCCCGCTTCCTTGGAGCCCGCCGATTCCAGCGCTGAAGAGCACCTCTCCCAGGTTCCCTTCTCCGAGTTCTCCGAACCCCGCGGGATTCGGGCGATTTTTTATCGAGGCAGCGGCTCTGGCAGGTCCGCGATGGCATAGACCATGGCGGCCATCGCAGCCGAACACCGGGCTAGGGCCTCCGGGTCCACTTTGTCTACCGTGTCGGCCTCGGTGTGGTGAACGCGAAAATAACGAGCTCGGTCCACGTGCAGGGACATCACCGGAACCCCGCGCTCTAAGAGCGGCGCGATGTCGGCGGCCACGCCCCGAGAATCCGCCATTCCCGCACCCAATCGTTCTCCCAGATAGGCGTGCACCGGAGCGAGCATCGCCCACGCAGCATCGCTGCCCGTGAAACCGAAGCCCTTGGGGGTAAATGTGCCCGCATCGGCCTCCATCGCGATGACATGACGCCCCAACTCGGCGACGTGCGTATCGCGGTATCCCTGCGCGCCACGCCCACCCCATTCCTCTTGGGTCCAAAGGACGCAACGGACAGTGCGTCGCGGTTGGAGTCCGAGCTTTTTCATCCAACGGAGGGCCTCCCAGGCGGCCACACACCCCCCGCCGTCGTCTTGGGCACCTTGACCCACGTCCCATGAATCGATGTGCCCACCGAGCACCACGACCTCGTCGGGTTTTTCACGTCCGCGGATCTCGGCGATAATATTCCGGTTGGTGGCCATGCCACGTTCCGCCGCAGACATTTCTAGTCTTAGCGTAACCGGCCGGCCACGAGCCACCTCGCGGGCGATGCGTCCGGCGTCTTCGGGAGCCAGGGCCGCATGGGGAATACGGGCGACCCCGTCTTCATAGCGCATCGCACCGGTATGGGGGGTGCGCAGCGCGTCGTCGGCCACCGATCGAATGAGGCTGGCCACAGCCCCCGCCTTGGCCGCCTCGATGGCTCCCTGGGACCGGAAGCGGACCGTCTCGCCGTACTCGGTGAACGGCACATTGAAGACGACGATTCGACCTCGGACCTCGGCGGCCCGCTGCGCCAACTCGGCGAAATTGGTCACCACGCTGACCGGAGCGGTGATGCCACCGGGCGGCGTGCCCACACTGCCGCCCAAGCCCAGCATCGGCAGGCGTTCCCGGCGCGGTGAAATCATCTCGACCGACTCGCTCCCGCGTTCCCAGCGCGGCACGACCACTGGTTCTCCGTGGACATTCTCCAGACCATCGCGACGCATCCGCTCCAAGATCCAGTCCACGGCCGATTCCAGTGCCGGCGAGGCGCTTGGTCGTGCTCCGAAGGTGTCGCACAGTTCGGCCAACCGATCCCACCCCTCACGAGATGAGCTCATCGCCGAGACCAGACGATCCATCGCTGCACGGGTTTCCGGTGGCAAGACGGCCTGGGTGCGGGCGGGCACCTGAGGGGCAACCAACGAGCGCCAGCGTATTTGGCGCAGGGCCGCAGTCGTACTCCAGGCGGCGATTCCCAGGGGCTTGCTGCGCTCGATCTCACCTTCGCGCAACTCCAGGCGCTTCTCGCGGGTGTCCAAATCGATGATTTGTTTGCCGTCGAGCCAGACGGTTATATTGGTGCTGACCACGCGTAGCTTCAGGGCATACCAGCGACCGCTCTCGAAGCGCTCCAAGTGCGTAGTGCTATTCTGGTTAGCAGAATCCCCATCGATGTTCGAAAGGCCCACCACGCTGCCGCCCCAACCTCCGACTATGAGCGACAAGTGATTGGTCCCCACCGGGAAGGTCAGCCCGCAAAAAAAGTCGATCCCCAAAACTCGCTGCGCCTCTAGGGACAGTTCGTAATTAACGGCAGGAAAGTCGTTGGTCCAGTTCACTCCAGTGAGGATGCCTTGGTTGAGCACCAGGGTCCCGTCGCGCACCTCAATCTCGCCCGCTCCGGCGAAGGGGGTATTGGCCCACCCCTTCTGGGTCGTCCCGTCAAAGAGCGGCGTCCAGGTTTCCTGGGCGCGCACCCACCCGCACAGAAGCAGCCCACCCAACACCAAGACTCGGACCATCCAGTGGTTCATGGGCTCACCATGCCCCGGGTTAGGCTCTGGCACAAAGCAGAAGGCAGTCCGAAAGAGGCTTCTGCCGCGAGACCGCATCCGGCGCGTCTTCCCGGCGGGCCGCTCTCCTGATACAGTATCTTCCTCGTGACCGAAACGGCTGCCCTCCCTCCGCTGAAACTGCCCGAACTGCTGGCCCCCGCCGGCGACTGGGACTGCGTCCGCGCGGCCGTAGAAAACGGCGCCGATTCGATTTACTTCGGTCTCGACCGCTTCAACGCCCGGATGAGGGCCCAGAACTTCACCGAGGCGGACCTTCCCGCGCTAATGGAGTTCCTGCACCGACGCGGCGTCCGCGGCTATGTCACCTTCAACACGCTGGTGTTCACCGACGAGCTGGCCGACGCCGAGGATTACCTCCGCTCGGTCATCTCGGCGGGCGTCGATGCCGCCATCGTTCAGGACGTCGGTATTTGCCGACTGATCCGCAAAATCTCGCCGGATTTTCCGATCCACGGATCGACGCAGCTCACCGTCACTAGCCCGGCCGGCGTGGAATTTGCCCGCTCGCTGGGATGCGAGTTGGTGGTGCTGGCCCGCGAGAATTCCATCCGCGACATAGATGCCATTCAGTCAGCCCAGCGTGATCAAGTCTCCATCGCCGGCGGCCCGCCCCCCCTTCCGCTGGAAGTCTTCGTTCACGGAGCGCTGTGCGTGGCCTACTCCGGCCAGTGCCTCACGAGCGAATCCCTCGGTGGCCGCAGCGCTAACCGCGGTGAATGCGCCCAAGCCTGCCGCATGCCCTACGAACTGGTGTCCGACGGGCAAACCGTGGATCTCGGAGACCGCCGTTACCTACTCTCCCCTCAAGACCTCTCCGGGCTAGAGGTCTTGCCTGACCTTGTCCGAGCCGGTGTGCGTTCGCTCAAGATTGAGGGGCGTCTCAAATCAGCCGAATATGTGGCGAGCATTACGCGCGTGTATCGGAGGGCTCTGGACCAAATCGCCGCCTCAGCATCGGCCGGACCGGCTTCGGAGGCCCGCTACGAACTGGAAATGGCCTTTAGCCGGGGCCTGTACACAGGATGGTTCCGGGGCATCAACAACCAAGAACTGGCCCATGCCCGCTTCGGTAAAAAACGGGGCGTCTATTTGGGGGAAGTCTCAGCCGTGGGACCCAATGCTGTCCGCCTCCAACTCGAAGGCCCGCTCAAGCCCGGTGATGGTGTCGGCTTCGATGCCGGACGACCCGATCTCCCGGAAGAAGGCGGCCGCATTTATGGCGTACGCCCTCTGCGAGATGGCTTCGTCGAACTGACCTTTGGAAGCGGGGCGGTGGATTTCGAACGAATCCAAGTCGGGAACCGCATTTGGAAAACCGATGATCCCGAGCTGAACCGAGACCTCCGCAAGACCTTCGAAGGCGAGGCCCCTCGGCAGACACGCCCGCTGCGCTTCGAGGTGCATGGCTGCGCCGAAACACCCATGACATTGATCGTCCGTGACACCGAGGGCCATGTGGTGCAGGTGTCGTCGTCGATCTTGCTAATGGTGGCACA
>CAINWP010000033.1 GCA_903854475.1 uncultured Verrucomicrobiota bacterium
AGAGCCTACTCAGCGAGCGCAGGACCGTTCCCGCGGCCCAAAACGTACAGCGGAGCGGGAATGGTCCGGAGCGAGCCTTGGAGGCGAACAGCAAATCCCCCCAAGCGCGTAGCGCGAAAGCTCCTCCTCCTCAGAGCCTACTCAGCGAGCGCAGGACCGTTCCCGCGGCCCAAAACGTACAGCGGAGCGGGAATGGTCCGGAGCGAGCCTTGGAGGCGAACAGCAAATCCCCAAAAGCGCGCAGCGCGAAAGCTCCTCCTTCCCTTGAGCCTACTCAGCGAGCGCAGGACCGTTCCCGCAGCCCAAAACGTACAGCGGAGCGGGAATGGTCCGCAGCGAGCCTTGGAGGCGAACAACAAATCCCCCCAAGCGCGTAGCGCGAAAGCTCCTCCTCCCTAGAGCCTACTCAGCGAGCGCAGGACCGTTCCCGCGGCCCAAAACGTACAGCGGAGCGGGAATGGTCCGCAGCGAGCCTTGGAGGCGAACAGCAAATCCCCCACAGCGCGAAGCGCGAAAGCTCCTCCTTCCCCAGAGCCTACTCAGCGAGCGGAGGACCGTTCCCGCGAAGCATCAGCTTGCACAAGCACACCGCCGACCGTTGACTCCCCGGGCGCCTTTCCGGATCGGCGCGTCACTGTGAAGTCCCACCCGCCTGGAAAAGCAGGCTACTTTGTGCTCGAAGGCACCAACGCCTTCGCCGCCTCCTATTATTTCAATTACCTCATGTTCCTGCTCCAACAGGATCACGGGTTTTCCAACCTCAACAACCTAACTCTGGGCGCCGCCCACGGGTTCCTCTACGTCGGTGCCTCCTGGTTCGCCGGACGCTTCGGCCAGCGCCATGGATACTTCACCAGCCTGCGCATCGGCTTCGGCGGCATGGGAGCAGGAGTCGCTCTGGGCTGGTTGTTTCCTGGAACAGCCGGGCAAGTCGCAGCACTGCTTGTCTGGACCCTCGCCATGTGTTTCACCTGGCCGATGCTGGAGGCCCTGGCTTCCGAGCGAGAACCCAGCGATCGCCTTCCCCACCGCATCGGCCTTTACAACGTCATCTGGGCCGCAACGGCCGGGCTCGCCTATTTTTTAGGCGGCACCCTCTTCCAGCATCTCGGAAAAACCAGCCTCTACTGGCTCCCCCTCCTCATCCACACCTTGCAGTGGATCAGCCTCGGATGGCTGGAACGTCGCCATGCCCGGAACACATCCATCGAAACCCCGTCATCACCCTCGGCCCACACCGCGGATGCCGGCCTCAAACGGGAAGCCCGAGTCACCCAAGTTTTCCAGAAACTGGCATGGATGGGCAACCCCTTCGCCTACATGGCCATGAACACAATCATCGCCGTCGTCCCCAGCATCGCCGAGCATGCAGGCCTAGGAATGGAAGAGGCAGGTCGGTTGATGTCGGCATGGTTCATCGTCCGTACTCTCACCTTTGCCGTCCTCTGGGCCTGGCACGGTTGGCACTACCGCGTCGGATGGTTTCTCGGATCCTTCCTCCTGCTCATTCTGGGGTTCATCGCCGTCATGACCACCCATCAAATTTGGGTGCTCATCCTGGCACAGATCGCCTTCGGATGGGGCACCGGCCTGATCTACTATTCCTCCCTTTTTTACGCAATGAACGGCAGCGATACCCATGGTGAACACGGAGGAATTCACGAAGCCTTCATCGGTATAGGCATTGGCTCTGGCCCTGCCATCAGCGCCTTGACCCTTTGGCTTTCCGGCGCAGCCATGGCACCGGCTGTGGCCGTGGGAATGACCCTGGTCGGCGGATGGACCTGGTGCTGGAGAGTGAGCCGAGGAACACAGCCCACCCCGGCCCAACGTTGACCCGGAGCTGGAATCGGCCATGGTCCATCAGACTTGGCCTCAGTTTCGTCTGAACGCTCTTTCTAGTAACGCCACGTCTTCTCAGTGGTCTTTCCATTCAAGTCCATGATCTCCCACACCCCCTCGAAAACCAAAAACGGCTTCACGCTGATCGAACTCCTCGTGGTGGTGGCCATCATCGGCATCCTCACCAGCATGCTGCTGCCGTCTCTGGCCGCAGCCAAGGGCTCCGCCCAGCGGATCGCCTGCCTGAACCACGAAAAACAACTCGCTCTAGCCCTTCACATGTACGCCGGAGACCATACCGGCCGATTCCCACCCCGCCTCCTGACCAATCGCTGGTGCACCACGCTGCGCCCCTACTATCTCGATCTCAAGATCCTCAAGTGCCCCGTCGATTCCGGCGCCAAAGGCAGCACCAACATCCCCGGAGTGGGCGATCGCGTCGCCGAGTACGCCCCCCGAACTTACCTCATCAACGGCTTCAACGACTTCTACCGCCGCCGAGTCGGAGCCTCCCAGATGCCCGAGTTCCGCACACAAGGCAATGGCGAGGTCGTGATCGGCGAGAACGATATCCCCGAGCCTTCGCAAACCATCTGCTTCGGTGAACGCGACTCCAGCCGGGTTGTCCACTTCCACATGGATTTCGACGCCCTCGACGACCTGAGCGCCCTCCACCAGAATCGTCATGGCACCTCCATCAAGACGGGTCGCGGCGGTGGCTCCAACTACGCCATGGTCGATGGTCACGTCGAGTTCCTCCGGTACGGACGCTCGTTCAACCCCGTCAACCTTTGGGCTGTCACCCCCGAAGATCGCAACATCGGCGTCTCGCTGCCCTGAACCCCAACCGCCGATGAACCCCAACCGCCGCACCTGGAACCTCCTGGCCCTCACCCTATTTCTGAGCGGGGCCTACGTCTTCGCCTTCACCGACTGGCTGGATCCGCAACCTATCGAGATTGCTTCCCAAATCCGACCGGTCATTCAACCTCCGCGCTTCGGCCGGCGTGGACCCAAAGCCACCCCACAGTCCCCTGACAAACCGACCGAGACCAACCCAGCCAGCAGCGTGGCCCGCGTCACCTTCAGTCTGGATGGACGCTATCGCTTGAGCTCCGTGCGCGTCTTTGCACTGAATGCCCAAGGCGAACCTGCTAAGAAAATATGGGACCTCACCGGCAAAAGCCGGGAACTCAACTCCCTGATGTACGGCATGAATCCCGCGGGCATGTCCCCGGCCGAGGGCTCCGACGCAGCCGCACCGCTAGAGGCAGAACTCACCTATCTCTTGGAGATCCGAGCCGGTCGACGCACCGGTTCGCACCGTTTCAAGACACTTCCCCTGACTGCCAGCGACAACTAGCACCTCCACCCCTGAACGGCGTACAGCGGAACGGACCGTAGCGGGCACTGGATGAAGTCCTATTTCCTGAGAACGCAGGACCATTCTGTGAGGCGCCCTGCAACGAATCCCTCACCCCACCTCAAACTTCCTAGTCCAGCCCGTGCCTCCTAGCTTGTCGTCGAATGCCGGGTCGGTAGAGTTCGTCCCATAGCCCGTCACATTCAACGCACCTGAACCATGTCCTCTCCCCAAAAAAACTCCCCACCGAATGCCGGCTCCTCCCGGCGCGAATTCCTAAAGCGAACGGCCGCAGCGGGCGGCATCGCTGGCATTCTCGCCAACCAAACCGCAGCCGGCGCCAACACCCTCACCAAGCTCGCCGCTCCCTACGCGGGCCGGGTCATCGGTGCCAATGACAAGATCGTCCTCGGTTTTGTGGGCGTCGGTGGTCAGGGCGGCGGAGCTCATGTCGGCCAAAACCTCGAACACTATCAGGAAAACAACGTGGCTCTGGCCGCGGTCTGCGACATTTCCAAGCACCGTGTCGACGACCACATCGCCAAGATCGAGAAGAAGACCAACGTCAAGCCTGAGGGCTACGAAGACTTCCGCCGGCTCTTAGAACGGAAGGACATCGACGTCATCTTCTGCGCCACTGTCGACCATTGGCATACCAAGGTCAGCTGTGAGGCCATGGACGCCGGCAAGCATGTCTATGTCGAGAAACCGATGACTCGCTACCTCAGCGAAGCCTTCGAAATCTACGACGCCTGCAAGCGCACCGGTAAACTGCTCCAGGTGGGATCGCAAGGCTGCTCCGACCGCAAATGGCACAAGGCCGCCGAGTGGATCCGCGCAGGCAAGATCGGCCCCATCGTCATGAGCCAGGGCAGCTACATGCGCAATAATCCGCACGGCGAGTGGAACTACACCATCGCCCCGTGGGCCAAGCCCGAAGACATCAACTGGAAGATGTGGCTCGGCGAGCAAATCAAGACCGGCCACAGCTTCGACCCCGACCACTATTTCCGCTGGCGCAAGTATTACCCGTACTGCTCCGGCCTGTTGGGTGACTTGTTCCCTCACAAGCTGCACCCGTACATGCTCGCCACCGGTAATCCGGAGTTCCCCGTGCGTGTCGCTGCCGTTGGCAGCAAGGCCTTCAAGACCGACCTGAATCAAGTGGGCCGCAAGCCCGAGCAGGCCACCCAATACGTCCGTGACGTCGAAGAGATCATCCAGCTCGTCGCCGAATTCCCCAGCGGCTACGTGATGCACGTCACCTCGAGCTCGGTCAACGAAGTCGGCTCCTCCGAGATGATCCGCGGCCACAAGGCCACGCTCACCATGGGTGGCAACAAGGTTCAATTGAACCCCGAACGCCCGTTCGCAGAAGACATCGAACCGGAGACCAGCGAAGCATTCCCCGGTGAGAGCGTCGCGGCCCACCACAAGAACTTCTACGAGTCCATCCGTGCCAACAAGCAGCCCAACGCCGGTATCGACCTGGCCACCAAGGTTCAGACCGTCATCTCGCTGGCCGAGATGTCCGACCGCTTGGGCGTCATGTGCTACTTCGATGCCAAGAGCCGCAAGGTGACCGACAAGTCCGGCAAGGAAATCTCCCAACTGACCTACGGCTGGGACAAGAATTCCTGAACGATTTCAATCACGGCGGTCCTGCCCTTCAAGGCGGGACCGCCGTTTTTGTTTTCCGACACAGCCCACCCCCGCGTCGAGGCGGTAGCGGGACCGGGCTGGAGCGAGCATTGGAAGCGATCAAACCCTCCCCTCACGCACAGCGCGAAAACCCCATCCTCCTCCGAGCTTCCCTGCGAGCGCAGGACCGATCCCGCGGAGCCTCCACCCGCCCATGCACCCAAAATCTCTCCCTGTGAAGCCTGTCTCCAATGATTAAAAATAAGCGAGAGTGCCCCCTTTTGTGTAAATAGGTGGGACCGACCCCGCGTCGACCCCGTGTTCTTGGGATTGCCCGGCGCTGCTCAACCCGCTTGGCTTGCACCTATGAGTTCCCGCTCCACCTCCGCCCGCCCGGTCTCCTGCGTCGCCCCCGACTGGTGGGATTACACCACCCTGCACCCAGAACTCGTCGCCGACGCCGCAGCCCTCACTCCGGAGAAAATGCAGCGCCTCTCGCGCCCCGGATTCAAAGTCACCCTCTATGACACCCTCGAAGAATTCTACCTCGCCGAAGCCCTCGAATACGTAGCGGCTTGGAAACAGAGCACCGACGACAACCCCGTCGGCATCTGCGGCCCAATCGGACCCACCGAGCAACTGCCACTCGTCGCTCGCATCATCAACGCCCTGGGCCTCGACATCCGCTCCGGCCACTTCTGGGGCATGGACGAATGGGTCATCGACGGGAAAGAAGCATCGTCCACACACCCTCTTTCCTTCGAAAAAGCCGACCGGGAACTCTGCTTCAACCGCATTGCTCGCAAGCAAGTAATGCCGGATGCGCATCTGCATTTCCCGAAAGCTGATACCCGTTCCTACCGGGCCTCTTGGGATTCAGGAGTCCGCTGCGCCGTCATGCAAGGCGGCCAGGGCGACGTGAAACATTGGGCCTTCAATGACCCCGTGCGCCGCACCGGCAAATACCGCAATGCCCCGCCCACCCCAGAAGAATATCTCAAGCTCGGTACCCGGGTGGTGGACCTTCACCCGCTGACCATTGCCCAGAACGCTCGCACCAGCGGCGGCGGCAATGTATCGCTCGTGCCGACTCAGGCCATCACCGTCGGCCCAGTTGAAACGTGGAAGGCCGAGACCGTCTCCATCTGGCATGCCGGTCAGCACGACAACCCCTTCGGACAGCGACTCACCTGCCTCATGATTGCCAAGGGCATCGCGGATACCGCCGTGCCCATGTCCCTCCTAGCCCTGCATCCCAACGTCCGCTTCAACTACTTCCGTGGCGGCATCGGGCGCTGCTCAGTGGAGATGCATTGAACGGGTACGGCCCTATCAGCCGAAATGGCCCGCCCAGATCCCGCACGAAACCAATCCCTGCAAAAAACAACCTGAGGGCGACGGAGTGGATCCATCGAACTCAGGTTAATTGGTTCAAATAGCAGACACGACCGCCCCCGGTCCGTCCGGCGCTTTAATGAGCGGCCAAGCTCTGAGACGCCGCCAAATCCACCTTACGCTGATTGAGACTGCGGAAGAACTCGAAGCCCTCGCGGCATCGACGCACCATGACACTCTTGTCTTCCAGCATGGTCTTAATGATCCGCAGAATCGGACCCGGACGCAGATAGTACCGCCGGTAGAAGCGATCCACCGACTCGAAGATCTCGTCCTTAGATAGACCCGGATACTCCAGCGTGGACTGCTGAAACCCATCGCCATGGACGATGTCGGTCTTGTCCTTCTTGGAGAACCACCCGTTCTGGCGGGCCATCTCGTAGAGTTCGGTCCCGGGATAGGGGGCCGCCAGCGACACCTGCATCGAGAAGACGTCGAGATCCTGAGCAAAGCGCATGGTCTGCTCGATGGTCTCTTGAGTCTCCACAGGCAGCCCGAGAATAAACGTGCCGTGGATCACTACACCCACCCGGTGGCAGGCCTTGGTGAAGCGACGCATCTCATCGGTGGTCACACCCTTCTTGATGCGCTTGAGGATGTCGTCGTTGCCGGATTCGTAGCCGACGAGGAACAAACGCAGACCGCAATCCTTAAAGAACCGGATAGTGTCTTCATCCAAATTAGCCCGGCTATTGCAGCTCCAAGTCACTCCCAGCGGAGCGAGCTTTTTGGCGATTTCGCGGGCCCGCGGCAAGTTGGCCGTGAAGGTATCGTCATCGAAGAAAAACTCCCGGACCTGCGGGAAGAGCTTCTTCATGTAAGCCATCTCGGCAGCAACGTTATCGGCCGAACGCACCCGATACTTGTGTCCACCAATGGTCTGGGGCCACAGACAGAAGGTGCACTGAGCCGGGCACCCTCGCCCCGTGTACATCGAAATGTACGGGTGCATCAGGTAACCAATAAAATACTTCTCGATCTCCAAATCCCGCTTGTAGACATCGGCGACCCAGGGCAACGCATCCATGTTGTGAATGAGTTCACGCTCCGGGTTGTGGATGATCTTACCTTCCTTACGAAAGCTCAGCCCCGAGATGGATTCCATGGGGCGGTCTTCGCAGACCTCCTTGCACGTGAAGTCGAACTCCTTGCGACCCACCCAATCGATCGCCGGAGAAGCCTTGAGCGTCTCGGTCGGCAAGACAGCTGTATGCGCTCCGATGAATCCGATCTTTGTCTCCGGACGCTGGGCCTTGATGGCCTCCGCCACCTTGCAGTCGTTTTTCAGCGACGGCGTGGACGTGTTGATAATGACATGGCTGAACTCTTTGGCGATGCGCAGAGTCTCCTGGATCCCAATGTCATGGGGCGGACAATCGAGCAGACGGGAGTTCGGCACCAAAGCAGCCGGTTGGGCCAACCAAGTCGGATACCAAAAAGACGTCACCTCGCGGCGGGCCTGGTAGCGGGCACCGGCACCGCCGTCGAAGCCGTCGAACGAGGGAGGAGACAAGAACAGGGCGGACATGGAAATCAGGGATGCGTCGGAAAGTGGGAAACTCAGTAAGAGATAGATCGCTCCGCTCTTACTCTGATTTGACCTCTATTTTCTTGGCTGCGGCCATCTTGGCCTTGAGGTCAGCAAGCTGGTCGATCGCAGGCCCGGAAGCTCCAGTGGAGCACCCACCCGAACCACCGGAATGTTCGTGGGAGTGATCGTGCGGCAGGTCATTGCCACCGCGGGCAAAGGCGGATTTCACACCGGCAAACTCACGGTTCACCGCCTCCTTGGCCTCAGCAAGGTGACCCTTGCCAATGGTCGCTCCATTGTAAGCCGAACGGGTCAGCTCAGGGCTTGAAGGGTAAGCAGGGGGCCGGGAACCGAAGTTGTACTTAAAGTTGATCCACGAATCCCTCGGTTTGCTGCTCAAAGCCCCCGACGGCTCAAAGCCCGAGTGCATCATGCAGTTGTCGCAGCGGACATCGCGGCCGCAACCCTTCTCATCCACGCCAAATCGGTCCCATTTCACCTCGGCCAACATCTTGGCATAGGTAGGGTAATGACCCTCGGTCATCACATAGCAAGGAGCCTTCCACCCGCGGACATTGTAGGTCGGTACCGCCCACGCACTGCAGGCCAATTCCCGTTTTCCGGCCAAAAACTCCAAATAACCCGGAGTCCCGAAGATCGTAAACATCTCACCCCAACGCTCGATGTCCTTGAACTTCTGGCGGGTCATCTCACGAGTGAGGAAGAACTGGGCTGGGTCTTTGCCCAGGCGCTTAACCATGTCCTTCTTGGCAGCGTCGTAATCATAGCCCGGTGAGATGGTGTGGCCATCCACGCCCAGTGAGCTGAGGAACTTGAACATTTCCTCGAGTTCAGCGGTTTCAGTCTCCTTGTAGACGGTGGTGTTAGTGGCGACCTGATAGCCCAAAATCTTGGCCATCTGAATGGCTGCCACGCACTCCTTGAAAACACCCTCGCGTTCGACGATGAGATCGTGGGTGAACTCCAAGCCATCGACATGAACGTTCCAGTAATGCCACTTGCCGGGCCGGATCACCGTCTTGGACTTGGCAGACGCATCGGCCTTGCGGATCGCTTCAGCCTCCTTTTCGGTCACCAGCTTCTCAGTCAGCAACTGGGCCAACTGGGGTTCGAAGGTCGGCGTGTAAACGCTGGCCAAATACTCCCGCATTTTCTTCCGCATGAAGACACCGTTGGTGCAAATGTACACCAAGCGGCCCTGTCCCTGCAGACCTTCTACCAACTCCTCGATCTTGGGATAAATCAAAGGCTCGCCGCCACAAATCGAAATCATCGGCGCATCGCATTCATCCGCAGCTGCCAGACACTGTTCCAGCGGCACCAAGTCCTTCAGCGAAGTGGAATACTCCCGGATGCGACCACAGCCCGTACACGTTAGATTGCAGGTATGGAGCGGCTCCAACTGCAACACCATCGCGTACTTGGGGGTGCCTTTGAGCTTATGTTTGATGATGTGCCGGGCGATCTTGGCCGTCGGCGCGAGAGGAAAACGCATGGTTGGAAAATCAATGAGCAGGCACTTGGAGCACCGGTGCCATGGCGACCATTCGGGTCGTCGTGGCAGTCAATACAACCCCGTTGGTCGGAGCGCCAAGAGCCGAGCGGTGTGCAGGTTCGGCCTTGAGCAGACCTGGAAGGAGTAACGTCGCCGGAGAGACGCTATGGGATCCACTGAACCCCCCGCATCCTGAAAACAGGGTAGAAGCGGCGAAAAACAACAAAACTGGTATTCTCCGAAATCGATGAGACCCCTTCACGCAGTCGAGGATAGATCGGGCCGCTTCAGGGGCAATCCCCATTTTAGGCGTGTATCGAAGAAGGTCTTGTCGGTCCGGGCCGCTCAGACCACCGTGGAGTCCAGCGGCCATGAAATTTATAAGCCTGTTGGGTATCGTCGCCCTCATCGGCGTGGCATGGCTGCTCTCGGAGCACAAGCGCCGGTTCCCTTTCCGGACGGTACTCTGGGGCGTAACCCTTCAATTCTTCTTGGAATGGTTTATCCTCAAGACCGGTCCTGGCGAGGCTCTCTTCAACACCTGCCAGCAGCTTGTTTCTCGCTTCATCAGCTTTGCGAACGAGGGCAATAAACTAATGTTTGGGCAGATGGCCAATGAAGCAGCGATGTCCAAGGCCTTTGGCCTAGAGAACCCATTGTTATTTGCCCCGGTGATCACCGGCCTCATCGTATTGATCTGCACCGTCTCCTCGATCCGTTACCACTACGGAGTTCTGCAACTCCTCGTCCGCGCCGTTGCCTGGGTCCTGCGCCGAACCATGGGCACTCGCGGCAGCGAGACCCTCAGCGCCGCGGCCAACATTTTTATGGGCCAAACCGAGGCCCCGCTGCTCATCAAGCCGTACTGGCCCGGCATGACTGGGAGTGAATTGCACTGCATGATGGTTGGCGGTTTCGGCACCATCGCTGGCAGCGTGATGGGATTCTTACTCTGAACATTTCGATGCCCACAGAAATCCACCCCACAGCGGTCATCCACCCTTCAGCCCAACTCGGCGAAGGCTGCCAAGTCGGCCCCCATGCGGTCATTGATGCCCATGTGATTCTGGGGCCTCATTGCCACGTGGGCCCCGGTGCTTACCTAACGGGCCATACCCAACTGGGATCGGGCAACCGCATCCATGCCGGGGCGGTTCTTGGAGACGCCCCTCAAGACTTCAAATACGCGGGACAACCCACTCGACTTCGTATCGGTAACGATAACGTATTTCGAGAACACGTGACCGTGCACCGCTCGAATCGGCTGGAGGAAGACACGGTCCTTGGCGACGGAAATTTTCTGATGGCCGGTTCCCATGTCGGACACAACAGTGTTGTGGGAAACCACACTGTGCTAGCCAATGGGGCACTGTTGGGCGGCCACGTGGTGGTGCAGGACCGAGCCTTCGTTTCAGGGAGCTGCCTGGTGCACCAATTTTGCCGTATCGGTCGACTGGCTCTCATGCAAGGCGGTTCGGCCATTTCACTCGATCTCCCACCCTTCACGCTGGCACGGGACACAAACATCCTTTGCGGCCTCAATCGGGTGGGATTGCGTCGGGCAGGCATTAGTCCTGAAGACCGCCGAGCCCTCCAACGCGTGTATCACGTCCTCTTCCGATCGGTCCTCCCACGAGCCGAGCGACTGCGGCAAGCCGCTGCCGATTTCCCTCAACCCGTCTGTCAGGAATTAATCGCCTTCGTGGCCGCATCAACCCGAGGCCTGTGTGTCGATCCGAGTCGCCGGAATAGCTCCAACTCCGACGAAGACGCCTCAACCCACTGACCCGCAATCCCAGAGGCTATCCGGGCTCTACTGCCGGCCGATCTCTGGGCCTCCCAACGACAACGATGGAATTCGCTTACTCCCTGGTCCAACTGGCCAATGGTACCACCAGCATACGATCGCTGGCTGAAGGGGAGACCTTTCATCCAGTCATCGGTCCGGTCGCCGAGGCCGAGGCGCTGTACGTGAGACAGTTGCGACTCCCGGAACGCCTCACCGCATCCACTGATGATGAATGGGTTCTCTGGGATGTGGGGCTGGGCAGCGCAGCCAATGTCACCACCGCCCTCCGGCACTTGGCCGGGATCCCGAAACGGATTTGCATCGTCAGTTTTGATCACACCTTAGAACCCTTGCGCTTCGCCCGAGACCATGCCCAGGTGCTGGGCTATCCGTTGGGCTTCGAGACCGCCTTCGGCGCGCTGCTCGAACATCATCAGTGTGAGTTCGTCCACGATCGCCTTTCAGTCCGCTGGCAAGCAGAGGTGGCCGATTTTCCCACCCTCATCCAATCGGCCGCACCACTGCCGGCCCCCCACGCGATCTTCTACGATGCGTATTCCCCGGCACGGAATCCGGCGATGTGGACGCTACCCCTCTTCCAGCGGCTCTTCGAGCGATTGGATCCGGAACGCCCCTGCGCCATGGCCACCTATTCCCGGGCCACCCTCTTGCGGACAACCCTGCTGCGGGCCGGTTTCTGTGTCGGCGCCGGTGAGGCCACCGGGGAAAAGGAGGAGACGACTCTGGCCAGCAATGCGTTGTCCCTAATTCCCCGGCCCCTCGGAAGCGACTGGCTTGGCCGGGCGCTGCGTTCCACCAGTGCCGAGCCTCTGGAGAGCGCTGTCTACCGGCAGGCTCCTTTGTCTGAAGGGACCCGAGCCGCCCTGCTGGGCCACCCCCAGTTCCGGCAAGACTGAATCGTTTGCCCAAGGTTTGTTTGGTTCCTCGCTGTTTTCGGTGGGAAAGGGGGGAGGTGACGGCCAAAAGATGATGCGGATCGGTAACACCGGAGGAGACACTTGGAAGGTTGCTCGAGCTAGGCAGGGCTTGGCGTGTTCTGGACGTGCGGCTGAGGCGAACCTCCCAAAAAACCTACCTCACCCAAGCGCCTCCGAGGTAGGGCGATTTCTCCGAAAGCGCCGCGTCCGCAGACATGGA
>CAINWP010000034.1 GCA_903854475.1 uncultured Verrucomicrobiota bacterium
GAGCCTGTCCCTTGTGAGGAGCCTGTCCCTTGTGAGGAGCCTGTCCCTTGTGAGGAGCCTGTCCCTTGTGAGGAGCCTGTCCCTTGTGAGGAGCCTGTCCCTTGTGAGGAGCCTGTCCCTTGTGAGGCGGTAGGCGACGCTTAGGTGAAAATCAGGAAGTCAACACCAAGATCGGGTGGAGGAAATTTGACTGAGCCGAACCAGTTCAATCCGATCGGTCGGCAACAGAGGGACTTCTTCTCAGCGAGCTTTATGGTTCACGCGTTCCGAGCATCGCATTGACCGGTGCAATGTTCGTTCCGTTCCGTGCCCGAGAAGCGGCGGCACAGTTTGATCGCATCCCACTCGCCTCGTTCTCAAAGGTTTCCGCCGCTCCAGCCGAACTTCTCGCGAAGTGTTGCAAAGAAACTACTGCCCTCGGGACGTAAGAGTTTCACGACATGATTGCTCCGGCGTATTAGGACTCGGTCGCCGGTGCTGAGTAGGGTCTGTTGCTGGCCGTCGCCAGCAAGGGTGGCTTCCAGACGGCGGCTGAGAAGGGTCACTTGGACTACTGAGTCTAGGCTCATCACCACGGGGCGAATTGAAAGAGTGTGTGGGCAAATCGGCGTCAGTGTCAGCACATCGGCATCAGGGCTGACAATGGCACCACCGGCTGCCAGAGAATAGGCTGTAGATCCTGTGGGGGAACTTGCAATGAGACCATCGCAACGGTAACGCGTCAGGAGTTCGCCATTCACGGCGACCTCCAACTCGATGAGGCGGGAGGCGAGTCCGCGGCTTAAAACAAAATCATTCAGCGCGGTCTGGACCGCGGAGGATCCGTCGCGGTGGATGACTGCCTCCAGCAGTGCTCTGTTTTCGATTCGGAACCGACCAGCAACGACCGTGCGCAGTGCGTCGGCTACATTGGCTTCCTGAACGGCTGCAAGAAACCCCAGGTGCCCGGCATTGATCCCGAGGATGGGAACCCCGGACCCGGCAGTTTCGCGGGCCACCTGAAGCATGGTTCCGTCGCCACCGAAAACGAGCAGCAGATCACATTGCAGAGCCAGCGAGCCGGGATCGGTGGTCGTGGGAATTGTATTGAGTCGCGCGAACTGTCCAGTGACCGAGTCGCAGAGGATCTCTCGCCCCAGGCGTTTGAGCTGAGTGACAGCCTTTCGGATGACCGCGATGCTTCGAGGTTTCTCGGGATTGGCGATCAGGCCAATCCGTCGGAGTGAGTCAGCGGTTTTTTTCACGTGATTCGTTCCAGGTACGCCAGAAACTCCTTGTTCCCGGCGGGGCCCCGCAAGGGGGATTCGGTGACCCCGCGCCAGGCCAGCGTGGGGAGGTCCGTGGCGACAAAGCTTTCCAGGTTAGTGATCACGCGGGCATGAATATGAGGATCGGTGATCACTCCGGCTCCGCGATCCACCTCTTCCTTGCCTGCTTCAAACTGGGGTTTGATCAGGGCGACGATGAGGCCGCCAATTCGGAGAAACCCTGGGATAGGAGGCAGGATCAGTCGCAGGCTGATGAAGGAGCAGTCGGCGACCGCGACATCGAATTGAGAGGATGAGGCTCCGAGTTGATTGAGGGTCAGGCTCCGGGCGTTAGTGCGTTCCAGTACCATGACCCGAGGATCTTGTCTGAGTTTCCAGGATAATTGTCCGTGTCCCACATCCACGGCATGGACGGAGGCTGCGCCGTGTTGGAGAAGACAATCAGTGAATCCTCCGGTGCTGGCGCCCAGGTCGATACACCGACAGGCCTGGACAGAAATGGCGAAATGTTGCAGGGCGTGTTCGAGCTTGTGACCGCCTCGGGAAACATACCGATCCCCGCTGAGCAACTCGACGGTGTCACCGTCGCGAACCCAATCACTCGATTTTTGGGCGGGGTGTCCGTTGATTCGGACCTGTCCGGCCATGATGGAGCGCTGGGCTTGCGAACGAGATTCGCACAGACCTCGGTCCACCAGGGTTTGATCGATACGGGCCTTCAAGTGTCGTGGGAGTCTGCGTGTGTTGGAGGGCTGAGGCAAAGTCCGATAGCAGAACGTGACGAGCCTCGATGGGATCGGTTGCCTAAACCGAGTCGTTGGGATAGTGTTTATTTATGTCCGAGATCGCCAGCTACGTGGTTCATGGAGCCGCTCAGGTCACTCCTTCCACGTTGGAAAAAGTCCTTCGGAGTCTTCCGATGTGGAAGGTTGAGTTCGCGCAGATCAACGCACCGCATTTTCCTCATTTGGTCAACCAGCTCGAGTTCTTGGCCGACCTAGTTGAAGACGTCGCTGAGGGTGTCTACAAGGACTTGCCTTATAGTGCATTGGCATCTGCCGTCTTTGCCATCACCTACGCCCACAAGAAGACAGACCTGATTCCGGATCTGACCCCGATCATGGGGCATGCCGATGATTCAAGCGTGGCCCGAGCGGTTTTAATCCTCCATGAAAAGGCTCTAGCCCGTTACGCCGAGACTATGGAATTGGATTGGGAGACCATCACTAGCAAGCCGTGACCGATTGGGTGTGGTTTTAGCTCAGTTGCGGGGTCAAACCTGCCTCACGATTTCCGTGCCGTTCGATGTGATCCGGAAAGTTGAACTTTGATTCTAGTGCAGTGTCTCTGATTTGTCTTTATCAATTTGTTGGCTTCGTGCCAGAGCTTCCCGGGCTCGGTGGATTTTCTCCAGAATCGCGGCTCCATCGGCCCGCCATTGGTATCGCTGCGGCTTGAGATTCCGCTCGGCAA
>CAINWP010000035.1 GCA_903854475.1 uncultured Verrucomicrobiota bacterium
GTTCGGGCGGAACAGACCGCAGGAGGTCTGCCCCGCCGCTCACCGCCTTGCCCAACCCAGAATTCCCCAGCCGCAGAACCCCTCCCCATTTTCAGACAGGCTCTAAAGCCGGAATGATTTCGATCGGATCGGTTGTGCTGACGACATCCTCTTCCGCACGAGCATCGTTGTTCGCTGGTTGCGGGCTCCCAGTTGGCCGGTTAATGATCCACAATTCGTTTTGCGATAAAAAATTCAACGCAATCACGTTACTTCCGACAGAATCGATCCGGTGGAGCCACACTGCGAATCAGCCTCCGGCGCATTCCAACAGGTCGGCGGCGAAGGATCGGACGTCCTCCTCGCGGGTGTCCCAGGAGCACATCAAACGGCAGCCACCCTCTCCAATGAAGTTGTAGAAGAGCCATCCCTTGTTCCAAAGCGCCTGGATGACTGGCTTGGGTAAATCTACGAACACGCTGTTTACCTGTCTGGGAAAGAGGATCCGCGCGCTCGGACAGGTGGCGACGAGGTCGTGGAGTAGCGTCGCCATGGCGTTGGCGTGAGCGGCATGGCGCAGCCAGACGTCGTCCCGAAGCATCCCCACCCAGGGTGCAGACATGAAGCGCATCTTCGAACAGAGCTGCCCGGCTTGTTTGGTTCGGTAGGCGAATTCTTCAGCCAAGGCTAAGTTGAAGAAGACCACCGTTTCGCCCACATGGATGCCATTCTTGGTGCCACCGAAGGAAAGGACATCGACACCGGCCTGCCAGGTGATCTCGCGGGGGGCTACCCCCAGAGCGGCCACAGCATTGGCAAAGCGTGCGCCGTCCATGTGAAAGCGCAGCCCGTGTTTCTTGGTCATGGCTCCGATGGCTCGGAGTTCTTGAGGGGTGTACAGGGTCCCGACCTCGGTGGGCTCGGTCACCGTGACCACCTTGGGTTTAGGGTAGTGGATGTCGGTTCGACGACGGACCGCTTCCTCGATACCTGCAGGGGTTAGTTTTCCACCGTCGCCCGGCAGCAGAAGTAGTTTGGAGCCGTTGCTGAAAAATTCGGGCGCACCGCATTCGTCTTTCTCGACGTGGGCAACCTCATGGCACAGGACGCTGTGGTAGCTCTGGCAGCAAGCCGACAAAGCTAGCGAATTGGCGGCGGTTCCGTTGAAGACGAAGAAGACCTCGCAGGGCGTCTCGAAGAGATCGCGGATCCGGTCCGTGGCGGCCTGGGTCCAACGGTCATTGCCATAGGCGGGCTCATGGTCCTGGTTGGCCTCAGCTAAGGCGGCCCAGGCTTCCGGAGTAATGCCCGCGTAGTTGTCCGAGGCGAAATGGCGTCTGGGCCCCTGAGGTTTTCCGAGTGGGAGGTTGCGAGCGGTGGGGTGCGAACTCATGCGCGTAGAGAGTTAACGCCGAATACGCCAGAACTGCAATGCAACGCCTTGTCATCGCTTGGGTTGGGGGCGTTCCAGGTGGGATTCATCAACAAAAAACCGCCGAGGGATCTGTGGGATCCGTTCGGCGGTTTGAGGCTTATGGGCAGTGCATCGCCCATCAGCGCTGTGATGGCTCAGGCGCGGGGCGCGAGTTTCTTCTCGACCGGGCTCTTGGCGAGGATCGTGTAGGACGGAAGACCGTTCTTTTGCGGAACGACAACCTGGCCTTCGATCAACGGGGCGGCATATTCGACAAACTTCTCGTTCGGCAAGAATCCGTCTTCGCTAATCCAGTCGCGCGGGATGAAGTGCTCGACATTGGCGATGTTCTCCAGCGGTTCGAGCTGGATCTCCCAGCGGTACGGGCTGGAGGACAAGCGCACAATCTTGGGCATCAGGCCCGATTTGCCAGAGACAGCCGCGCGGACGGCGGCCGTGCCGCAGGCGAAGGCTTCATCGGCATCGGTGAGACTGGCGTAGTGAGCGGCCGCGCGCTGGGCATAGCCGAGTTTCACCGTGCGGGTCTTGAGGTTGAGCTTGCCCTGAACGATTGATGCCAGCGCGTCGGCGGCCCCGGAGAGCACCGCATGGCCGAAGGCATCGAGGCGGGTTTTGTCAGCACCGATCTCTTCGCCGGCTTCGTTCTTCACACCCTCGCCGCAGACGACCACACAATATTTGTGTTCGGCGACCACTTCCTTCACCCGATTGAGGAATGCAGCCTCATTCAGGGGGATTTCGGGCAGTATGATGATGTGCGGCGGGTTGGCCGGATTGCCCTGCTTGGCCAGGACGGTTCCAGCAGCGATCCAGCCGGCGGCGCGGCCCATGACTTCGACGATGCAGCAGGAGCCGTCATCGGTGGCCATGGAACCGACGTCGAAGCCGATTTCCATCACCGTGGCCGAGTTGTACTTGATCACCGAACCGTATCCCGGGCAGTGGTCGGTGACCGGAAGGTCGTTATCGATGGTTTTGGGCACGCCCATCACGCGCAGGTCGTACCCGCGCTTCACCGCCTCCAAATGAATTTTGTGCGCGGTATCTTGGGAATCGTTGCCGCCCGCGTAGAAAAAGTAGCGAATATTGTGGGCTTCAAAGACCTCGAAGAGACGGTCCATGTCTTTGGCCGCTTTTTCGGGCTTCTTGTTGAAATCAATCTTGTAGCGGCAGGTACCGAGAGCGGCCGCGGGCGTGTTCCGTAGGCCCTCGATCGACTTGGACCGCTCGTCGTTGATGTCGATCAGGTCTTCGTTGAGAATTCCTAAGATACCGTTCTGGCCGCCAAAAATCTCTTCGATGCACTCATGGTGACCGGCTTCGGTGATAACCCCGGCAATGGAGGCGTTGATGACGCTGGTGGGGCCGCCAGACTGGGCGACGAGAAGATTTCCGATGAGTTCAGCCATACGCTTTATGTTGTAAAGCCTGCCCCTTGGAAAATCAGGCAGCAAGCCGCAATCACGGGTTCTAGCAGGTTCTCAGGCCGGAGGAGTGGATTAGGGTGCTATGGCGCTTGATTTACCGACTTTTTAAATTCCCGCTCTCGAATCAGGACAAAGAGGATGGGGGTGACGATGAGGATGTGGAGCAGACTGCTGACCATGCCGCCGATGACGGGTGTGGCCAGAGGCTTCATCACTTCAGTCCCAGTTCGGTGACTCCAAAAAATCGGCAGAAGGGAGGCTACGATGGTGGCTACGGTCATGACCTTGGGGCGAAGTCGGAGACGCGCCCCGTCTTTGACCGCCTGAATGAGGTCGTCATGAGTGAAGCGATCTCCCAGTGCAGCACGACGCGTGGCGAGCATTTCCTCGAGATAGACGACCATCACCACCCCGGTCTGGATGGCGGTTCCAAACAAAGCGATGTAACCGACCCAAACAGCGACGCTGAAATGCCAGCCGAGAGCCCATTGCAAGAAGACGCCGCCGGACAAGGCGAACGGGACGGCCAAGAGGACGTGGGCGGCCTCGATGGCGGAGCGATACACGAGATAGAGCAGCAGGAAGATAACGACCAACACCGTCGGAACGATCTGACGGAGAGTCCGGCTGGCCCGGATCTGGTTTTCGAACTCACCGGAGTACTCGAGGGTCATGCCTCGGGAGAGGGTGGGCACGATTTCACGGTCCATTCGCTCCTGAACCTCGGTGACAAAGGATCCGAGATCCCGATCTTGAACGTTGGCTTGGACAAAGACCCGCAGGCGGCCGTTCTCGCTGGCGATTTCTCCCGGTCCATCGGTGCGTTGGACCCGGGCCACTAGGGACAATGGCACTGGGGACCCGTTGGCGGTCGGTATCAGAATTTCTCCCAACCGATCGATGTCGTCGCGTTCGGAGGCCGCTAAGCGGACCTGGATGGGCAACCGGGCCCGACCCTCGATTGCGGTACCGACAACCGTTCCGCCGATTCCAGATTCGACGACGTCGAGCACATCCTGTGCGTTGAGGCCGTAGCGCGCCGCCTGCGTGCGATCGACCTCAATTTCCACGTAGGGCTTGCCTTGCACTCGACTGGCGGCGACGCCCACGGCTCCAGGGACCGAGCGGACCACGCGTTCGATTTCAAAGGCCTTACGCTGGAGTTCTTCCAACGAGTCTCCGAAAACCTTGATGCCCAATTGGGCCCGGATGCCGGTGCTCAGCATGAGAATCCGGTTCTCGATGGGTTGGAGGAACCCGGGCACATAACCGGGAATCTCACTCAGCTTTCGACTCAATTCGCCGATGAGGTCGCGCGGCGTGACCCCGGCCCGCCATTCTGGATTGCGAATAACAGTGGGAATCGGAAGGAATCCCCATACGAGACGATTGGTCGAAATCCATTCCGGTTTGAGAGTGATGGTGGTCTCGATCATCTCGACCGGCGCCGGATCGGTTGCCGTTTCAAATCGACCGAGTTTTCCGGCTACTGTCTGAACTTCCGGTAGGGCTCGGATCACGCGGTCTTGCCAACTCATGATCTCCTTCACCTGGGTGAGCGAAGTGCCTGGCAGAAGCACCGGCATAAAGAGGAGACTACCCTCATTGAGGGGAGGCATAAATTCGCTGCCCATGCCCTTGCCTAGGCGGGCAATGGAGGGCCAACCCGCCGATTCGAACTGCGTCACCCAAGTCCGCGGGAGTCCCAAAGCGAGAATGATCGCCAGCCCCAAGATCAGACCCGCAGAGGTCAGGACCGTCTTGCGCCAGATGAGCGCTTGCGACAGTAGGGGGTCATAGATTCTCAGCAGCCAGCGCATAAGAAAATGGTCTGCCTCGCGATGGAACGGCCCGCGTACGAGGAACGAGCACAGGACCGGCACCAGTGTCATCGCCAGGAAGGTGGAACCGATCATGGCGAAGGTTTTGGTGAAGGCCAGTGGGTGGAAGAGTTTGCCTTCCTGACCGGTGAGCGCGAAGACCGGAACGAAGGCCAAAATGATGATGACCATGGCAAAGAAGACCGGGCGACCCACTTGGAGAGACGCATCGCGGGTGACTTGCAGGGTCTCCTCTAGGGTGAGTCGATTTCCGAGTCCAGCCCGCTGCTTGTTGGCTTCGGCCTCCTCGGCGTGTCGGAGGACATTCTCGGTCATCACGATCGCGGCATCGACCAAGACGCCGATGGCGATGGCGATGCCAGTCAGCGACATGATGTTCGAGGAGATACCGAACTGCTGCATGAGCAGGAAGGCCGTCAGAATAGACAGGGGTAGCGGCAGGGTGACGATGACGATGCTTCGGAAGTGCCAGAGGAACAAAATGTGGGCGAGGGTCACCAGAATTACCTCTTCCCACAGCGCATGCTTCAGGGTGTCCAGGGTGCGGTCGATGAGGTCGCTGCGATCGTAAAAGGGGCGGAGGGTTACCCCGGGTGGAAGGCTGGGTTGGATTTGGGCGATGCGTTCTCGCGTTTTTCGGATGACTTCGCGCGCATTCTCGCCGGTTCGCATGACAATGACGCCTCCAACCCGCTCCTGTCCGTCGACATCCAGCGCGCCCCGCCGGAAGTCGCCGCCCAAACGAATGTGAGCCACCTCGCGCAGCAGCACCGGAACACCATTGGTTTCCGACAGCACCACTTGCTCCAATTCGTCGGTGCTTCGAATTAACCCGACGCCTCGAACCACGTACTCGCGGCCGTTCTCTTCGATCACCTTGCCGCCGACGTTGATGTTGGCCCGACCCACGGCTTCTAGAACCCGGCCCAAGGTAATGCCGACAGCGCGCAGCTTGGCCGACGACACCTCGATTTGGTACTGGCGCACAAACCCGCCGATCGAAGCCACCTCGGCCACACCTGGGATGGACTGGAGCGGGTAGCGAATAAGCCAGTCTTGAATACTGCGCAATCGACCCAAATCGTATCCTCCCTCGGGGGCCAGAGTTGGGTCCACCTCCAGATAGTATTGATACACCCAGCCCAGCCCCGAGGCATCCGGACCGAGTTTCGGCACGACACTGGCTGGCAATGAGCCCGTGATTTGATTCAGGCGCTCCAGCACCCGGGTGCGGGCGAAATAATTGTCGATGGAGTCTTCGAACAGCACGGTGATGAGAGAAAACCCCGTCATGCTGGTGGCCCGAACGCTGCGCACTCCCGCCAGGCCTTGCAGGTTGGCCGACAGCGGGTAGGTGATCTGGTCCTCGACTTCCTGAACACCTCGGCCGGCCCAGTCGGCGAAGACGGTGACTTGGTTTTCACTCAGGTCCGGTATGGCATCGACCGGAGTCCGGTACACGGCCCGTATTCCCAGCGCGACGAGCATGAGGGTACCGCAAAGCACGAGGAAGCGCTGGCGCAGAGAGGCTGCGATGAGGCGATCGATCACGGCTTCTCCTTCAGTTCGAGACCGCAATCAATCATCTCAGCCCCGAAGAACGGGTTGCGGACCTTGGAGTATTTTTGCAACCAGCCGGCCCGCTTTGGAGCAGAGGGAATTGCTCGATCGACCATCGGGCATTCGAATGTGCGGACTTCCATTTCCCATCCCTGACGGTGAGCCCATCGGGCCAGTTCCACGGTGGTCTGTGATTGGTCGAGGAACCATTTCCGAGCTTCCGCAAGACTGGAAGGAGGCGTGGAAACCGGTGGAACGGAGACTGATGCGATGGATTTCTGGAGCGTTTCTGGAAGACTTGAATCTGGCTGAGTGGCCCATTGGCGGAGTGCGTCCTGATGAGATGGGAAGCGGCTCACGGTTTTTCGAAACACCTCCAACTGATCCGAGGCGAGTGCTTCAGACAAGTCGGCTGAGTGTCGCAAGAACCCGGCCAAGGGAGGCGGAGTGGGAGATAGATTCCGTGAGGTCGATGAGGCCTGGGAATTGCCACTGTCGCCACTGCCACCGGTTTGGAGTTGGGATTGTGCATCGATAAGGAAGGCCGCCTGTGTCACGACTCGTTCTCCGGGTTTTAGGCCATCCAGCACTTCTGCCAAGTGGTCGCCGATACGGCCGATGCGAACCTTCCGGGACTCGTAGCCCCCGGCGCCGAGGCTCAGGTAGACCACGGGTTGCCCCCCGTTCCACAAAAGGGCGCTGCGGGGCAGGGTGCGTGCGGTCTCGACGCAGGCAATCTCAGCCATGGCAGTGACCCGGTGGAGCAACCGTCGGCGGGGGCCCTCGGCGGTCGCTTCGATCGGATTAGGAACCTCGATGCGCACTCGGGTGCTCCGGGTCATCGGGTCGAAGTTCGGATCAATGAAACTCACCTGGCCGGTGATAACTCCGCCGTTCCAAGAAGCGGTGGTGATGCGGGCCGATTGGCCCACCCGGAGCCATTGGCGGTCCGACTCGTAGGCCGTGAGTTGCACCCACATGGTGGAGAAATCCGCCGTCTCAAAGAGGCGCTGCCCTTCGGTGACGTACTGGCCCTCGTACACCTGTTTGAGCACCACCGTGCCATCGGCTGGAATCATGAGATCGCTGGTCAGGGCGCTGGGAGACTTATCCTTCAGTGCATCGATTTGCCGCGGAGTCAGGCCCATTTGAATTAAACGCTGTCGGGCGGAGGCCAGGATCGGGGTCAGGTCGGTCGAGGCGCCGGCGGGTTCCGGGTGCGGTTGTTTGCTGAGGGCCAGGTACTCGCGTTCTGCGGTGAGCAAACTCGGAGAATAGAGGGTCAACAGGAGGTCACCTGCTCGAATTTCTTGGCCCAGCCTGTTGACCGACAGTCGCTCAATGCGCCCGGCCACAGAGGCAGAAATCATCCGGTGGCGGGTGTCGTTGTCTTCTAGGGTTCCCGAGATCCGCAGGTTGCGGATGAGGGGGGATTCAGAAACCTCACTGGTTTCGAGGTGGATTAATTGAATCGAATTAGTTCCGAGGACGACAACAGGCCCCTCCGCAGTCGCTCCAGAATCCCCGTCATAAACCGGGCTCAATTCCATACCGCAAATGGTGCATCGTCCCGGTCGGTCAGACCGTATCCACGGATGCATCGGCGATTGGTAGAACCTCACGGATCGGGGACGCGAGGGGTCCGTACCTAGTGGTTGGGAAACCGCGGATGTTTGGGGAAGATCCCAGTGGGACCGGAGGACCCAGAATCCGGCACCGGTGAGGAGACCGGCGACGAAGACAGCCAACAGCAGCAGTCGAGAGGTTTTCATGGAGCAGGAGAAGAACTTGAAAGCGGGGAAGAGGGTTGGGGTAAATCGTGCCAACCGCCGAGCAGGAGTAGTTCGGCGATGGCGGACCATTGTTCGGCGATTGCGGTGGCCTGATTGAATTGTGCGTCGAGCCATTGCCGACGCAGATCCAGTGTGTCTCGCAGTTCACCAGGACCGGCGCTCAAGGCCGCGGTGGCGGTGTCCAGAGCGGTGCGGAGACGCGGCAGGAGAGTCTCATCTGCCAGTTCGGCCCGGATACGGGCGCTTTCGATACGGGTCAACCAATGATGAATCTCCAGGGTGACCTCTGCCTCCAGATTGGCCACCTCGCGGTGTGCGGCTTCAAGTCGGAGTCGATCCCGGGTGAGGTCCTTGCGGTATTGGTCTCCGTTAAACCAGGGAAGGGACAAAGACAAGGTGGCCGCACCGTTCCTCAGGCCGCCGTCTCCGGAGTACTGACGGGTATCAAACCCCAGCGACAGGTTGGGGAGTCGGGAGCGTCGGGTGGCATCGACCCGGGCGGAGGCTTCGTTGCTTAACCTTCGAGCCACCCGCAACTGGGGTTCCGCGGCGAGAGCGCGGCGCGGCCAATCGTGTTGATAGGTAATGGGTGCGGCTTTTGACGGTAGTTCCCACGGCCCGACCGCGCGGTCGATGGGGTGGCCCAAGACACGATTGATGCGCGCCGCGGCATCCTGAGTATCGATTCGCAGGAGCCTGAGCCGTGTCTCGGCTTGGGATAATTCGTTGCGGACTTGGAGAAGCAGCGTGGCGGTGATCCCACCGGATGCGTGGCGTGCCTCCAGGGTGTTGAGGATTCGGCGCAGCCAAACTTGATCGGCTTCAGCCAGCTCGATGCTGCGCTGGAGTAAGGCCATTTGCAGGATTCGTTCCATGAGGTCTCGCTGGAGTATGGCGATCCGAGTTTCGGCCATTTCCCGGGCAGTTTTGGCCTCGGCTTCGGCGAGGGCACGGGCCGCAGATTCCTTACCGAAGACGGGCAGCGTCTGGGTGATTCCTAGGGCGATATCGCCTTCCTCTGAAGCCAGGGGTCCTCGGGAGGTGAAGCCGAGGCCTCCGGCCCTGAGGGTTGGATCGGCCCACTGCCGCGTGCCTTCGGCCTGGGCCTTGGCAGCCCCGGCCCGCAGTTTCAACGCTTGCAGGCCGGGATGACGGTCCGGTATCGACTCGGCCATTTGGTGGACGGCCGACGGTGTGACGACCTCGGCACGGCAGTGCCAGGCCACCAGAAGACTGATGACCCAGCCGCCGATTCGGGCCGAATACCGATAAATGACAGGCAAAGAATTCATGAATGGAACCAACGGGAGATCTTGGACAGGACCGAAGCGCTGAGACCTTTTCGGTCTTGGGAAGTGCCGTCAGCGGATTTCAGGAAAAGGAAAATCCGTCCGCGGCTGGGTCCAGAAGTTCGTTCGTGGAACGACCCTTCAGGTCCGGATGCCTGGTTGTGAACAGGCCCGATTCAGGGGCCGATTAGACTCCGCTAGGGGGTGCCAGACTTCGGAGTCCGGACCCGAGGATTACCGAGGGCTCAAAGCCTGCATCCCATCTAGGAACGGCTTGATCTGACCTGTGTGGCTGGATCGCTGATGTCTGATGGCACGAGGGAATTACGGCGTCCCCGCAGAATTCGGCGCCCGCACCGCATTGTGGAAACGGAAGACGGACCGGAGCCCACGTGGGAGCCTCCAAATTGAGGCCCCCCTGGATCACCGCCTGGGGAGAGCACGGGTTGGCCGGAGACGGAGATTCCGGACTGTTGGATTCCGGATCTTGGGCTGCGTTATGGAGACGTGAGGCTAAAATTGCAGTCCCATCGGCTTGTATCCCGCGGGAGGATTTAGACCGGGCGCAGCAGCCGTGGGAGGATTGGGTGAGTCCCGTGGGGGACTGCCGACCGCCGCTCAGAACCCCATGGCAATGGGCCACGCAGAACGATTGGGACACCAGCCAAACCCCGAGCATTATCGCCGCGAATGCGCGGAAATGTCTCGGTAGATGGGTGGTCGCCAATTTCATAACAGACACGAGATATCGGCCCTCATACCGGCAGCGTCAAGGATCCTCCGGTCAGGATGTTATTGAATCAGGAAATTGTGAATGAAGCCGCAGTGGGCGCAAATGAAGGCATTCGCCACGCTTTCTTGCCATTCCGGTTGCATGCCCGCTGGGCTGGCAGTTTCCAGACGCGCGCGCCGACGGTGAAACTGCTCGCGCGTGCACTGGAGGCAGCGCAAATGGTGTCCATCAATCTCAATCCGGGTGGGTTCGGCGTGCAGCAGTTTCATGGGGGTGTTTCGACTGTAGGTGATGATGAGTGAATGTTCTAAAGTTTAATATGCCCCCCTGTAATGACAGGCTTCACTTCTCCAAGTGAGCCGCTGCATAAGAGGTCTTGATCCGCGGAGCTGCTTCGGACTTAATAGGTAAGATTCGTCGGTCCCAGGGTCCTGAGCGGCACGGTTCGTCGGATCTCCGGTTTTCCGAATTACTGTTTTATGGTACGTTTGAAGGACATCGCTGCGGTGGGGGGAGTTTCGGTCATGACGGTGTCCAAGGCGCTGCGCGACAAGCCGGATCTGTCCGCTGGCACCAAGTTGCGCATCCAGGCGTTGGCGCAACAGATGGGTTATGTGCCCGACGCCTCGGCCAGCGGTCTGAGAAACCGCAAGACCCGCCTCTTAGGGTTAGTGATTCCGGCACCGACCGATCCGATCTATTCGCGGGTGCTATTGGCTTTGGAGAGTACGGCCTATGAACGGGGTTTTGACCTGCTGTTGGCTCATTCGTTGGGCCAAGTGGATCGCGAAGATTCGGTGATCCGGCGTTTTATGTCTCGCCGTGTAGATGGTATTTTCATCGCTCCGGTCTATCGGATGGAATCCACGGCTCCGATTTTTAATGATCTCCTCAAACAGGGTATTCCAACTGTATTGCTCGGCCAGAGGGCTCCCTTTTGCGAACAGTTTGTCAATGTCGAGACCGATGATCTCGGTGCATCTGAAGCGGTCACGCGACATCTGATCTCGTTGGGACATCGTCGGATCGCCTTCTTTGCGGGTCCGTCTTATTCACCTTGGGCGCAGGAGCGGATCGAGGGTTACCGTCGGGGATTGCGCGATGCTGGAATTCCATTAGAAGACCGTCTGGTGTTCCATGCCGGTTCCACCTTGGAGGAGGGCGCTTCAGCGGCCCTGCAGTACATCCAAGAAAACCCCGAAGCCACAGCGATTCAAGGCGTGAACGACTTGGTAGCCATCGGGGCCGCGGAGACCTTGCTCAACCAAGGTGTCCGCATTCCTCATGACCTGAGTGTGGCGGGGTTTGGCAATGTCTTGGTCAGCGAATTCTTTCGCGTACCGCTTACCACCGTTCGCCAACCCAAGCTTCGATTAGGTTCGGTTGCCATGGAACTGATGCGCAAGCTGCTGGAGGGTGAGCGGCCGGCATCGGTGCGTATTCCTGCCGAATTGGAATTAAGAGCCAGTACCGGGCCAGTGCCGACCCGGTTGCCGGGTGCTTAGTCGATTAGGGTGTTGGCGGCAGTCGCCGAGCCGGGGAATGAGGGAACCAGGTTAGGCAACGATTCTTGATCGTTTCGGGATGAGCTCGATTTGGGGTCGTGAACGTCACCTCTGATGCCAAGCGACACCGTTGGAAGCTGACCCAAAGCACCTGAAATTCGGCAAAAGTTCAGCTTGTTCCCGGTTCCCGCTCACTAGGAACCCCGATGTCCACCATCCCCGGAATAGGTCCAATAGATGTCCCGCATCCGCTTGATGGATTTCCACTGGACCGAACCTTCTAAAGGAGCGACGAGACCGCCAACAGATACTGCCTGTCCCGCCATCATTGGATTCGTGATCGGAGAAATATAAACGGAGCCATTCCGCCGTATCGGTCCTGTTTTTCCATCGGGTGCGGTCACCTGCGGCGCTTTCGTAGAAATCGCCCTACCTCGGAAGCGCATGGGTGAGGCCGATCCTGCTCCGAGGTAGGGACTGATCTCTGAGCGGTCCGTCCCCACCGACGTTCCGATCCTGCTCCAAGGTAGGGACCGATCTCCGAGCGGTCCGTGACTGCGGCGGTCCATGTCTGCGGCTGTCCTTGTCTGCGGACGCGGCGCTTTCGGAGAAATCGCCCTACCTCGGAGGTGTTTGGGTGAGGCACGCAACATTTAGCTTTTAATAACAAAAGACGCTCGAGGTTATATTGTGGTCGTTCGGTCATGGCTCGAGCGGTTGTTTTTTTGGTTAACACTTTCTACACTGCAGCTTTGACCGGACATCATTATCACTTTAAGAAAGGCCGATTGCTCCATAGGGCCGAGTAGGGACGGCCGGTTTTCCAGCCGCCCCTCTCGCAGAAACGGACTACTAATAGGGATTTGATTATCGCGCTCTGCGGTTATAGCGGCGCCTATATAAGTTATCCGTGACGACGGAGACCTAGTTGGACTTAACCCGGTAGAATCGGGCGGATTCGGTAGGAGACGAAACCGTGAGGGGACTGGCGCCCGTTTCATTGAAAAACGTTCCATTCACGCTATCAGTGCTCTGGAGTGTCCCTCCGGAATAAGTGATGGTAACGCCAGTGGTGCTTCGGGTGATGGTAATCTTGGGCGGCGTGGTGGTTTTACCGATGGCGTAATCGATGGTGTTAAGAAGCAGTGTCTTGCCGTCTTCAGTGAGAAAACTCAGCTCCGGTGTCCAGTTGGCCACCAGGCTGGCGGCTTGGCCGAAAAAGAGCCCAATTCGTTTATTCGGAACCGTGCTTCCGTCCACCAACTTATCACCCTTTTCGTAAACGAAAAGGGTGGGGTAGGTGCCATCTGACAGGGCGCTAGCAATCACATCAGCGTCGGCCGATGGCTTGCCATAGTTGAAGCTATACGGAGTATTGTACACCTTGGCTTTAGCCGGGAGGCCTTTGGCCATGGGATGTGCGGCATTACGAATGTAGAGAGAATCGACGGCATCCTTGAGGCTCGCTGGCTGGTCGTTTTCGGTTCGCCCTGTGTTCCCAAAATAGGAGAACTCATTCGAATAGTCCGCCGGATGCTCGGTCCACTCCGCATTGTCCCACATGTAGGCTTCCGCCGATATGACTGGGATATTGGAATCGCGGAGAATGAATTTTTGGACGGCGGGATCCCCGATTGGCTCCAGTACTGATCCCGAACCGATCGTTTCGGAAATGAAGACCACATCCTGCCCTACGATGGCGTTGCGCATTTCATCCGGCGGACCGCCCGATTGAAATACGGTTACCGTGTACCCCTTGGCTTGAAGCAGGGCAATCAATGCCGGATCGGAATTGATGGGAGACGCGGAGGAAGATGTCATGAAGAGAACCTTCCCGGACGATTTTTGATTCTCGTCATAACCGAAGATGATTTCCCCGGTGCCGGCATGGGACAACCGTCCGTTGCCATCAATGATGAACGGATGGTTTTCGGCGTCCGTGCGCCAAACCTGAGCGGCCTTATCTTCGGTCGAGAGGGTACCCAGGTAATCAGCATCCACTCCTTTGTACCGTTGACGATTTGCCCAAAAATACTGGATTTCGAGATCCTGGCTGCGGGATTTGTCCCCATTAGCCCCGGGGCCTTTTTTGTCGTCGTCATCGAGTCCGATGTTGAAACCCATCCGGTATCCGTTGCGCAGTTTGTTGCCGGCAGTTGGACTCTCAAACATCCGTTTGGTAAAACGGGCCTCCATCTGCCAACCGCCGGTGACGGCCGCGCCCTTACCGAAAACATCCCCACTGGCTCCGTATTTCCAGTCGACTTCACTGGCCCATCCTTGGCTTCCTTTGGCTCCAGCGTTCTCATCCCACGCGGAAAGCCGCCCCTCGAAGTTGACGTAGCTGTGGCCGCCGACCGGATCCTTTGAACTGTCGGTGTTGTTGTCAAATCCGTCCGCAAGCGCGTCCGTTACAATTTCAATGGCATCGTCCTTCCAGAAACTTCCATTTGGATCATCGCTATTGACGACGTCGTCTTGGGCCTTGATGCCGACATAGAGGTAGTTGTCGTCATGGGCTAGCCAAAAGGTAAAGTTGGAGTCTTGTGCATTGTCCCAAGCTCGATCCTCTGGCCAGTTCAGGATCCAGGCGCTCACCCCGGGTGTCACCGTCACTCCGGCGAAGCCGCCGTACTCATTCAGGCCCAACGTTCCGTCCGCCTTGATGGAGTCATTCGCTACCTTGGGAACCATAAGGGTGGTTCTTGCCTTTTCCGACCAGGGGCCCGCCGAAGCGGGGTCGAACGTTGCCAGGTCAAGGGCTTGTGAAAATGCGATGCAGGGAAATAACATCGCCGCAGTTGCAATTGGGATTCTTTGTAGGTTTTTCATTGTTTATTTGAGTACTCAAAACCGAATACCTTGAGACGCTTTGTAAACGGCAATGCGGAGATCATTGCTGCAAAGTATTAGGTGGGGAGTTTTTGAGGATTAATAAAACCTTAAGTAGCGTCAAGTCTTAAAATTAAAAGATCGGTGGGATTTTCCGGGCGAATTCATCTGGATTTGGGGAGGGGGTAATGGACCAGTGACGTTTCCAGGTTTGGATACCTTGTAGGAGTGGGTTGCCCTTGAAAGATCTGATCTCGGCGAAGGGCCCGCTCGTCCCAGTGTGTATTTTCTCTGGTCGTGGCTTCCCTCGCGGTTCATTCCCCCTCAGCCCTTCAGCACCGCAGGGGGCGTCCCGAAGAGTTGTTGTTTATCTAAGCCTTCAGCCATGCCTCCGTCGAAGCAACTTGCGTGGAGGTGTCAGATCACTGAAACAGACGCCGCATCGTGCCGCACGCGGTAGAGCTTGAGCTTCGAGGTCGTGACATCGTCTATAACTTTGCTCAGGCCGTGTCTAAGGCGCTGCTCGACCCAGAACCGATGTGCTTGCTGCAGCGCGTCGGTTTCTAACAGGAAACGGGGAAAACGGGCCCGATGAGGATTCGCCCCCGATTCCGCGTTGGAAGGAAAGTCTTTGCCGGGCGAATTTTTTCGCAAGACGATGCGCGAGCCAGGTGTGGGCCGGTTGGAGGCTCGTAACGAGCGAGGAACGAAGCTCTTGCGGAAGAAGACTTGATAAGGACGACCCTTCCGACGGAAGCGTTTTGGCTTAGCGCCAACGTTGGGTTTTCAGCCAAGCTAGCAAGTCAGCGGTCCACACGTGAGGGTTCTCGAAGGTCGGTGGCTTGGCACCGAGTCCGATTCCGTGGGGTTTTCCATCATAGAGGTGTAACTCAAAGGGAACCTTGTATCGCCGACAGGCAGTGGCGAAGGCCATGGAGTTTTCGATGGGCACTGCCCCGTCATCCCGCAATGACCAGATGAAAACCGGCGGAGTTGTAGTGCTGACCCTGTTTTCGTTTGAAAGATCCTCGATCAATTCAGACGAAGGGTTCTCTCCCAAAAGATTGCGGCGGGATCCCGCATGACTGAAGGGGCCCATAGAGATGACCGCATAGCAGAGAACCCCCAGATTTGGCCGGCTGCTCATGCGTTCCACCAGGTCGGACGACTGGGCGTTGCCTCCGTCATGGTGAGTGAGGAGTGTGGAGGCCAAGTGCCCTCCGGCACTGCTTCCCATAATCCCAATCCGGTCGGGATCAACCCCCCATTCCGCGGCGTGGGCCCGGACCCAACGAACGGCCCTGGCCGCATCCTGAAGCATCGAAGGGTGACGGTACCCCTGGCTACCGAGCCGGTATTTAACCACGAATCCGTGTATGCCCTCTCGATTCAGGAACAGCGCATAATCTCGGCCCTCGTGGCCCGCCAGTCCTCCGTAACCCCCTCCGGGCAAGATGACCATGGCAGGCTGGGCCTGTGAGCTTCGGGCTGCCGGGTAGGGAGTGAGGGTGGGGATGTCAGCGTCGTTGGTTCCGCGGGATCCGGGGACCGTCCCAGCAGGCCAGAGGGGCAGGGTGATGGAATCGGCTCGGAGCAAGCCCAAGATCAGGGAAGCGCCCACCAAGAATTGGAAGGGGGACATGTTGCTGGGGAATTTGACCAAATCTGTGTAGTAAGGAATCACAATTCCATTGCGCGCGTCCGGACCGAGTTATCTTAAGAAGTCCCGTTCCTCAGGCCGCACGACCAACACCGGACAGGAGGCATGCCGGACGATCTTCTCAGCCACACTGCCCATGAGCATGTGTGGCAAACCGGTTCGGCCATGGGTGGTCAGCACTAACAAATCGACGCCGAGTTCTGAGACAGCACTGACCACCTCGTGCCAGGGGCGGCCAACACGGACAAGGACCTCGGTCTGGCGAGCCGAATCCATACTGGAAGCTCTCTCGAGCAAATGCTTGCGCGCGGCATTCACTTGAAGCGCTTCATCTTCTGGAGAATAGGCCGGTATATAGCCATATTCAGGCGGTAAAGCCATGGGTTCGAGGACGTGAAGAAGGGTTACGCGGCTCTGGAATGTCGACGCGAATGCATCGGCATATTCGATCGCCTTTTTGGAGGCGGCGGAGAAATCGGTTGGCACCAGAATGTGGCGAGGATGCACACGGCTGACGGGCTCGAGTGGCAATGAATGCACAGCCCGCTGCCCGGTGGGCGGGGAGACCAAGAGGTGTGTGGCAGCGGTGTCCGGTGGGCTGGCTTGAGTGTGTGGTTTTTTCATGGATGGGTCGGATTGATGCCTCGTTATCGGACGGTCACGCAGCAATTGATGCCGCCAAAGGGGTTGGAGACGGTGACCGCCGATCCCGGGTCGGCGATCCACTTGCCATCCACCACGAAGAGGTATTCGTAGATGCCCGGCTTCACCTCCAAGGTTTTGGACCAACGCCCCTTGCCCAGCGGGACCATGGGTGTGGCCGATGGATGCCAATCGTTGAACGTCCCGGCGATCGCTACCATGCAGGCTTCTGAATCATGGAAGTTGAACGTCATCGGACGGTGATCCGTGAGAGATGTTTCGTTCGTGGAGGGGCTTTTGGAGGCGGGCTTGGATTTCATGGATGGTATGGAACCGATACAGTGTTCGATGACAGCGTGCTCTTTGGCCACGCGTTGCTTGTTCTAGGCGTAACCAATTTTGTGGAATTGCAGCCGGCCGTCGCTGTCTTGGGCGGGACTGCAAAATCGGAGTCACACCCTGCAAATGGAGGAGGGCAGCGTGGAAGTGTCTCAGTCCAGATTTTGGAATGACAACCCGCTACCGTCAGAAGTGGTAAGATGGCGTCGGGAACTTTGGGAAAATTTTATGAAATCTAAGCCCATGAAACCCATGAAAACCTCCCGCAGTGTTCGGTCGGTTCGACGAGCGGGTAGGACTTTATCTCGCGATTATCAGGGACGATCCTGGGTTTACATCCTCCTGTCGGGTCCGACTCGTGGGCTGTCTGTGGGGGTCAATCTCTCACCCAGCGGTGCGTGTGATTATCGATGCCGCTACTGTGACACACCGAAAACCTGCGCCCTTAATTTGAAGCCGGTTAATGTGGACGAGTTGGGCTTAGAATTGAACTCAGCTCTGGAATCCATTGCCTCGGGTCAAATGTCGCGTCAACGGGCGTACAGTCGGTTTCCTTTGGAATGGTTGAGCCTTCGTCAAGTGATGCTCAGTGGTGAAGGTGAACCCACACTGTGTCCAAATTTTTTGGAGGTGGTGGAGACTCTCGTCCATGCCCGGGCACTCGGCCGGTATCCTTTCTTCAAACTGGTTCTGGAGACCAATGGATCGGGACTGGAACGTCCTGAGGTGCAGCAGGCTTTGGAGCTCTTCACAGCGCAGGATGAAGTCTGGGTCAAGTTGGATGCCGGGACGGACGAGCGGTTTCGTTTTATGAGTGGGGTGGACATTCCTTTCCATGGCGTGCTGGCCCGCATTCTTGAATTGGGTCGCCGCCGTCCTGTGGTGATTCACAGCCTTTTTGCGAGTGTGGACGGGGCGTCACCAACCCGCTCCGAAATCAAAGCCTATCTGAGCTGTCTTTCCCAACTTCAGGAACAGGGGGCTGTACTCCAGCGGGTTCAAATCTACTCGGTGATGAATTCGATCCAGGGTTCCCAGTGCGCGCACCTTCCTCTGGCCATTCTTTCGGCAATCGCCGGCCAGGTGCGTTGCGAGTTGGGTGTAGAGACGGAGGTGTTTTAGTTCAGTTCTGCCCCTTCGATAGGTGCCGAGACCATCGGCCTGCGTTTTTTAGGAATAAGTAAAAGACTTAGGTGCCCTGAAGAAGTCACCAGTACGTCAATGAGTTGAATCGCCCAATATCCAAGCCAGACCTGCCATGAATACTTAACCGCGCCGCTCATTCTGGGTGGTGGCGAACGCACGAAAGGCAAAGATTATGAATGGCGATGGTGAACTAATTGAGACGTTGGAAGGTTCCGCTCTTTACAAAGGCTATCAACGAGCCTTCACAGCAACGACCGGCCTGCCGCTAGCACTGCGACCCATGGTTACTTGGCAGTTACCCTTGCACGGTCAACCGGGGGAAAACCCATTTTGCGCCATCACGGCCGAGAAGAGTCGGACCTGTGCGGCCTGTCTCCAGATGCAGGGACGGTTGGCCGATGCGGCCACTCAATCTTCTTGCACGATGACGTGTGGCTACGGCCTGAGTGAGACGGCCGTGCCCATTCGGTTGGGCAATCAGACCATCGGATATCTTCAGACCGGTCAGGTGCTCCTCAATAAACCAACACCCACTCGCTTCCGCCAGGCGGTCAAAGAAGCTCATCGAATGGGTGTCGACATAAATACTCCCCGGGTCCGGGATGCCTATTTTGCTACGCCAGTGATGTCCCGTCCTGCGATGGAATCCGTGGCTACCTTGCTCGGAATATTTGCCGATCATCTCGCCATCCAGAGCAACCAGATCACCGTCCAGCAGGCCAGTGCCGAGCCTCCGATCATCACGCGGGCCAAGCGCTACATCGAGGATCATCACCGGGATGATTTGTCGCTCGGTGAAGTGGCGTCATCGGTCCACACGAGCTTGTTTTATTTCTGCAAGCTCTTCAAACGCCACACCGGTGTGTGCTTCACAGAATACGTGTCACGCCTGCGCACCGAAAAGGCTAAGAAACTCCTGTTGAATCCCAACTTAAGGGTGAGTGAGATCGCTTACGAGGTGGGTTTCCAATCATTGACTCATTTCAATCGAGTCTTCAAACGCATCCTCCACGAATCTCCCTCGGAGTATCGAATCCGACTGCAACCCGCTTAAAGGGAATCTATCGCGTGGCATTAGGCTTTGGGTTACCGTTTCGGCGTGTTGTCGAAGCGGCGGAAATCTTCCTCCAAGGTTGGGGCCTCGGGGCAGCCTTCAGAGAGGCGTCCGAGAGTCGTGGGGATTCGTGCCAATTCTGCTCCACCGTTGGATTCCGGACTGCCGGTGATCGAGGGACAAACCCTGCAACCCGGGTTCGAAGATTCTGAGATGACGTCCACCCGTCGTGAACTTCGGGATGTGAAGGCAGCCCTCGACGAGCATTCGATCGTGGCTATCACTAATGCCGAGGGTTCCATCACCTACGCCAACGAGAAGTTCTGCCAGATTTCGGGGTATTCTAGGGGCGAATTGCTTGGGCAGAATCATCGCATTCTTAATTCTGGGCATCATCCCCGCAGTTTCTTTGTTGAACTCTGGAAGACCATTTCCCGCGGGCGGATTTGGCGAGGAGAGATTATGAACCGTTCGAAGTCCGGGACGCTCTATTGGGTGGAGACGACCATTGTGCCGTTCTTGGATGAATCGGGGCGGCCCGTTCAATATGTCTCTATTCGCACCGATGTGTCGTGGCGCAAGCAGTTGGAACGAGAGATTCTTGAAGCCAGCGAGCGCGAACGGCAGCGCATCGGTCGCGACCTGCATGATGGACTGGGTCAACGTCTGACGGCACTCGAGCTGTGTGCGCAGGGTTTGGTGGAGACGGTGTCTGGCCTCTCGGCTCCGGCGGGTCAGTCGCTTCGAGCCCTCGCAAAGCACCTGCGAGAGGCGGTTGTCCAAACTCGACAACTCTCCCACGGGTTGTCACCGGTCTCTTTGGAGGTCGGAGGCCTCGTGCACGCATTGCTGAAATTGGCCGAGAGCACCGTGTCGTTGACTCAGGTCCAGTGCCAGTTGGTGAGTTCAGATATCGAATCGTTGCCGGACCCTTCTGCGGCAAGTCATTTGTACCGGATTGCCCAGGAAGCCGTGGCCAATGCTCTCAAGCATGCCCAGCCCCAGAGAATTGTGATTTCTCTCAATCAGAAACGAGATCGACTGGTCATGGAGATTTCCGATAACGGCAAAGGTTTCATGCAGTCGACCGGTTCCAGCGTGGGGATGGGGCTGCGGGTAATGCGTTACCGGGCGAGCCTGTTTGGTGGTGAGCTCCAAGTGAAAACATCCCCTGGCCGAGGAACCCGGATTATTTGCACGGCTCCACTCCCGCAATGAAACGCCATTCCACCAAGGAGACTTCTGTAACACGGGTTCGACGCCGGGTGTTTTTGGTCGACGATCATCCGATGATGCGGGCGGGATTGGCTGGATTAATTCAATCTCAACCGGATCTCGAAGTGGTGGGAGAGGCCGCGGATGCTCCGACTGCTCTGGAGGCCATCCTCTCTTGCCAGCCTGACTTGGTTCTGAGCGATCTGACACTGCCCGGGCGCTCTGGCATCGATTTGATTAAAGACCTTCTGGCTCAGCGTCCCGGCCTGCCCATCCTGGTGCTCTCGATGCATGACGAAATGGTCTATGCCGAACGGGTGCTTCGGGCCGGTGCCCGCGGATATGTGATGAAAGAGGCGGGCGGGGAGCGGTTGATGGCCGCAATCCGCGAGGTGCTTACGGGGAGCGTCTCGGTCAGTCCGAAGATGGCCTCGGTGCTGCTAAATTCTTTGAGCGGCCCATGCCCGCGGGGCGGATCCTCTCCGATTGGAAAATTGAGCGATCGTGAATTCGAGGTGTTTCAACGAATTGGTCAGGGACGGACACCCCGCGAGATCGCAGCCGAAATGGGAATTAGCCTGAAAACGGTGGATGTTCACCGAGCGCATCTGAAGGCCAAGCTGGCTCTGGCACACATGAGTGATTTGGTGCGTTATGCCGTTCGATGGATCGGCGGTCAAAATGGGGGGTAGTTGCTACCACGGGCGCATCCTTTGTTTGCAGGTAACTTAGATTCCCAGTTTTTCGCGCCACGGGCTCTAGAATTTGGGGGCGACGTTCCTATGGTTACTCCAGCTTAGCTCGTGTTCGGCCGGTTGGGTCTCAGTCGAGTAGAAAGGAGAGGTGAGTTTCGCTACTCGCCCCCGGACTGGGTTTGAGGCAAGGTCGTGGCGATGAATTGGATGGAATGGATTCAGTCGCCGCAGGCGTGGATCGGTCTCGCTACGCTCTCGCTATTGGAGATCGTCCTGGGAATCGACAACCTAATCTTCATTTCGATCCTCTCTGGAAAACTGCCACCCGAGCAGCGGGACAAGGCGCGTAAAATGGGTTTGTCCTTGGCGCTGATCACCCGGATTCTGCTCCTGTGTTCCTTGAGTTGGGTGATGAGCCTCAGCAATCGGCTGTGGGATATTTCGATTATCGGGCTGCCGTTGCCGAATACCGGCAAGGATCTCGTTTTGGCCGTCGGTGGGCTATTCCTGATCTGGAAGAGCACCAAGGAAATCCACGAGAAGGTGGAAGGTCATGCCGAATCCACCTCGCACCTGAAGGCTCCTAGCTTCGCCTCGGTGATTGTTCAGATCCTGTTGCTAGACATCGTCTTCTCCCTCGATTCCGTGATCACCGCCGTGGGCATGTCCAACCAGATTCCCGTCATGATCGCGGCCGTAATTTTGGCCATGCTGGTGATGTTGCTCTTCGTCAATCAGATCGGGGCCTTTGTCGAGAAGTACCCGACCATCAAGGTGCTGGCACTGGCCTTCCTGATCCTCATCGGCACCATGCTGTTGGCTGAGGGTTTCCAGCAGCACATCAGCAAGGGCTACATCTACTTTGCCATGTGTTTTTCCGTTGCGGTCGAAGTCATTAACATTCGCGTCCGCACCAAAGCTCCCTGAACTGATGCCCCTTACAATATCTGAGATCCTTAAAGACGAAGCCCTGCGACGACACGAATTCCCCGTGTCTGCGCGTCAGACGTTCCTTGCGCATGCCGGGGTGTGTCCGCTGCCGCGGCGTGTGGTTGACGCGATCGGGGCCTATGCCCAAGCCGGCTCCATTGATGACCAGGAGGAGGCCCTTGAATCGGGATTGGTGGGTCAGGTTCGACGATTGGCGGCGAGTTTGATTGGAGCCGACCACGACGAGGTTTCGTTGGTGGGACCCACCTCACTGGCCTTGAGCCAGGTGGCGGCCGGGCTTCAGATGAAACGAGGTCAGAATGTTCTCATCTATCACGACTGCTATCCCTCCAACGTTTATCCTTGGATGGCGTTGGCAGACCGGGGTGTCGAGGTACGTCTGATGAATATCCGCGAACTCGGCAAGGTTCGGGTGGTGGATGTTCAGGGACAGATTGATGAAGATACTCGGTTGGTTGCCATCGCCAGTGCGCACTATCTGACGGGATGGCGGATCAACATCGACGCCATCGGCCGAATGCTCCGATCCAAGGGCGTGCTCTTCTGCCTGGATGCGATCCAGACTCTGGGTGCTTTTCCCACTTCCGTGTCCAACGTCGATATTCTGGCGGCGGACGCTCACAAGTGGTTATTGGGACCGTGCGCAGCGGGACTCCTGTACATCCGCAAGGAGGCTCGCCCTCAAATCCGTCCGGTGGTTCACGGCTGGCACAATTTGCAGTGCCCGGATTTCCTCACGCAGGACGACTTGGTTTTTCACGAAGGAGCCCGTCGTTACGAGGCTGGTTCGCACAATTTTCTGGGGCTCCACGGTTTGAAGGCCGCCCTGGAACTGGTTCAGGAGGTGGGCGTCGAGGCCATCGCGACTGAATTGGCCCGGAAGCGTCTGTGGTTGGTGCCGGAGTTGGTTGCCAAAGGGTACACGGTGCTCCATGGCGACGCCCATGCGGACAATGCCGGTGGCATTACCAGTTTCCATCGAGAAGGCACCGATATGCGAGCGGTGTACCAGAAACTGAAGGCCGAAGGGGTTACCGCTTCCCACCGGGTCTTGCCCGGCGGTCAGGCCGTTGTCCGTCTGTCGCCGCATTTCTACAATACCGACGACGAACTTCGCCGTTGCCTCGAGCTGGTGTAGGCCGATGGGGCGTGTTGCCCCGGGCAGCACCCTAGCCTCAAACCACGGCGACCGAATTCTCCAATCGTCCGATGCCGTCGATCTCGATGATTACCCGGTCGTCTGCGGCCAGGGTGAATTCGTTGGGCGGGACGATGCCGGTTCCCGTTAGCAGCATGCTGCCGTAGGGGAAACTTTCACAGCGGTGCAGCCAGCGGGCCAATTCATCGAACGAGCGCTTGATTTGGGAAACCTGGGTCGCCCCCTGGAACACCAGGGTATCGGCCCGATGGATCTCCATCCGGATGCCCCAGGAACGCGCCTCGGCCTCGTCGACTCCGAGGCGGATCCACGGGCCAATTGCGCACGACGCGCGATAGGTCTTGGCCTGGGGCAGGTAGAGCAGGTTTTCGCCTTCGATGTCTCGTGAACTCATGTCGTTGCCGATGGTGAAGCCCACTCGGTCACCGTACCGGTTGAAGACCAGTACTAACTCCGGCTCTGGCACGCTCCAGCGGGCGTCGCTGCGGATGCCGACCGGGCCCCCCGGTCCCACCACCTTGGAGCCGAGCGCCTTGAAGAAGATCTCCGGCCGAGCGGCATTGTAGACCCGATCATAGGCCGTCGCGCTGAAATCCGATTCCTCCATGCGGGCAGTCTTGCTGCGAAGATAGGTCACGCCGGCCGCCCAGATCTCCTGATTGTTGACTGGCGCGGCGAGAATGGCATCCGAGACCGGGAGCCGAATGAAGCTCCGTGACGCCTCACGCCTCAGGTTCTCGTAAGGTTCTAAACCCTCGAGAGCATAGCTGAGGTTATGGATGCCGACGCTGGTCAGGTCGATGAGCTCGAGGTCGTCGACGGTGAGTCCGACGCGGACGATGGAGTTGGCCTTCGTGTAGTAATAACCGACCTTCATAGCGCGGAGCCAACACGGTTTCACAGCGAGACTCAATCATCGACCTTGTCGTGTTGGGCAGGCCTGAGAATCGGAAGCTATCCCCGCATTAGATCCCCTCGGCGAAATTGGCGGCCGAATGCACGGTGGCGACCTCGGGAGACAGGCTGTTGGCACCGGTGGAGAGCACCCGGTATTCGCGAATCTGGAAGCTCACCGAGGATCCTTGCTCCAGCCCCTGCCGCAGGAATTCGTCTTTCACGATGCGTGTGCGCAGGATCAATCCGGAAGGGGTCTCCAGTTCGAGCCGCAGTTGGACCCCCAGGAAGTAGACATGACGAATCACGGCCAAATACGGGTGCTCCTGAAGATTTCGGGAAATCTGGACGGCATACGGCCGGAAGCCGATTCGCAGGGTCTGTCCCTCGGGCAGGCCATGCGCGGGGAAACTCAATTCATGAAGTCGAGCCGCCCCATTGAGGATGGTCAGTTCGAGCACGTTCAGCACTCCGATGAAGCGGGCCACGAATTCATTCTTCGGTTGTTCATACACTTCGCGCGGGGTTCCGATTTGCTCGAGCCGACCCCGACTGAAAATCACGATCCGGTTGCTGACCTCCATGGCCTCTTCTTGATCGTGAGTCACGAAGATCGTGGTGACGTGGAGCTCCCGGTGGAGGCGGACCAGCCATTCGCGCAGCTCTTGGCGGATCTTGGCATCCACGGCTCCGAAGGGTTCGTCGAGCAGGAGTACCGAAGGCCGTGGGGCGAGAGCTCGGGCGATGGCCACCCGCTGGCGCTGGCCACCAGACAATTGGTGCGGCAGACGGCGTCCGAGACCGTCGAGCCCGAAGAGCTTGAGCAGTTCGTCCACGCGGGTCTGGATTTCAGCCGGCGGGGTCTTCCGGATCTTGAGACCGAAGGCGATGTTGTCGAACACGCTCATCGTCTTGAAGAGCGCGTAGCTCTGGAATACGAAGCCGATGTTGCGCTTCTGGACGGGCACATCGTTGACGCGTTCACCGCGGACGAGCAGATCTCCAGAGGTGGGCACCTCCAACCCGGCGATCATCCGCAGCACGGTGGTCTTGCCGCCACCGCTCGGTCCGAGCAGTGCCACGAGTTCTCCATCGGCGACCGTCAATGACACGTCTTCGACCGCGCTCACGCTGCCGAAACGCTTGGAAACTTGGCGCAGTTCAATGCTCATGGCTGGAAGGGGAATCGGATTGGCCCAAGGCTTGTTCGGTCGCTTGGCGGCGTTCGAGCCAGGTTTTCAGACCGAGGGTGATCAGGGCCAGGATGGCCAGGAGGCTGGCGGCGCTGAAGGCTGCGACCGACTGGTATTCCTGGTGCAGTTTTTCAATGCGCAAGGGCAGGGTTTCGGTGACTCCCGAAATGTGCCCGCTCACCACGGAGACGGCCCCGAATTCTCCCATGGCGCGCGCATTGCAAAGAATGACCCCGTACAGGAGGCCCCATTTCACCGAGGGCAGGGTGACATGCCGGAAGGTTTGCCATCCGGTGGCGCCCAGGGTGAGGGCCGCTTGCTCGGCATCGCTGCCCTGGGCCTCCATCAAAGGGATGAGTTCTCGAGCAACGAAGGGAAAGGTTACAAACAGCGTCGCTAGAACGATGCCTGGGACAGCGAAGATGATCTGTATGTCTTTAGAATCGAGCCAAGGCCCGAGATATCCCTGAGCCCCGAACATCACCACATAAATGAGCCCGGAAACCACGGGAGACACCGAGAACGGAAGGTCAATCAAAGTGATGAGCAGCGCTTTGCCCCGGAATTGGAACTTGGCCACTGCCCAGGCGGCAATCACACCGAAGACGAGGTTGAGCGGGACGCAAATGGCAGACACCAGCAGGGTGAGCTGCACCGCCGACCGCGTGTCGGGCTGTTGAAGGGACTGGATATATGCAGACCACCCCTTAGCAAAGGCCTGCGCAAAGACATTGGCCAAGGGCAGCAGGAGGAACACTCCGACGAATCCGACGGCGATCCCGATGAGAATCCTGCGGATGAACTCCGGTTCTTCAATCCCTCGGCGGGATTTGCTGTTCATGGCCACCCGGGGACCTTTGGAAATGCCTTGTGCCATGGTCAGCGTTGAAACCGGCTGGCCCAGCGTTCGAGCACGTTGATGGTGATGAGGATGGCGAAGGACGCGCTGAGCATCACCACAGCCACGGCCATGGCATTGGCGTACTCGAATTGGTCCAACCAACCCATGATGACCTGAGGGGTGATTTCGGAGACGTAGGGTTTGTTGGAGGAGATGAAGAGGACCGAGCCGTATTCTCCCACGGCTCGAGCAAAGGCCAGGGCAAAGCCGGTCATCAATGCTGGCAATAGGGCGGGAAAAACCACCCGGCGAAAAGTGCACCATCGGCCGGCACCGAGTGTGGCAGCGGCCTCCTCCAACTCGACCTCAAATTCTTCCAGAACGGGCTGCAGCGTCCGAACGACGAAGGGCAGGCTGACGAACGTCAGGGCTAGTACGATGCCGCCGGTGGTGTACGCCAGATGGATTCCCAGCGGCACCAAAAATTGTCCCAGCCAGCCGGTCTGTGAAAACAGGTTGGCTAGGGTGAGTCCTGCCACAGCCGTCGGAAGGGCAAAGGGGAAATCGACCAGGGCATCTAAGATTTTGCGACCTGGAAACCGGTAACGGGTTAATACCCAGGCCAGCAGCGTGCCGAGCACCGCGTTGATGGCGGCGGCGATGAAGGAGGCCCCAAAGGTCAGTCGGTAGGCGGCCAAGGCACGATCGCTGAACGCCACCCGGACAAAGTCCGCCCAACTCATCGCACTGACGCGAATCAACAGTCCCGCCAGTGGGATTAGGACAACGAGGCTCAGGTACGCGATGGAATAGCCCATCGTTATCCCGAATCCCGGCAGTACATTATTTCGTTGTTGGCCCATTTCCCTGAAGAAGGGGAAGGCTATTGGGCCTTCTTGGTGATTGTAAACGCATAAAGACAACCGAGATTGTCGGGATTAGAGAGAGTGCCCTGTTTGTGACTTGGCCATTGAAGCGCGATCGGGCTTTGGACAGGTTCTCCGCGATGTCGATTCCGAGCGAATTCAACAACGTCACTGCCGTTGCCAAAGCCAATGTCTATTTCGAGGGCAAGGTGGTGTCTCACACGATCCGTTTTTCTGACGGAACCAAGAAGACTCTGGGCCTGATCTTCCCGGGCAAGTTCCACTTCGGAACCGACTTGGCTGAGCGGATGGAAATTGTGGCCGGCCACTGCGTCATCCGTCTGGATGGGACCGAGGAAACTCGAACGGTTGATGCCGGTTCGTACTTTGATGTCCCCGCCAAATCCGGCTTTGACATCGAAGTCTCGAGTGGGATTTGCGAGTACATTTGCTCGTTCCTGCCGTGAGATGATCGTTGCCTCAGGGATGTGCTTCTGAGGGCCGTTGAGACGTTGACTTCGGAGGGGTGCAGAGTGTTGGCTCTGAGTCCTCTCCTATGAATCGCCGTCGCTTTCTGTCGGGGGCCTCCGCCCTTCCGCTCTTGCCGTCTTGGGCTCTAGCTCAAGGGACGAAGTCTTATCGTTTTGGGCTCATCGCAAAGTCCCAGGGAAATGCCGTGTTTCAGGTGGCGCGGGTCGGGGCCGAGGAGGCCGCTCGGGAGCTGGGTGCCCGGCACGGGGTGAAGATCCGCATCGACTGGCGGACCCCCAATGAGGAAGACGCTCAGAAGCAGGCCGAGGCCATCGAGCAATTAGTCCTGGCTGGTGCGGATGGAATTGCCGTCAGTTGCAGCGATGCCAACAAGGTGACCGACGCCATCAACAAAGCGGTGGGTGATGGAGTGCCGGTGGTCACCTTCGATTCGGATGCGCCCGCCTCCAAGCGACTGGTTTGCTATGGCGTGGATGACGGCCTGTGCGGTGAGCAGGTGATGAGCGAATTGGCCCGAGTTTTGGGAGGCAAGGGGATCATCGCCATTTTGGCCGGCAACCAGAATGCGCCCAATTTGCAGAAGCGCGTTGCTGGCGTCCGCAAAGAGGCCAAAAAATACCCGGGGGTGGTCATCCGAGATACGTACTATCATCGGGAAACCCCGCAGGATGCGGCTGCTCGAATGGAGCAGGTCCTTCAGGCCAATCCGGACATCACCGGTTGGGCCTTAATTGGAGGATGGCCTCTCTTCACTGAGAATGCGCTTAAGTGGCAGCCAGGCACGGTTCAATGTGTCAGCGTCGACGCATTGCCGATTTGCTTGAATTATCTCCGTAGCGGGCACGTTCAGGTGCTCTTGGCTCAGCAATGCCATGCGTGGGGCTACCGATCAGTGGAGCACCTATTTAACAAGGTGCACTTGCGCAAGAATCCGGACTCGCCCCGGGATGTTAGTCCCTTAGTTCGCGTGGACCGATCCAACGTCGAGGCCTACGCAAAGAATTGGGAGAAATGGCTTCCGAAATGATGTTCCGCTCGACCGGGTGCAGGGCTTTAGAACACGTCCATGATCATGGAGACGGTTCGACCGATGCTGCCCTGATTCTCGCGGACGACCGTCTGGGCCCGTTGACCGAGGGCCTCTCGTTCGGCAGGGTTTTCGAGTAACCGGATCAACGCCGATTCCAGACCCGCTTCATCGGCAACCTGCACGGCGGCGTTGGCCTTCACAAAATTTGGGGCAATGTCGGGGAAGTTCTCCATGTGCGGACCAAAGACCACCGCCTTGCCGAGTGCGGCTGGTTCAATGGGGTTTTGTCCGCCTTGCGCAGTGAGGCTCTTGCCGACAAAGACAATGTTAGCCCGCGTGTAAAAGTGGCGGAGTTCACCGGTGGTGTTGACCAGCAGGCATTCTAGGTCCCCCGTTTTGTGCCGGGTGTTCGGCCGCATGTCCTTGCGGAAGATGTATCGCACGCCTAGAGCCTGGAGCTCTGCTCCGACGGCGGCACCGCGTTCATGATGCCTGGGCACGAGTACGAGGAAGAGCCTTGGGTACCGGGACTTCAAGCGGAGGTACATTGAGGCCAAGATTCGCTCTTCGCCATCATGGGTGCTGCCGGCCACCAGAACCACAGAGTCGGGAACGACTCCCAATTGACCCAGAAGGCTGGTGACATCCAGCGTGCGGGTGTCATCGAGCTTGGCGGCGTCGAACTTGAGGCTGCCCACTACGTGGATGGCTTCTTTGCGGCAACCGAGTTGAAGCAAGCGTTCCGCATCGGCGTCGTTCTGCGCACCTACCCCTTCAAATCCAGCGAAGAGATCCCGGAAGAGGAACCCAAACCGGCGGTAGCCCCGGAAGGAGCGCTCCGAGAGGCGAGCATTGACCAAGAAATACGGGACCCCACGGCGTTGGAGACTCCATAGAAAATTGGGCCAGATCTCGGCCTCCACCAGAATGACCACTTCGGGGTTGATGAGGCCGATGGCGCGTTGGATGTGTTTCCGGCGATCGATGGGGTAGTAGACCTTGGTAATATGCGCCGGAAGGTGGTCGCGCAGGAGACCCATGCCCGTCGAAGTCGTCGTGGAGACAACGATCTTGTGCAAGGGCAGCAGCGGTTCCATGGCCCGGATCAACTGCGTGCACACGTTCACCTCGCCGACGCTCACCGCATGGAACCAAATCACCTGACGGTTCGTCAGGGCCTGCTTGAGCTTGGCGTCATACAGGCCGAAGCGCTCGCCGAACCCGGCCTGCCAGGACCCGCGACGGTACATCTTAAGGAAATACCACGGAGCTGACAGGGCGAACCCGATGTTGAAGAGAATGTTGTAGAGAAGTCGCATGAACAGCGTTGTCGCGGAAAACGGAACGGAACGGAGGTCACTGTCCCAACGTTCCGGCGGAGCCAAAGGTTACGGATTTTTTTGACGAGGTCGAACCTGGCGAGGTGTGGGCGAAGGGGGCTCGGCGGCGGTTTCCTTCGTGCCGATCCGTTGCACAAAGGCCCCGATCCACTCGCTGGCCCGCTGTTCTTGGGCTTTGGCTACTTCAAGAACTTCTTGGGCAGAGACGACTTGAGTTTTTCCGCCTAAACCGGCCGCCGCATTGGTGATGCAACTGCATCCGGCCACCCGCAACCCGCATTGGCGGGCCGCGATGACTTCCGGCACGGTGCTCATTCCCACAGCATCGGCGCCCCAGCTGCGGAAGGCCCGGATCTCGGCCGGTGTTTCAAAACTGGGACCGGAAACCGCCAGATAGACCCCCTCGCGGACCGGCAGACGGATCGACCGCGCCGCCGCTTTCAAATGCGTTTGCAGTTCCGGATCGTAGGTCCGTGTCATGTCGACGAAACGGGTTTCGCCCTCGGCGACCGCTCCCCGGAGCGGATTCATGCCCAGGAAATTAATGTGGTCGTTCAGGATCATGAAATCACCGACGCGGAACTCGGGGTGAATGCCGCCCGCAGCATTGGTCACTAGCAGCGTCTCGACACCCATGGCCGCAAGGACTCGAGTGGGAAAGACCACTTCGTTGGGCTCAAACCCTTCATAGTAGTGAGCCCGTCCACTGAGCACGGCCACGGGCACCGAATGCCAAGTTCCGATCCGCAGTCGTCCCTCATGCCCTGGGGCGCTTCCAACGGGGAAGCCGGGCAGGTCTCGATAGGAGAATTCTCGGTCCACCGAAACCGACTGGGCGATGGGGCCAAAGCCACTGCCGAGAATGATGGCCAACCGGGGCCTCAGAGAGGTCCGGCGGAGGATCAACGAGGCAGTGGACGAGGGAGGGGGTAGGGATTGGGTGCGACGAGGCATGGAACTGGAGCGGATGACGGAACTCAGCCGGGGATTACAGCCGCGCGCTGGGCATGAGAAGCCAATGCGGCCTCGAACAGTTCGTGGCTTCGGACAGCTTCGTCCGGGGTGACGCAACCAAAGCGGTTGCCGAGGGCACCAGCGTGTTCAGCCGCGAAGGCTGCCCACATTTGGAGAAAACAGTCCGGGAAGCCGGGCTCGAAGATGCCCCCGGTGATCGTGGGGAACGGTGTCTGGAATCCAAGGTCCGTGCGGCTCCACCACTGCTCTTTCGAGCGGTCGAACTTCCAGAGCGTCTTTGGTTCAGCTGTGGAATAACGCATGCCGCCGTCGGTGCCGAGGATTTCGATGGACCAGGTGTTGGTGGCTCCTGGCGCCAACCGCTTCATCTCGAAGCGCATGGGGGTTTCGATGCCGTTTATAGTGGCCTCGGTGTGGAGCATGGCGTTGTCCCATGTGTCGCAGGGGGCCATACCTCCTTTGCCGTCGGGGCGCTCGTGATAAATCTTTTGTAACTGGGCATAGACTCGGTTCGGGAACCATCCGAGGCGGAAGGGGACATGGACGACGTGCATTCCCAGGTCGCCCATCACGCCGATGGCCCCGCAGGTGCGAACCTGACGCTTCCAGTTCACTGGCTTGGTCGGATCGAGGTCGCTGGCATGCCAGAAGCAGGAGCGGACTTCCAGGGGTTTGCCCATGGCACCAGATTGAGCCCAGTCGACAATTCTTTGAACTCCCGGCAGGAAGGGGAACTCTGAGCTGCAGCGCACGAACCGACCGGACTTGGCGGCCGCATCGCGGATGCGTCGGGCGGATGCCAGATCGATGCCGAAGGGTTTCTCGGCCAACAAATCTTTTCCGGCTGCCAACACGTCGAGGTAGATGGCTTCGTGAAGGTTGTGGGGCACGGCCACGTACACGACATCCACCTCGGGTGAGGCGAGGAGTTGGCGGTGGTCCGGGGTGAGCAGTTTGACCGTTGGGATTTGGCGGAACCAGTCGAGCAGGGTGGGTTGAAGGTCACAAACCGCGACCAACTCTACTTGCACGGGGAAGTTGTTGAGGACGAACCAGCGGGCAAACGCGCTGGCGGCCTCGCGGCCCATGAGGCCGCCGCCGATGATGCCGACACGGAGGGTGGGTTTCATGAAATGAATCGGGAGTGATGCTTCTGGGGAATACTCTGGGCCACCTGTCCAGTCGGTGGGATGGGGGTGTTCGGCCTCTGTAGCCCAAGCAGCTGGTCTCGGAGGCCCGCAACGCCGTCGAACGCCTGAAGGTTTCGATTCAAGAGGCCGAGCAACTGATCGTGAGTGAGTCCTTCAGCGGCAAGAATCTCGGGGATGGGTTTCCCTGAGGAGACCTCTTGATGAATTCTGCGGAGGGTGCGGATAGTCAGGGCTGAATCTTTGCGGCCTAACGCGGCGGAGCGGGACGAAGCCGAAAGGTGGGACGCCCCTTCGGCTAAAGCGATAGACGGATGATCGGGTGTGGGCGGTCGATCTACCGTGGCTTTGACCTGATTCCATGCCTCCACTACTGCATCTGAACTACCCCGCATCCCGATTGAACGGCGGAAGCTGTCCTCTACGAACCGTAGGTGTACCAAGTCTTGGGCGGCCGCATTGATCTCTCGACCGGTGCGTGCCGGAGCGGCGTTACGGATGACCTCGAGTTCGATGGCGAAGATCTCTGGATTTGTCCAAAAGCTGAGGGCCGCCAACAGGCGGAACTGCAGCGGGACGATCTTCAACAGCAGATGACGATCAAAGCCAGCCGTGCTGCAACCGTGATAGTGGCAGTAGGCATCCCTGAAATTGGTATGGACCGATTGGGCAATGGCCATGGCTGAGTCAGACTCGTAGAGGACTCCGCAAGAATCCGACGTTAAGCCGGGTTGTGTCAACCGTATGATAGATTCTTTTCAGTTAGCGTGAGTGTGGCTTTAGGTACGAACTCGGTAGAGGGTTTCTCCGGCTTTGGGAACATACAGAATGCCCTCGGACTCCCTTCCCTGGAATTGGGCCGGATCGATGGTGCGCCAGTCCCGGTAGCCGAGGTTGATTTCGCGGCACACCGATTCTGGTATTCCGGTCGCCAGCGTCACGCGGGCCCGACGTGTTTCAACGCCGTTTTCGTAGGTGCCCATTCCGAAGACATGGGTGCTGTGGGCGAGGGTTCCCCATGGAAAATCTTTGAAGTGGTCCCATTGTTTTAGGAAGTAGTCGCGGCAGTGGTAGCCTACCTGCCGAATTAGCGCTCCATGGACCACACTGATCTCATGGAGGTGGGGGGCGTAGATGATGAGTTCGCCACCCGGAGCTAGGACCGGCTCGAGTTTGTACATGCACTTGGCGCCGACCCACAGTTCGTCGTACATAGCCGGCGCACAGCTGAGAATGGTGTGGAATTGGCGATCTTTCCATTCGATGTGCGTCTGGGCAGACAAGTCGGCAGCCTGGTCCCAGGCGGCCTCGGGGGTTCCAGTAAATATCCCCGCCAGTTCTCCATGGCCTCCAGGTTTCACTACCAGGGCCAGACACAACTTGGGAATGGGCACCATGGCGCCAGCGCGGTCTACCACTCGGCGTACCGGTGTCCATTTTTGACCAATAACTCCTACGGTGGTGATCACCGCGCCGAGCCAGTGGAAGAAGTTGAGAATTTCCGGACCGCTGACTCCGGGGAATAGGTACTTGTTGCCGCCGCTGAACCCGACCACCTCGTGGGGAAATACCGGTCCGATAATAACGATTTGATCGTAGCCCAAGACACGCCGGTTGATTGACACGGGTACATCCATCGCGAAGAGCCCGTCAGACAGGGTTCGTATCTCATCGGCGGGAATGACTCCGAGGGTCTCTAGGGCGGCCGGGTTGTCCCATTCGTGGTTAAAGAATCCGACGGATCCATATCGAGAGGCACGTTCCTCGACAGTAATCTCCAGTCGCTCGCAAATGGCTTCTTCAGACATTGCTGGGTGCGTTCCCAATGCGATGAGAATATCCAAAGCGGCCACCGATTCTGACCATTCGGCGTGCAAGGCCTTGAAGACGGCTCCGATCGGTGCGGTGCGCGTGCCATCGGGGATGATGAGCAGCACACGTTTTCCGTGGAAACGATGGGCCGGGTGATAAGTGACCACCCAGGAGGCTATTTCGGATTGGTTCATCGGAAAATCACACCCCCCGAATCCTAGGCTCGGCAGGGACTCTTGAGAGCATGGTCGATTCGATCTTGGGATGACAAATCCGATATCGATATTATCGAATGACGGGAGGATGGGTGGAGCCGCCCGCAACACCGTCCTCCCGCCGTGGACCTGCTAGGTCCGCCCCATTATGCCATCGAGAGTGCCTTGAGTGCCTCGAGCACTTCTTCGGCATGGGTCTCCGGTTTCACCGAATCCCAAATTCGTGCGATACGGCCCTCTTGGTTAATCAAGAAGGTCACCCGATGAATGCCTTGGTACTTTCGTCCCATGAAGACTTTCTCTCCCCAAACTCCGAAGGCATTGGCAACCACTGACTCCGTGTCCGCTATTAAGGGGAAGGGAAGTTGATGCTTGTTGGTAAACTTTACGTGGGACTTTACCGTATCAGCGCTGACCCCAAGCACAACGGCTCCCGCCTTTTGAATCGCCGCATACTGGTCGCGAAATCCGCAGGCCTCTTTGGTGCAGCCCGGGGTGTCGTCGCGAGGGTAGAAGTAAATGACCACCGGCGTTCCGAGGAGGTCTTTGGAGGCGATTTGTGAACCGTTGGTGACCACCGCGCTGAATCGCGGGGCTGGATCACCCGGACGAAGACTTAAAGTGATGGATTTGGCCATGTCAGGCAATTTATGTGGGAAGAGGTTTTGCGCAATGGGCGAGGGCAGTCAGTCGCAATCCTTCCAGCGTTAACCCAGGAACCACCGCCTCGATCTCCGGCAATCCTCGAGCAATGAGGGAAGCGTAGCCGCCGGTGGCCACGACCGGCAAGCGACGCACGCCTAGTTCTCGGCGCAGCTCGATGATGAGGCCACGCACCAAGCCCCGATAACCGAAGACGGCCCCGGAGAGCATCGCCTCCTCGGTGTTGCGGCCGACCACCCGCCGGGGATTCCGTATGCGGATTCGAGGCAGGAGCGCCGTCTTTTCGTGAAGATAATCCGTCATCGCCGAAAGCCCCGGGGCGATGATGCCGCCCACATACCGACCCGACTGGTCCACCACGTCGAAGGTGACCGCGGTGCCAAAATCGACGACCAGCGCTGGAGCTCCGTAGTGGTGATGTGCGGCGACCGCGTTAGCCAAGCGATCCTGACCAATAGTGTCCGGGTGGGGGTAATCGATGCCCACGCCGCGCAACGACTGCGGGGTCAGTTGCAGAGGGTCTAAGTTCAACCGCGAGTGAGCCCATCCAGTCAGGAGGGGGGTTGCTTTCGGAACCACACTGCAGAAACACAGTTGGTCGGGCATGCGCTTGGTAAGCAGCGCCTCGAGCAGTTCGGTTGCGGTCCCATCGGACCACGCCGAGGTGGGAATATCGCCCAGCGTTCGAAGGCTGCGCGGGCCGCCCAAGCCCACATGGGTGTGCGTGTTGCCCACGTCTAGCAGCAGCATCATGGCGTCGGCCCCTTGGCTAAAGACACGTCACCGCCGATGATGTGCTCCAGTCGCCCATGTTCAGTCCGGACGAGTAGGGCCCCGTCTTCATTGAGAGATTCGGCCCGGCCGACGACGACTCGGTCAGCCATCCGGATTGTTACCCGTTGACCGAGGGTGCTGCAGCGCCGCATCCATTCGTCGCTAATCTCATGAAAATCACCTCGACGGAGACGGCCATACGCGGCGTCCAACTCGGCGAGGACGGCGGCCGCGAGATCGGAGCGATCAAAGGTGCGCCCGCCTTCGATGCGCAGCGATGTGGCGATAGTACGCAATTCCTCGGGCATCTCCTCCGCACCCAAATTCACGTCGATACCGATGCCCAGCACCACGTGCCGGATGTGGTCGAGTTCGGCCCCGAGTTCCAGCAAGATGCCGGCCACCTTTCGGGTGCCGAAGACGATGTCATTGGGCCACTTGATCTCGGGCTTCAGTCCGGTGTGGCGTTCTATCCCACGGGCCACGGCCACGGCGCTGACCACGGTCAATTGCGTGGCGGCGGCAGGAGGAAGTTGCGGTCGGAGCAGAACGGAGAACCAGAGTCCTTTGCCCGACGGGGATATCCACTGCCGACCCAGGCGTCCCCGCCCGCGAGTTTGAGATTCGGCAAAGACAACAATGCCCTCGCGGACCGAGTCTCGGGCCATTTTTTCAACCACATCATTGGTGGAGGCCGTTACCTGGAAGACTTGGATATCGCGTCCGATGAGTTTGCCAGGCCCCAAGCGAGCGAGGAGATCGTCGGCGTGCAGGCGATCTGGGGAAGAGCGGAGTTGGTAGCCATGGTGTGGGCTGGCCTCGATGTCGTAGCCAGCCTTGCGAAGGTCCTCGATCCGGGACCAGATCGCAGCCCGGGAGACGCCTAGATCTTTGGCCAATGCGGCTCCAGAGATGCCGGCCTCTCCGGCGGCCCTCATTGCGGCCAGAATGCGAGTGTCGGGATTCACGGGAGGAAATCCAAACCGATGTCTACCGCACGGGCCGAATGGGTGAGTGCTCCGACTGAGATGAAATCAACCCCGGTCTCGGCAACAGCTCGGACGGTGGCCTCGTGAATGCCTCCGCTCGCCTCCGTCTGACAACGGCCGGCGATGCGTCTCAAAGCCTCCCGCAATACCTCCAGGGGCATGTTATCCAGAAGAATCCCGTCAGCACCCGCCTCGGCTGCCCGCTGGGCTTGGTCCGGGGTGTCCGCCTCGACTTGCACAAACAAAGACTGAAATTGAGCGCGCGCGCGCTGGACTGCGGCGGTTACAGGGTCGGGAGCCGCGCCTGCCAGCGCCGCCAAATGGTTGTCCTTAATGAGGATCCGGTCATGGAGGCCCATCCGGTGGTTGACCCCGCCTCCGCAGCGCACCGCGTACTTCTCGAAGCGACGCCAGCCCGGGGTGGTCTTCCGGGTGTCCAAAATTCGGGTCCGGGTGCCCTCCAGCAAGTGGACATAGCGGGCGGTGGCAGTGGCGACCCCAGAGAGGCGCTGGACGAAATTGAGGGCCACGCGTTCGGCCGATAGCAATGCCCGCGAGGGGCCTGAGACCTCCAGCAGCGTTGTTCCCGCTTCGCAGGGCTGCCCGTCTTCTACGCACCGGCGGATCACGGCATTGGGAGCCAGTTCCCGGAAGGCGCCTTCAGCAAACGCCAAACCGGCGACCGTGAGGCGTTCACGAGCATTCATTCGCGCCGTGGAGGTGGCCTCGGGTGGGATGCAAGCCAAGCTCGTAGCGTCGCCACTACCGAGGTCTTCTTCTAGGGCCTGAATTAGGGCCGTTCGAATTAATTGAGGATCCAAGTGCTCCACGCCGGGAGGCTGCAAGAGTCTGCGTCGGAGGCGCAATCGACAAAGCGGTGCGTTGGAGCCCCGCTCCACCTGTCCCAGTCGTAGCCGTGCATCAGGTTGCAGACGATGCCGTGCTTCTCCAGCTTCACGGCGATGGCATGCGAGGTGTCGAAGGGCGGGTTCCCCTGACCGCCGCTCTCGGTGTATGTGATCCGCGCCTTTTTGAGCTGATCAGCGAGGTAGAATTACTCCCTCCACACCTCGGATGACAATGGGAGTTCGTTCAGCTCGGCACGAGCTTCACGCCAAGTTGGGTAGTGCTTCTGAAGGATAGCCATGAAGCGCTCACTGTGGGTTGGTTCCAGGAGGTGAGCGAGTTCATGAACGATGACGTATTCGAGCAGGTCCTTTGGCTTCTTCACCAGTTCTGTGTTGAGGCGGATGTGTCCGGCCTTGGGGTTGCAGCTTCCCCACTTCGTTTTCATCCGTTGCAGGAAGTAACCGGTGACCTTGACCTTCAGTTTTGGTTCCCACTTCTGGATGAGCGTCGGTACGACTTCGTGAAGGAGGGCTCTGTGCCACTCATGGATCACCTCGGCACGCTTCGCGGCATCGCTGCCGGGGCGGACGGTGAGGGTGATGCGCTTATGGTCGACGGAGACCGACGGCTTAGCATCGCGATGTCGGATCGTCATCAAGTGACGGCGGCCCCAGAGGGAGTGACTTTCCCGCTCGATGAATCGTCTGGGAGTTTCTCTCGCCTGCTGGGTCAGCTTTTCTTGCTGCATCCGAATCCATCCGAGCTTGGAAATGGCGTAGGCACGAGCCACTTCCAGACGCGTCCTTCTTGGCGCGACCAGGGTCACCCGGCTTACCTTGGAAGATGCGGTAATAGTGGCAGGCGTCGTAGATGCTCGCGGCCACGAGAATCGCCGTCCCCCGGTCATCATTCAGCCGCGGCTTCGTGTCGAAATCGTGGATGATGCTGGCGGCGATGCGGGCCTTGCGCTCCTCGCCGCTCATCAGCTCCTCCATCGTCGCCCAGCGTTTCCGGATGATGGCTTTCTGAAAATTGTTCAGCGTTTTCGTCTTCTTCGCGAAGTAGGCTTCGATGTCCTTCGGCGAGGTAAGCCGCTGCGGCACATCGCGAGCCTCGTATTTCAAATCGAGCACCACCTTGTCGGCCACGGCCTCGTGAAACTTGTAGGTGTGGATGTAAGTGCCGAAAATATCCTGCGTCCGCAGCTTGGCCGCGTCCTTTTTAAGCAGCGGCGTGCCGGTGAAGCCGATGAAGAGCGCGTTCTCCAGCCAGCGTTTCATCTGCTTGTTCATGTCGCCGCCTTGGGTGCGGTGGCACTCATCCACGAAGACGTAGAAGCGGCCGTGGACCGGCGGCGGTGGGCCGGTGAGATCGGCGGGATCGAACTTGTGCAGGAGGGCGCCGAGCAGCCGGGGCGCGGCGGCACCGAGTTTGGCGACAAACTCCGCCCGATTCAGGATGCGGGGCGACGGCGAGTTCTCGCCGATAACCCCGGCGTTCTTCATTACGCCCTCGATTTGTTTGTCCAACTCGTCGCGGTCGGTGACGACGAGGATCCGGGCCTCGGGATCGTGTTCGAGCAGCCACTTGGCCAGCAGAACCATGAAGGATGCTCTTGCCGCTTCCTTGGGTGTGCCAGATGACGCCACCCTCGCGGATGCGAATGCGTTCTTGGGCCGCCTTCACGCCCGCAAACTGATGCGGGCGCGGCACCTTCTTGATGCTGTTGTCGAAAATGATGAAGTTGCGGATCAGATCGAGGAGCCGGGACTTCTCGCACATCTCGGCGAGGGGCCGGTCCATCAGTGCACCGGCGGTGAGCGGGGCAGCGTCGGCCGATTTCCACTCTACAAAAAACTCCTCCCGCGTGGTCACCGTGCCGTAGCGCAATCCTTGGGAATCACTGCCCGCGAAAACGAGCTGCACGGTGGGAAAGAAACCTTTGTTGAAAATCTCCTCCTGGTTGGTGATGAGTTGCCGCACACCATCGGCGATTTCGACCGAGCTGCGCTTCAGCTCGATCACGCCGATCGCGATGCCGTTCAGGTAAAGGACGAGATCTGGCCGCCGTTCGTAGCCGCCGCGCAAGGTCACTTCCTCGGCGAGGGCGAAGTCGTTGTTCTCCGGGTGCGCCCAATCCACCAAATGCACCTGCTCGTTCGGCTTTCCGACGGCGATCTGCACCGAGACTCCGTAGCGCAGCAATTGGTAGGTGCGCAGGTTGGCCTGATAAAGGGTGACGCCGGTAGCGTCGGTGGCGGCCATCAGCTTTTGAAGGGCAGCGGAAATGTGCGCCTCGGAGTATCCGCGCTTCTGAAGGTTTGCCCGCAGCAAATTCTCCTCGATGCAGCGGTTGTTCTCCCGCTTGTGCCACTCGCCAAGGTAGCGGTAGCCCAGGCAATCGGGCCGGGCCGTGTTCGTGAACAGCGCGATAACGCGGTTCTGCGTTTTGCGCTCGGATCGGGGGATTTCAGGCATTGCGCGATGAGTTGATGGCTATTTGAGGACTTCCCAATGTCCGCCCTTAGCCGGTCCGACACGACCGATGATTTCATCGGATTTCAGGCGATTGATCAGGCGCTCAATAGTCCGTTCCGTCCGCCTGAGTCTGCCGGCTAGCTCAGGAATCGTGATGTCGGGCTTCTCTTTTATTAGGAGCACAATTTTCCCCGACATTTTCCCCGACATTTTCCCCGACATTTTCCCCGACATTTTCCCCGA
>CAINWP010000036.1 GCA_903854475.1 uncultured Verrucomicrobiota bacterium
AATTTAAGGGTTGGACCAAACCGGGGCCGGTTCCGCCGGGAGCCTTGGGATCGGGGCCCGCGGTGGAGCCGGGTGAAAGTCTTGACGCCATCAGTGGGCATTTTCGCCTGTTTCAAGCCATCGATGGACATCGGTTTTCTTCCGATGATGTGCTGACGGCGTGGTATGGCACCCAAGGATGCCCATCGGCTGCGTCGATTCTCGATTTGGGTAGTGGTATTGGTACGGTCGGAATGATCGCCGCCTGGAGGTTGCCGCATGCGCGATTTGTTACCGTGGAAGCCCAAACGGAGAGCGTTCGTCTTGCGCGCAAATCGGCTGCTTGGAACGGGTTAGAGGATCGCTATGACATCCGCTGTGGTGACCTGCGAGATCCATCAATTCTGCGTGAGGACGAACGCTTCGATTTGATTCTGGGCAGCCCCCCCTATTTCCCCCTCGGCACCGGAGTAGAAAGTGCCCACCCACAAAAGCTAGCCTGTCGCTTTGAGGTGCGTGGAACAGTGGTCGATTACTGTCGGACTGCCGTTCGTCACCTGGCTCCAGGAGGGGTCTTTGCCTGCGTGTTTCCAATCCGCCCGGACGACCAGCATCAGCGGGTTCGTGACGGAGCACAGGCGGCAGGGTTGGCCATTCTTCGGATGCGGTCAGTGGTCTTGAGGGAAGGGGATGCCCCCTTGCTGGGACTGTTTCTAATGAACCGGTCCGACGATTTGCCCGAGGGCCTGCGAAGCCGCACCTGGACGGAGCCCCCCTTGGTCATCCGCTGCGCCGACGGTTCGATTCACCCGGAGTATTCGGTGGTCAAACTGAGTTTTGGTTTTCCACCGTGACGCTTTGAGGGGAGTCGCAGGTTTTGGGAGGACTTGGCTTCGAGGGCTTCAATGCCCCTCTTGATCCCGGATGTATTCCTGCCGCAGTCCGAGGGCCTCTGGGGCGTGGAGCACGAGCATTTTCATGCGGATGTCGACGGGCACCGTGGCCGAGGTGAGTTTTGAAACAACAACCATGAGGCCGATAGCCATCGGCACGCACCAAATGGCCGGTTGTTCGCACAAGATCCGGAGCAGCGGATGGGTGACCCAAAAGTCGCCCAGAGGCAGCCACTTGAGATCGGAGAAATTGGTCAATGCCACTGTAAGGAGGGCGCAGACACCGCCGGTAAGCATGCCGGTGGCTGCACCGGTCATGGTCATGCCGCGCCACCAAACGCTCATGAACAGCAGGGGAAAATAACTGGCGGCAGCGATGGCGAAGGCTTGTCCGACCATGAAGTTAATTTGGAGCTGTTCTACGAAACAGCCCAGCAGCGTTGAGACAGCGCCTAAGAGGACTGCACACCATTTGAACATTTGCATGCGCTCCTGAGCGGTGGACTGCGGTCGTAGGATGCGTCCGTAGACATCATGAGCCAACGCTCCCGTCATGGAGACCAGCAGGCCACTGAAGGTGCTCATGAATGCGGCGAAGGCACCGGCGCAAGTCATCCCCGAGAGGATGGATCCCCAGGGAATCGCACCGGAATTGCCAATAGCCGCATCGAGTACCTTGGGTAATTCGAGCACGATCTTATCTGTTCCTTTGGAACCGCTGCCCTCGTAGAGCGCGGGCAACAAATTACGACCCATCACTCCAAAGACTGGCGGGAAGACATAGAAGATGCCGATGAGGATCATCACCCACATGGTGGTCCGTTTGGCGGCGGCTCCGTCGGGGTTGGTGTAGAAGCGGACGAGGATGTGAGGCAACCCGGCCGTGCCGCAGACCAATGCAATGATCAATGAGTACGTGTAGAGCAGTGCATACGGCTTGGATTCCTCAGCACCCAGTTTGGCGGCCTTGGCGGCCTTGCTGGTCAGGGGGCCGAAGGGATTGAGCCAGTTGGAGTCGGGTGGAGCCTTGGCGGACAGCGGGGCGCGTTTCAATGCGGTCGCCATCTCGGTGCTGTGCTGAGCCTCCGCTGAAATGCTCTGGGCCGGAGGGTTCTGGAGTTGGTTGGCCTGAAGATGCTGGCCGTAGTGTCCCTGGACTGCCATCAGGACAAACACGGGCACCGAGATAGCGAACATCTTGGCCCAGTACTGGAAGGCCTGGACGAGGGTGATGCCTTTCATGCCCCCGAGGGCCACGTTCAAGGTGATCACGGCCCCGACCACCACGACTCCGGCCCAATAGGGAAACCCCTTCAGGGCAGATCCGTCGGCGCCATGAGGAGCCAGGAGTTCGAGGAAGGTTCCGCGAAAATCGACCTCTTGGAAGACGTAGGCGAGGGTCGTGCCGGCCCCTTTCATTTGAGGCATCGTGTAGAAGAATCCGATGAAAAGGACGAACACGACAGCGATCTTGCGGAAGAGCGGGGAGTCGTATCGACCTTCGGCAAAGTCGGGAATCGTATAGGCACCGAAACGCCGCAGCGGTCCCGCAATGAAGAGCAACAAGAACAGGTATCCGCAGGCGTAGCACACCGGGTACCACAGGGCGTCATAACCGCTGGACATCACCATGCCGGCTACCCCCATGAAGGATGCGGCGGAAAGGTATTCACCAGAGATGGCCGATGCGTTCCACCCCACGGACACACCTCGACCGGCGACGAAGAAATCAGAGGCGCTCTTGGCGCGGCCTGCCGCCCAAAATCCCATACCCACGGTCACCAAGACCGTCAGGGCGCTGAGGGAGACAATCCAAGGATCGACCGCGGCAAGCAGTGGAGAAAACATGGTGAGCAATTAGGAACCAGTTCGGAGGCTACGGGTGGCACACGGATCGGGTCAATCGGCCATCCGATCCCCAGGGCGGTGAACTCGTGTCCGCGGCTTCTCAGATCACGCCAGGATAGGGCGGATGACCTCGCCGTGGACGTCGGTCAGGCGGCGGTCCACGCCGTTGTGACGAAAGGTCAGTCGGGTATGGTCGATCCCGAGAAGGTGTAGGAGGGTCGCGTGGATGTCGTAGACCTCGGTGACATGGGCACGGTCTGCCGGCTTGTAGCCCCATTGATCGCTCTCGCCATGGGTCACCCCGCCGCGAATGCCGCCGCCGCACAGCCAGTTGGTGAACACGAAGGGATTATGATCGCGACCCTTGCCACCCTGGGCACAGGGCATCCGGCCAAACTCGGTGGTCCACAAGAGGATCGTGTCCTCTAACAAGCCTCGTTGCTTGAGGTCCTCGATCAGGGCCGCGATGGGTTTGGCCATGCCCATGGCGAGCGGACCATGGTCTTGGGCGATGTTCTCGTGAGAATCCCAATTGCGCCGAGGAAAGCTGTTATCGTTGCCTGACCAAATTTGGACAAAGCGCACGCCCCGCTCAATGAGGCGGCGGGCGGTCAGGCACTTTCGACCCATGATGTCGGTTTCTTCGGGCGCATTAATTTCGGAGGGCCACTTTTTGGTAGTGTTATCGATGCCGTAGTTTTCCTGGATCCAGGCGGGTTCCCTGGACAAATCCAGTGCCTCAGGTGCCGCCAATTGCATGCGGGCGGCCAGTTCATAGGTGCGGATGCGAGCCTCTAGACGTTGATCGCCGGGGCGTTCTGCGGCATGGATTCGGTTCAACCGCTCGAGAGCGGCCAAGCCATCCACCTCGGACCGTGGGGTAATGTAGCCGCTGTCGGAGGGCGGAAAGAGCGCCTCGATGGGGTTTTCGGAACCCACTCGGATTAGGGTTCCCTGATGCTCGGCAGGCAGGAAGGCCGAGTCCCAATTCTTGGCACCATTCGAGGGCATTCCGCGCAGGTCGGGCATTACCACGAAGGTGGGCAAGTTTTCGTTCAGCGAGCCCAATCCATAACTGGTCCAGCAGCCCATGCCCGGGAAACCCGGGGTCAGGAATCCGGTGGCCTGAAGAAGAGTCGCCTGCGAATGGACACCGCTCTTGCCCACGAGGTTGTGGATGAAGGCCATGTCATCGACACAGCGACCGAGTGGGGACACGACCTCGCTGAGGTGCTTACCGCTTTGGCCGTAGGGCTTGAATTTCCAGGGGGAGGCGAAGGTGGAGCCGAGTCCGTCTTGGAAAAGCTCCACGGCCTCACCGGGATCCCATTTCTCTCCGTGGTGTTTTTCGAGGAAGGGTTTGTAGTCCCAAAGATCCACATGGCTTGCGGCTCCGGCCATGAAGAGTTGGATCACTCGCTTGGCTCGTGGGCGTGCGGGGGGTGCCTTGGAACTCGGTGTCGTCGCGGCGGCTAGAAGGGCGTCCTGATTGAGGAGAGAGGCCAGCGCGATGCCGCCGAGTCCGCCCCCGGAACGCCAGAGGAATTCACGGCGCGTGAGCGGCGCGGTGCCGGTCGAGCGATGCCATGGCGAGGTATTGTTCATGGTGGCCGAAGTTCTCCGAAAGGGTGTGTGTGGAGAGTGGCCAAATCCCGGATCCGTTGTCGAGGTGCTCAGTGTTTTCCGAGTGAGCCTGCGAGGGTAAAGATGGGCAACAGCAGTCCGAGGGCCAAGAAACCGATACCTGCTGCGACGAGGCAGAGAATCACCGGCTCAATGAGGCGCACGGATTGGTCCACCTGTTGGTTGGTACGGCGCTCGACCGTATTGGCAATCTGGAGCAGCACCTTGTCGAGTTTGTTTGATTCTTCGGCCACGGTGATCATCGCCATAATTTGATCGGGAAAGAGACCGCCCTGCGACAACGGGCCGGAGAGAGATTTACCATCGCGGATGCTCTCCGCGGCGATGGCGATCTTTTCACCGAGCAACCGCGAGCCGGTGGCATCCTTGGCTATCTTGAGCGCACCCAACATGGGGACGCCATTGGCTAGCATGGTTCCGAGAATGCGGCAGAAGCGGGTGATCGCGAGCATCTTGAGGGCAGAGCCCACCACGGGGACCCGGTGTTGCCAGATTTCTAAGGTGCGGCGGGAGGACTCTTTGCTCAGGGCCGAAATGAGGCCGCCGACCAATCCGGCGAGCACTAAGGCCACGATGTACCAGTAACTTCGAAGTATCGTGCTGGCTCCGAACAACAGCACGGTGGGCAGGGGCTTTTGTGCGCCGGCCAATAGAGGTTCGAACTTAGGGACGAAGAAAATGAGAGCGCCGGCCATGACCGTGGCGCCGAGAGCTGAGAGCAGGGCCGGGTAGATCATGGCTCCCAAGACCTTGGCCCGGAGTTCGTCGAGGCGTTCGAGGAACTCTGAAAGGCTTCGCAGGACATCCTCGAGGAAGGAGGCTCGCTCGCCGGCCTGAACCATCGAGGTGTGGAGTGGCGGAAACACCTCCGGAAACTTGCGCAGGGCGTCCGTCAGCGTCTGGCCATCCGCAACTGCGGTCCGGACCTCTTTAAGGATGGCCTTGAGCTGAGTATGGACCGTGGATCGGATGAGCGAATCGAGCGCTCTCAGCATGGGTACGCCCGATCCAATCAAGTCGGCCAATTGGCCATACATCATGCCGATGTCGCGACTCGAGACCCGTCTGCGTTTGGACCGCGAGGCATCGGCCGAGGCGATATTGACGGGGAAGAGTTGACGTTCACTCAGCATCCGCACAGCGGAGGCCTCTCCTTCGGCCTCGAGTTGGCCCGAGACTTGTCGTCCGTCTGCGTTGAGGGCGATGTAGCGAAACTTAGGCATAACCAATTCAGAGTGCCGTGCAGGTGAGAACCTCGTCTAATGAGGTGATGCCTTGACGGACCTTCAACCACCCATCCTCGCGGAGCAATCGGAGGCCAGTGCGACGCCCGGATTGGATGATTCGGGGAGCCGATTCGCGGGCGACGATCATCTGGGCTATTTCTTCGTCGATGCAGAGCAATTCGTAGAGACCGGAACGTCCTCGGTAGCCGGTTTTGCGGCAGTGGTCACAGCCCTCGCCCCGGAAGAGTTGTTCTCCGGGTGCCATCGAGAAATCTCGGGGAAACTTGGTGCGATCCGGCTCGTAGGGGACTCGGCACTTAGAGCAAATCTTGCGGACCAGGCGCTGCGCCATGGCACCGGCCAGACTGCTAGCAATGAGGAAAGGTTCCACCCCCATGTCGATGAGTCGCGTGGCTGCCGAGGCGGAGTCGTTGGTGTGCAGCGTGGAGAGCACTAGGTGCCCGGTCAGCGACGCCTGGATGGCGGCGCGCGCGGTCTCGAAATCGCGAATTTCACCGATCATCACCACGTCCGGGTCGTGACGCAGGATGGCGCGCAGGCCCGCCTCAAAGGTCATGCCCACCTTGTGGTCGACGGGGATTTGGTTGACGCCCTGAAGATGGTATTCAACGGGGTCCTCGACAGTCAGTACCTTGAGCGTTGGGCCCACGATTTCGTTGAGCGACGCGTAGAGTGTGGTGGTCTTGCCGGAGCCGGTAGGGCCGGTCACCAAAACAATCCCGTGAGGGCGTTCGATCAGGCCTCGGAATCGGCCGTAAGTCTCTTGATCCATGCCGAGCTGGGGCAGGGTGAAAAGGACATTGGCTTTGTCGAGCAGACGCATGACGACGCCCTCTCCGAACAGCATGGGGATGACCGAGACGCGGACGTCGATTTGCCGCCCGCCCACGTTGAACTTGATCCGTCCGTCCTGAGGGACGCGCCGCTCGGCGATGTTCAGATTTGCCAGGATCTTGATGCGCGAAATGATCGCCGCCTGGAAGCGATTCATTTGTGGCGGTACCGAGGCCTCGTGCAAGATGCCGTCGATGCGGTAGCGAATGGCCATCTGGTGCTCGTAGGGCTCGATATGGATATCGCTGGCCCGTTCGTTCACCGCCTCGACGATGATCTCGTTGACCAGTCGGATGACCGACGCCTCTTGGGCCATCTCCAGCAAATCGTCACCGCCGCTGGACACGGGGCCGCTGGGTTCGTCGTCGTTGGCTGCCAGTTCGTCCAAGGTGTCGCCGCCCAGACCATAGTGGGTCTTGATGAGCTTCTCGATGTCGTCCTTGGTGGCCAAGACGGTGTCGATTTGAAGCCCGGTCGTCATCCGCACATCGTCCATCGCGTAGAGGTCGAAGGGATCGCAAGTGGCCACCCGGAGGATGTTGCCTTCGCGGGCGATGGGGACGATGCGCTTGCGGAACACCACCTTGGTCGTCAGTGACTGGAGGATGTCGGAAGGAATTTCCGTGGCCGACAAATCGAGCAGTGGCAACTGAAGCTGCTCGGCCATCAGGGTCAGGACCGCTCGCTCGGTCAGCAAGCCGAGCTGGACCACCGCCCGGTCTAGGCGCAGCCCTTCTGTGGCCTCCAGTTGTTTGGCTTCGGCAATTTTGTCTTCGGGAAGAAGGGCGTTCTTCCGCAGTAGGTGTTCAAACGTCACGGCAACCAAATCCTATCGAAATGCTATCGCATCCGTATTCCTGCCATGGAGCAGTGTCTCGGACAATCCCGGATGCCCGGATCGGACGTCCGAAGGGGGGTGGGTGTTCAGCGTAATCCTTAGGCTTTCTGGGGTTCGGTGGTCGTTGACTGAACTGCCCTTTTGAGAAAGTACGGAGGATTCCCGCAAAACTCCTCGCTCGGAGTGCCGGGAGTCCCACACTTGAGTGCGCATGGCCGAGCGCGCGCTGAATACATTAAACAAGGTGGATGCCACCCTGGAGGTGGCGCTGCGGCCGGCTGCTTTTGCCGATTTCACCGGTCAAGCCAAGGTTAAGGAGCGCTTGGAAATCGCCATCGAGGCAGCGCTGCACCGCAAAGAGCCGTTGGATCATATACTCTTGAGCGGACCTCCCGGTCTTGGAAAGACCACCATTGCCAACATCCTGGCCGGTGCCATGGGAGGAACCCTGCGTACCACCAGCGGTCCGACCATTGAAAAAGCCGCTGACCTGGCGGGTTTGCTCACCAATCTTTCCGAAGGGGATGTGCTATTCATTGATGAGATTCATCGTCTTCAGAAGACCATCGAGGAGTACCTTTATCCGGCGATGGAGGACTTCAAACTCGACATCATCATCGACCAAGGACCCAACGCCCGCAGTGTTCGCTTGAGCCTTCCGCGCTTTACGCTCATCGGAGCCACGACGCGCAGTGGCTTGCTCAGTGCTCCGCTCCTGACCCGCTTCGGCATCCGAGAACGGCTCGACTACTACACGGCCGCGCAGTTGCAGGGAATTGTTCAGCGGGGTGCCGGCCTGATGGGCGTGGACACCGAACCCCAGGGCGCCATGGAAATCGCCCGTCGCAGCCGCGGCACGCCGCGCATCGCCGGCAATCTCCTGCGCCGTGTGCGCGATTACGCCCAGGTGCGGGCCGATGGCCGGATCACCGAAGAAATCGCCAACAAGGCCCTCGAGATTCTCGAAATCGACAAGGACGGTCTCGACGAAATGGACACACGCATCCTCGAGTCGGTGATCGTGAAGTTTGCGGGTGGCCCTGTTGGCGTGAGTTCTTTGGCGGTGGCAGTGGGTGAAGAGCCCGACACCATCGAAGAAGTGTACGAACCTTACCTGATTCTCGAAGGCTACATCCAGCGCACCCCCCAAGGCCGTATTTGCACCGAAAAGGCCTACCGCAAGCTAGGGCTGACCATGGGTCGAACTGGCCAGGGTCGGTTGATCTAGCAGCGGTTTACCCGCAATTAATGGTCACAGCGGCCGGCCATCCTTGGAACAATTTCGGACTAGTCATTAGTGCCCTGAGGCGCCTGCTGCGTGGACGGAAGGTAGATCGATCCAGAAGCTACGGAACGACGGTGTGCCGATGGAGGTGCGGTGGCTGTCGTCGCTGCACAGGAGCAGTCGGCGAACCGGTTGTTCTGGCGGCACGGCGACGGCTTCGATGTGCAGGTTTTTGAGGCCGGGTAGGTCCAAAGCGCTGGGTAAACTGCCCTCGCCATTCCAGCGGAAGAGCTTCGTTCCCTTCTGGTCACCCCCGGTGGCTCCGGCTACGAGGATCCATTCGGAGCCCGTCCAAGCCATGTCCCGCAAGCCGCGCCCGCCCAAATCCAGACGGGTCGGAGGGCCGAACTGCGGGGCGTGTCCTTCGAGAGTCGCATTGGGGTTCAATAGCGGCACGAGAAGGGCTTTTCCCTTGGCGAGCGGACCGCGGAATCCGATCCACAGGGAGCCGTCGGGCCGGGCTGCGAGCGCTTCGATACTGAGTCCTCCTTTGGCGTCTGGAGGCAGCGCGGCCGCGGTATCTAGGTGGAGAGAGCTCAACGCGGCGTTGGTCAGCAGGGCGCTCACCACGGTGGAGCACGGAGTCCCAATGCTTCGCAGTTGGGGACCTTGCGGCGTCTCCGTCACCTCGGTGGCGAAAAAGCGGTGCCGGTTTGAGCGGTACTTGCCGTCCTTGTTGCGTCCATGGGAGCCGATCCAATAGATGCGATTCCCCACCCGAGCAGCCCCCTCCAAATCACATTCCAGATTGCGGCCGCTGAGGTGCAACCAAGGCGAGGCATCCCATGCCGTGATCGCTGGTTGACTGGTCGATGGGTCGTACACGCGCAACCGATTGTCCTCATCGCTGGCAACCACCACACGGCCGGCATCGAGAAAAATGGCGGCCGAGGCGCCGCTCATGCCGGTGTGCCGATTCCCGGAAGACATTTCCTCCTTGGCTGAACCGGTCTGGGCAAGGAGGCCCATCAACAGCGCGGTTCTGAGCAACGGGGGCAAGGGCATCGGCCCAGACCGTAGCGGAAGCCTCTCCCGGGTAAAGCAGCCAACTGGTACTTCCCCAGAGTTCCAGAGTTCCTTAGGAAAACTGGGTTTGCTTGTCCTCGGGCCGTTCGGGGGTAGGCTCCGGTCATGGTGTTGGATTCTTCACGGGATGCTCTGCTTCAGCGGGTTTGGGAAGGGGGACGAATCGATGCTCAGGAGGCGCTGGCTCTGTACTCGCTGCCCTTGTCGGAATTGGGCGCTTTGGCGGATCGGCGTCGTCGTTTGGCCCGTGGTCGAGCGTTGGCTGGGCGTGGGGCGGAGACCGTGTCCTACATCGTGGATCGCAACGTCAATTATACCAACGTTTGCAACGTCTACTGCAAGTTCTGCGCCTTCTGGAGGACTGAGAAAGATGCCGATTCCTACGTCATTACCTTGGACGAACTCGACCGGAAGATCCAGGAAACCCTCGCGCTCGGCGGCACACAAATGCTCATGCAAGGCGGTCACCATCCGAAGCTGACCAAGCAGTGGTACCTGGATTTGCTGCACCATGTCCGCACGAAGTATCCGGGATTCAATGTCCACGGGTTTAGTCCGAGTGAGTTTGTGGCTTTCTCAGGGTTTTTCAATGAACCGGTCGAGACCGTTCTTCGAGACTTTGTCTCGGCCGGTCTGGGGAGCCTGCCCGGGGGTGGCGGTGAGATCCTCGTGGATCGCGTGCGTCAGCGCATCGCTCCGCTCAAGGCCAACACCGCCCAGTGGATGGGGGTTATGGATGTTGCTCACAAACTGGGGCTGGCCAGTTCGGCGACCATGATGTTTGGCCATGTGGAGACGGTCGAAGAGCGTATCGAGCACTTGGAGGTGGTTCGTGCTCAGCAGGATGTGTCCTTGCAGCGCTTGGTAGACTCGGGGCGCCTGAGCGCCGGAGAGAATCCCTCAGAACGGTCGGTTGCTTATGCTGAGGCGCTGGAGCAGGGGCGGATCAATGGCGGAGCGTTCACGGCGTTCATCGCTTGGACGTTCCAGCCAGAGAACACTGTCCTGAAGGCGACGACCGTGGGCTCCCATGAATACTTGCGCATGCAGGCGCTGGCCCGGATTTACCTCGATAATATTCCCAGTGTGCAGAGCTCCTGGGTGACCCAGGGACCGGAGGTGGGGCAGGTGGCCTTGCTCCATGGTGCCAATGATTTGGGGTCGATTATGATTGAGGAAAACGTGGTCAGCTCGGCCGGGACCACCTTCCGCATGGGGGTTTCCGACATGAAGCGATTGATCACAGAATTGGGATTCGAGCCCGTTCAGCGCGACAACTGGTACCGCCCGGTGGTTCCGCAGGGCTGATTGGGGAGGGCGAGATGGAGGTGGCCTGAGGCTGGGTTACGACACCCCCAGTGCTAGGATTCGCTCGCAGCCCCAAGATGCCGCGATTGGCGGCGAGGCAGCCGGGCAGGGCGGCGAAGGGTTGCTTCGGAGCCGGCAAATGGGATCAACCAAGTGGGTAGGTCGGTTCGACCCGGCCGTCGGTAGTCGCGCGCTAGTGCGGGCCCGAACACTTCTGCGCAAATCCCAGGCACCTCCACCGACCAGCGCCACAGCAGTTCGTATTGCCGGGGCAGGGCGATACCGTGGCCCTTCACACCCTGGGCATGGAGCCAATCGCTCCAAGCGAGGATGGCTCCAAAGGCCGAGCCCGTGGTTGAAGCGTTCTCGTGGGTCGGAGATTCAGTCTCGGTATCTCCCGAGGATAAACCGGCTGGGAGCGGAACAACCGCGACCGGATCACCGATCGGAGATCGCTCAGAGTTCGAATCGATGTGGGCCGGGGCCACTGTGGAATCGTGAGCCCATAGCAGGGGAAGGCTTTCCACGAAATTACCGCTGTTGCCGAAAATGTCCCAAAACTTGGCGAAGCGACGCAGGCGGGCCAGCGTACCGAAGTTCATGGTGCGCGTAGAGAGCACCTCATAGGGCGGATGGGGATTGTAAATCATCTGCCACTCCGCATCGTGTCGAATGATGGGGGTCCCACGCAGGCGTTTAAGAATTCCGACCTGAATTTCCTGGGGCCTGAGATCGATGAGTCGATCGAACCCCCGCCCGAACGATTCTAGGGTCTCGCCGGGAAGGCCCACGATGAGGTCGGCATGCAAGTGCACGCCGCTGTGCTGCCGGAGCCATTGGAAATTGTCGGCGAGTCGATCGTGGTTCTGGCGTCGGCTAATTCGGGCCTCGACCTCGCGATCGAAGGTTTGGATTCCCACTTCGAACTGCAGCGTGCCTGCCGGGAATTGGGCGATGAGTTCGCGTAATTCTGCGGGCAACCGGTCCGGAATCATTTCGAAATGGACGAAGAGTTCCGGGCTGAGCCGGTCGAGGAAGAATTGAAGGATCCGCCGGCTGGTGGCGAGGTTCAGGTTAAAGGTCCGGTCGACGAATTTGAAGCGGCGCAGGCCTCGGTCGTGGAGTTGCTGCATCGCAACCAGAAAGGGATCCAATGGAAATTGCCGCACGGGGATCTCCAGGGAGCTGAGGCAGAACTCGCAAGTGAAGGGGCACCCCCGAGAAGCCTCGACATAAACCACCCGGTGTTCGATGTCCCGTGCGTCATAAAGATCGTAAGGCAGCGCCAAGGCCGCCACATCGGGCACGGGTGCGACGATGAGCTTGGGAGGTCGCGGGTCGGTTGCTGACAGCAGGCTTTTGCAGAGCGAGGCGAAGGCGAGGTCGGCCTCGCCGGTAATCACATGATCGGCAAGGCCGATGATCGGCTGCTGATCCCATTCGTAGCTGACCTCGGGCCCTCCGAGCACGATTTTTAGGTCGGGTCGCAGGCGACGCAGGATGCCGAGCAGTTCGAGTGTGGGGCCGGCGTTCCAGACATAGACGCCCAATCCGAGGATTCTCGGGGCAGCCTCCAGCAGGGTTTCCGCGATTTCCAACGGACGCTGGTTGATGTCGAACTCTAGGATTTTAGCCCGCGACTGTAGCTCCCCCAAATTGGCCATGAGGCAGCGCAGCCCGAAGGAGGCGTGGAGATACTTCGCGTTGAGGGTGGACAGAACGATGTCCGGCACGCGGGAGACCTTATCGGGTTTTCTGGTGGATGTCTCCCGATGCTGATGAGTTTGAGCTATGGGCGAACTCGGTCGTGAGGGAATCCAAGCGCTCCGCGAGGTCAGCCAGAAGCGGGAGGTCGGAGTCGGGGCGTTGGACTCCCCGCGGGTGTGGCACGTCGCACGGAATGACACCCCGTAACTTGAGGAACTGGGCGCAAGTGTGTTTGTAGGCGGGCACCGGGGCGCGGAAGGCGATCATGCCCAAGTACTGCAGCCAGTCGTTCAATTCGAAGAAACGTCCGTCACCGAGTTCCCAGGCGCGGTCTCGGGCTGCGAAGGCTTCGACATGGAAGGCCGACAAACCCAACAAGTAGTCGCTGCCCCATTGGATGAGGTCGATGGCCAAGTCGTTGCCCGTATACACACGGAACTCGGGGCGGACGGCGTCGCGCACCGCCAGTCGTTGCCACTCGAGGTCTCGGCTGAGGGAACTGTGCTTGGCACCCACCAATTCAGGAATGTCGAGCAAGGCCCGGAAGGTGTCCAAGTCCCAAATCCGGCCAAAGGGGACGAACATCGTGCCGAGCTCGAAGCCGAGAAATTGCGGCACGGCCTGTCCGACGGATCGGAACAGCGACACGGTTTGCTCTCGATCCCAGTGCTGGGTGGCGGAGCAGGGAAATAGGATGGGGGTGCCCCCGGCCGAGTGGATGACCGAGGCCTCACGGGCGTACACGGTGGCCGGATCTCCGGCGAGGCCCTCAATATAAGTGCCAGCGATGAAGCGTCGACCCCGGGCCATTTGACTGGTTTCGGAGAGGAACTCGGCTCGCTCGGACGGGCTCAACAAGTTGGCGTAGCCGGTGTCCATGTTGACGGCGGGGGTGACTCCGGCTGCCCAGGTCCGCTCGACGAGCCCGGCCCAGGTTTCCCGGTCGGGGCGGCCGTCGGGATGGAAGGGCAGGAGCACCGCGGAAATGCCGTCGATGGATCGCCGAGGTCGGAGAGGAGGGACGTGGATCATGGCGTTGGGTTTGGGGTCCAGGAAATGGGTTTTCAGGACCTCCTCAGAATCAAGCGGTGGTCGATGCGTTTGGTTTGCGCGTATTCCAGCGGGGGTAGGCTGGTCTCGGTAGGGGAGCGCACCTCATGCAAGAGGGGTCTGGCCATGGCCTGAAGCTCCGTCCACCGGGGCCATTCTAGCGGTGCCGCATGGGCGATTTGCCGCAGTAAGCTTCGCCACTCGATGATCATGCGATCGATGTCGCCGGTACCGAGCACTTCGGTGACAAAGCGCACCTTGCAGGCTGGGTCTTGATGGATCCTTCGGACCACCGTTTCGGCTCCGGAGCCATACTTGAGGGGTAGCCCGGTCTCCAGGTATCCATCGATCGACGCGGGGCCATAGGCCTTGCGGCAAGCAAAGGCCAGTTGACCGCCATAGCGGTCTCCGTCGGCACAGAAGCGGAATCCGGCGTCGAGGTTGGCCAGGTCGTACACCAGTTCCTCCAATGGGTAAGTGGTGTCTTCTAGAGCGGCCGCAATGGCTAGACCATCGCCACCGGAGAAGAAACTCACCACGCGTCCGCGGCGGGTCGGGTTGCCTTGGGCGTCGACCAACCCAAGGCGACGCCAAGTGAGTGCGGTGCCCGGGGCGGCCGAGAGCCCTCGACACACCTCGGTCCATTCGCAGCGAGCGCAGACAGCCGAAAGCACCTCGCGTTCTTTCGGGCGCCACAGCGCCACTCCATGAAGATCGACGGGCACCTTAATAGTCTGGAGTTCTAGGCTGACCAGCACGGTGATGGCTTGATCGTGTTCGACCCAGCGGACCACGGGGAGCCGCTGTTGCAGCAGGTGCTTTTCGAGGGCCGGCTTGAGGGTCTCGCTGAAGATGTCTTGGCCGACTTCGCGTCCGTGCCACTGGGTCAAGCGTCGGACCCACTTGGCCAAGATCAGGCGACCATCCGCCATTCGGTCGGCCGCAATCATCGAGCGGCCATAGCGGGTGCCCTCGGGCGTTTCTTCTAAGGCGGTGAGTCCGCCTTGACCCACTTTTTCTAGGGCCTCTTGAACCGTCAACGCCGACTTGAGTGGGAGCGCTGGGGTAGCTTCCGTTTCGGAGCCATTCTCCGAGGATTTCGGCAGCGCTGTGGTGGCCGCGATGACCCAAATTTTGCCCAGCGGACGTTCCTGCCAGAAAGGGTAGGGTTCCCATTCACCGGCTGAGTTGAGCAGTTCCCGATTTTTCTTCCGGACCTGACGCGCTCGCTCGGCGTCGGTCATCCAGCCGCACGGAGCATTCGGCCGTTTCAGAGATTCTTCGACGCCAAGAATGATGGGCTTGGTGGTGAATAAGCGCTCCTGAACTCGCACGGCCTCGACAAAGGGGGATTTGCCCGCGTCGGCTGCGACCGCCATGAGACCCAGTAGGGCACTCCAATCGACCATGCCGGATCGGGCGAGAGCGCAGGGGTGTCCATCTCGCATCCGCAACTCATTGGCACTGACGAGCACGTAACCCATCTCGTCGAGCCCGCGGCGTCCGGCGCGTCCGAACATTTGCAGGATCTCGTCACCCCTCAGAGGAATCTCGCGTCCGTCCCGCTTGTACTGCGCGGCCGTGATGGCCACCGATCGAAGGCTAAAGTTGATACCGGCGGCCAACCCCATCGTGGCCACGACCACTCGGAGTTGGCCTGCCTTGGTGAGGGGCTCAATGACTCCGGCGCGCACGGCGTAGCTTAAACCACTGTGGTGATAGGCCACTCGGGATTTGAGCATCTTGGCCAGGGGTTCGCCGACGAGCCGTTTCTGGGCCTCGGTCAGTTGCAGCGGATGCGGACAGGGCAGTTGTCGGGCTATGTCCGAGGCGAGCTCTTCGGCGTGGGCTCGTCGAGGGGCGAAGAGCAGCACCGGCCCCAATCCCTCGGCCAAGGCCTTGGCGCACAGGCGTGGCCAGTAACTGCGGATTTCCGGAGGCAATCGCCAGTTGAGTTCGTTGGCGAAGACCTCGTCCAGCGGCACGGGGCGGACGGTGTGTTTGACCACTTCGACGGAACGCCCCAGACGGCGCAACCAGTTGGCCACCTGCTCAGGGTTGGCCACCGAGCCACTGAGGAGGAGAAGTTGGGTTTGCGGTGGGGCTAGTGCCAGTGCCAGTTCGTAATTCAGCCCTCGGTCTTCATCGCCGAGCATCTGGTACTCGTCGACGATGAGCAGGGTAGGTCCATCGCCTCGAATGAGCCTGTTTTTCTGTGTTTCGAGCGTGGCTACAAGAATCGGGGCGTCGAGGTTATCGGCCAAGTCGCCGGTGGCGATGCCTACGTTCCAGCCCCGGGTTCGCCATTCGGCCAGCTTGTCGTTGGCCAGCGCCCGAGTGGGCACAGTGTAAATAGCCTGACCCCGGTTTTTGCCCGACTTCGACCATAATTCGAACACCAGCGTCTTGCCGGCGCCGGTGGGCGCATGGATGACCACGTCCTTGCCTGCTCTCAATGCCGACACGGCCTGCTGCTGCCACAGGTCGGGGACAATGAACTGTTGCAGGCCCGCAGGTGAATCAGGGTTTTCCGGTGGGGCAGCGAACGGCGGCACGCCTAGACACTACGATCGACTGCCAAAAGCACCAACAGCTTCGGAAACTTAGGTGTAAAAGGAGCGGAGTCCGGGATCGCGGTGTCCCAGCGCCCGAGGAGGCGTGACTTGCGGATTGAGCCGAGGCGGTGGATTGGGAGACTCTCTGCCGTGCGTTCGTCTGCGCCTCCATCTGCCCGTCGTGTGGTCGTGAAGCTGGGAACCGGTGTCCTTACCGATGCCTCCAAGCGGCTCGACTTGGTACAGTTTGCTCAACTGGTCGCTCAAATCGCCCGACTTCGGTCGGCAGGTCACGAAGTGGTGGTGGTGACCTCAGGAGCCGTCGGGGCCGGCATGGGAGTGCTCGGTTATGATCGGCGTCCGGGGAGTCTGGCCGAACGTCAGGCCTGCGCCGCGGTCGGGCAATCGCGGTTGATGGCTTTGTACGAATCGCTCTTCCGCCACTACGACCAACCGGTGGCTCAAGTACTTTTAACCCACGACGACCTGGCCGACCACACCCGGCACCTCAATGCGAGGAACACCCTGCTGACCCTGCTCAAGCACAAGGTCCTGCCCATTATTAACGAGAACGATGTGGTGTCGGTGACCGAGTTGAAGTTCGGAGACAACGATCGGTTGTCAGCGCTAGTTGCTAGCCTCTTACCGGCCGATTTGCTGGTCATTTTGACGACGGCCGACGGCTTGATTGAGCACTTCGGAAAGCCGGAGGCCCGATTGCTGGAGACGGTGGAGGCAGTCGATGCGCGGATCGAGGCCATGGCCGGTGGGACCTCGAGCGAGACGGCCACCGGTGGTATGACCACCAAGATTTTGGCAGCGAAGATCGTCGTCCGTTCGGGCATTCCCTTGGTGATTGCTCCCGGCCATCGGCATGACGCCTTGGAGAAAATTGTGAACGGCGAGTCCGTAGGCACCCGTTTCTTGGCCGGTTCTGGCCGCCTCTCGAGTCGCAAGCGTTGGATCGCCTTCTACCACCATGCCGAAGGAACACTGACGGTGGACGCCGGAGCCGTGGTGGCTCTGAGAGATCACGGGCGCAGCCTTCTCGCTCCGGGAATCGTCCGCTGCGAGGGGGAATTTCAGGCGGGCGATGTGGTTCGAATTTGCGATCCGGAAGGTCGGGAATTGGCCCGGGGTCTGGCCGGTGCCTCTGCGGCCGAGGTGCGCGAACGCTCTCAAAAGCAGGTGGAGATCATCCATCGAGATGATCTTGTGGTGCTTTGAATCGTTAGCTCATCGAACACGAATCCTATGCCCAAAGCCCCATCCCGACGACTTGCCCCCATTCGACAACTGCTCGAGGTGATGGCCGCCCTTCGCGCTCCAGACGGATGCCCCTGGGACCGCGAGCAAGACCATCGCTCCCTCCGCTCCCATGCGGTGGAAGAGGTGTATGAATTGATGGATGCGATCGAGGCCGGCGATGATGTGGAGATGGCCGAGGAGTTGGGTGACTTGCTCCTTCAGGTGGTGTTCCACGCACAGTTGGCGCATGAGCGTGGGGTGTTTGATTTTGATGCGGTCTGCCAGCACTTGGTGGACAAGTTGATCCGCCGCCATCCGCATGTCTTCGGATCGGTGAGTGTGAAGAATATCGATCAGGTTTGGGCCAATTGGGAATCCATTAAGAAGGCTGAGAAGGCGGGTTCTAAGCATGAGAGGAAATCGGCTCTGGATGGGATTCCGCGACACCTGCCGGCATTGATGCGTTCCCAGAAACTGCTCAAGAAAGCAGCCAAGGCCGGATTGGCCCCGGTTCCCCCGAAACCCAAGGCCGGCGATCGCAAGGCCATTGCTCAGGCGTTGTTCGACTTGTCGGCCCAGTGCCAGGCGGCCGGTTGGTCGGCCGAGGAGTTGTTACGCGCCGAATTACGGCGTCGGGAGTCGGTCTGGCGTCAGGAGGAGCGACGTCAAGAGACTCGAAAAACCGCGTAGCAGAATCATTAAAAAACATTAGATTGTCAGACGAAGGATTGTGAGGTCGGTGTGTGATTTGTGGCGCTGAAAGTGGATTTCAGGCCCGTGGTTTCGGTTCTTTCTTTGATTGGCAAGATTCCTGCGGTAGCTTGCGGGTCGATGTCCGCGGGACTTCAACTCAGCCAACGGCTTTCCCAGCAGATGGTGCTGTCGCCGCAGCTCCAGCATTCGCTGGCGCTTCTGCAGGCGCCGGTGTTGGAGCTCAAGGCGATGGTGGAGCAAGAGCTCCAATTAAACCCAGTTCTGGAAGAGATCGGGGCCTTAGAGATCGATGTCGAGGCCCGGGAAGCTCAGTCCGAAGCCGAAGCCGCGGCTGCCGATCCCGCGGAACCCCCTCTGGATGTTCAGTTTGATCCGGCGCGCGAAAAGCACGACGACGAGCCGGTCGATCGTTTTTCTGAAGATCTCCAGAAGCTCCTCAAGATGGACGAGGAATGGCGCGAAGTTTTCGCCCAGAACAACACCGTCAACAAGGTTACCCAGGAGGATGAAGAGCGCCGTCAGCACCTCTTTGATTCCCTGACCACGGGCCAATCCTTGCAGGAATACTTGCTGGAGCAGGTGCGCTTCACCGAGTTGACCCCCGAACAGCGTGAAGTTTCCGAATTACTCATCGGAAACATCGACGACCGAGGTTATCTGACGGCCCAACCCGAAGAACTCACCTTCTCCACAGGCTTCTCGACCGAGCGAATTTTGGAAGTGCTGTCGGTTCTCCAATCCTTCGAACCCCCCGGTGTGGGGGCTCGAGACCTTCGGGAGTGCCTGATGCTCCAGATGGAACGAGCAGGCCGGACCAACGATCTTGAATACCTCATCCTCCGCGACTACATGGAGGAGTTGGGTAAACGGCGGTTCCCCGAGATCGCCCGCCAGTTGGGAATCACCCCGTCCGAGGCCCAGGAGGCGGCGGGACGGATCGCCCGGCTCGATCCCAGGCCGGGTTCCGATTTTTCCCGCGATCCTGAACAATACGTGGTGCCGGAGTTGGAGGTCATCCGGCGCGTGGTCGATGATCCCAGCCCGGACATCAAGGCGACGGACATCGAAGATCCGCCGTCGCTGGCGGAGATCCTGAGCGACCCCGACGAAGAGGATGAGGTAATTACTCACCTGCGTTATCGCCTCTCGATGCAGACCCGCGAGGGACTTCGTCAGTGGCGATTCACCGATCAGGATTCGGTTTCAGAGGTCCTTCTGAACGCCCTGAGCGAAGACCTCACCCGCATCGTGCGGGGTGACGAACGCCTGTACCAACGGTTTTTGGGGAAGGCATCGTTCAGCACGGCTGCTGACAAACGTCTCAAGGTCTGTGCCGAGCAGTTGGCATCCGAGGAAATGAAGGGCAGCGGCGGGGTGACTGAGGTCTTGGTGGCCGATCTCAACCGGATCTTTCTGTGCGATTTTTTACCGATTACTGAGACGCGTCAAAAGGTGGAGTACGACGTGGCTGGCAAGGATGAGTTCATGCCCCAGTTGCGCATTAGCAGCACCTACAAAGACTTGCTGGCTCAGTCGGAAACTTCCGCCGAGGTCCGGGAATACGTGCGCGACAAGATCAAGGCCGGCAAGTTTCTCATCAAGAGTCTCAACCAGCGCCAGAGCACCATTTTGAGCATTGGCCGCGAGATCGTGAAGCGTCAGCGGGATTTCATGGAAAAAGGAGTCGAGCACCTCAAGCCCATGACCATGGTCATGGTGGCCGAGGTGGTGGGTGTCCATGAGACGACCGTGAGTCGAGCGGTCTCCGGCAAGTTCATGCGCACGCCTCAGGGGATCTTCGAAATGAAGTTCTTCTTCACCTCCGGTGTGGCGACGGCCGACGGTCAGACGGTGTCCAACACCTCGGTGAAGAACATTCTGGCCGAGCTCATCGCCGGTGAAAACCCGGCCAAGCCTCTCTCCGACGATCAGTTGGTCAACAAGCTCAAGGAGAAGAACGTCATGATTGCCCGGCGCACGGTCGCCAAATACCGGGCTGAGCTGAACGTGCTGCCCAGCCACCTGCGGCGCACGTATCAGTGAGGCCCGCATCAGTGAGGCCCGTTTCCGAGGGCTAAACGGGGGCTCAATGTGGGCTTAAAGGTGCTGAAAAACGGGCTTCGATTCTGAAGTCTTCTGAAGTCATTTCCCAATCCGGGCTGGATCCACGATGGCGTGGCGGATCTTCTCGCGCTTCCAAGTGTAGGTGATGTGCACCTTGC
>CAINWP010000037.1 GCA_903854475.1 uncultured Verrucomicrobiota bacterium
CAGAACATCGCCCTCACCCGCGAACTAGAACACGCCATTGAGGCCAAGATGGTTCAAGAGCAAGAGGCCTCAAAATCCAAGTACTTCCAGCAGCGGGTGCAAATCGAGGCCGATACCGCAGTGATCCGCGCCAAGGGTGAGGCCGAATCCATTCTCATCCGTGGGGATGCCCTGAAGAAAAACCCCGCCTTCGTGGACCTCCAAATTGTTGATCGCTGGGATGGCATCGCGCCGCTAGTGATCGGCGGGAACGATCAAGTCCTCTTGAACTTCCAAGACTTGGATCGTCTCAAAGGACAAAAGACGGAATCCCCCACGTCCACTTCGCGCCCCACCTCCCCCACCCCGCCTGCCACTCCGGCCACTCGTTCCATCAAGCGCTGACGCCATGAGCCCACAAACCGCCTCTCGTTGGATCACTGCCGGCATCGCGTTCTTTGCCGCCCTGCTCATCCTCAACTCCGCCTCCTACGTCATTGATCCCGGCACCCGTGGACTCAAGGTGACTCTGGGGAAGACCCAAGACGGGTTCTTGCCCGAGGGCTTTGGATTTAAAACTCCGTTCATTACCAGCATCGTGCGGGTCAATGTCCGTCAGCGCACCCGATCGGTAACGGCCGACTGTTTCTCCTCGGACCTGCAACAAGTGAAGATCGACCTTCGGGTCCTCTTCCGCATCCCGGAGGCTTCGGTGGTTCCCATTTACCGTGAATTTGCCGGAGACCCCTTCGACAGCCTCATCGCTCCGCGCGTGCAGGAAGCGATCAAGGAGGTCACTGCGCTGCTGTCGGCCGAGCAAATCGTCAAGAGCCGCGAGGAAATCAAAAAGAAGGCCCTGAATCTGGCCACCCAGAAAATCGGATCGCTCTTGGTAGTCGAGGATATCGTCCTGCGGGACATCGACCTCTCGCCGGAGTTAGAAAAAGCCATCGAAGCCAAAATGGTGGCTGAACAGCAGGCCAACCAGGCCCGCTTCACCCAAGTCCAAACGCAGATAGAGGCCGAAACAGCCGTCATCAGCGCCAAGGGCGAGGCGGAGGCCATCCGGGTGCGAGGTGACGCCCTTCGGCTCAGCCCGTCGTTCCTGCGCTGGAAGATTGTGGAGCGTTGGAATGGCCGCTCACCGATGGTTATCCCCCCACCGTCGGAGCACAACGCGGCCGGCCTCCTGTTGCCACTCAGCCCCGCCGAAACCCCAGCGACACCGTGACCCCCCGCCGCCGTGCCGCCATCCAAGCTTTGTGTTTGGCCGCTCTGGGGCTCATACTCATTGGGATTTTCCCTCGGGCCGCCCGCCTTGCTGAGATGGCCGCCCGCGAACTCCGCTACCTCTGGTGGCTGACGCTGATGATCGGAGTTGGTGCCTGGCTCATCTGGGGCTACGGGCGAAAGCCTCGGCCATAGACCCAGCCCCGCTCCGGTCGCCGGAGTGGTTCCCATCCGGGCAATTGTCACCCGACGCGGTGCAGACATCGGTTTTTCCGATCTTCGCTGACGAAACATTCGATTCACGGGGCGTGTTGATCGACAGGTAACGTCGCCTGTCATGAGCGAGCGCCGTTTGAAACAGGGATCATCGAAAGCCCCTCGAATGTCATTTGTCCGAAGAAATCCACCGCAAGCGGATGAGCCTTCTGAGACAAAAGTTTCGAGCCAATTCGCCTGCAAACAGTGGGGTCGCTCGTGGGCCTTGGGCCTCGTGACGGTACTGGCTTCAGCTTTCTGCCTCTCGTCTGTACTAACCACGCATCGACCTTACCGTCCCACAGCCCCTCTGCCGGCAGCGCGGTTCATCGATCTCCACGCCCATACCGCAGGCATCGGCGCCGGTGGCAGTGGGTGTCGGATTTCAAAAGAACTGGAGAACAGCTGGAAATTTAGCACCTACCTGAAGGCATTCGGGGCCACTCGACAGACGCTCTCCCAGAACGGGGACGCATGGCTGGTAGGGCAAATCGCCGCACAAGTAGCCCAAAGCACATCGATCCATCAGGCCGTGGTCCTCGCTATGGATGGGGTGGTTGATGAACACGGACGACTGGATCTTGAGTCAACGGAGGTCTACGTCCCGAATAAGTTCTTGGCCCGCGAAGTCGCCCGGTACCCTCAACTGCTCTTCGGCGCCTCCATCAACCCGTATCGCCCAGACGCCTTGGCACGCATGGATGCCTGTGCGGCCCAGGGCGCAGTTCTGGTGAAATGGATCCCGAGCATCATGCACATCAATCCTGCCGACGAGCGATTGATCCCCTTCTACGAGCATCTCAAACGGCATCAACTGCCACTGCTCACCCACACCGGCCAAGAACGCTCCTTCACCCATGCACAGGATGAGCTTTGCGATCCCGAGCGGCTGCGACTGCCCCTCCGACTGGGTGTCACCGTCATCGCGGCCCACATCGCTTCCACCGGAAACCTCGACGGCGAGCGGCAAACCGATCGCCTGGCTCGAATGATGGCTGAGTTTCCAAATCTCTATTCCGAGATTTCCTCGCTCACGCAGGCCAATAAATTGGGCTACCTCGGCGAGGCGCTCACCCGCAAGGAATTTGACGGACGGCTGTGCTACGGATCCGATTTCCCCCTCATCAACACCGCTCTGGTATCACCCTGGCTTTTTGGACATCGCCTGACGGCCGCCCAGGCAGTGCGCATCGACAGCGTCACCAATACCTGGGACCGGGACATCGCCTTGAAGCAGGCACTGGGGGTGCCACCGGAGGTGTTTTCACGGACCGCCACCCTGCTCGCCCCGCGCTTGGCGGCAGCGGCGGCCTCCAAGCGATTTCACTATCCGACAAACCCTCGGAGGGCAAAATCCGAATGATCCGGCCAGCGCCGGCTCAATCGCCGCGCACCCGCTTGAGGAAGGCGGCCTCGTCCACGATCAAAAATAACCGTCGCCGTGCCTCCTTGGGCAGGTCAGGGAGGTAAGACTGGGCGACCGCTATCATCAGCGGCGTGAAAACCGGCGAAACCAGCCGGTTTGAAAACCACCGTCCCAAAAACTTCAATGCTTCATCGACCCGCCCTCTGGTTGTTTGTAACCCAAACGAATCCTGATCCGGTCTGTTGGGCCTTAACCGCATTTGGCCACCATTCAAAGAAGGGAGAAACGTGGCCGCTCATCCCATAATAAAACGCCATTAAACCTCGTAAAAACTATGAAATTCCAACCGGCAACTTCCGAGGATTCCGGAACGTTGCTAAGACCCCACCTCACCCAAACACCTCCGAGGTAGGGCGATTTCTCCGAAAGCGCCGCGTCCGCAGACATGGACCATCACAAAGATCGGACCGCCGCAGACCGGACCGCTCGGAG
>CAINWP010000038.1 GCA_903854475.1 uncultured Verrucomicrobiota bacterium
CGATAATCGCCTCGCGGGCGGTTTGGACAATGCCTTTTTCAAGGCCTTCCACGAGACCTGTCAGCGACGGTATGAAAACCGACTAAACCTGCCGGTTTGAAAACCGTGTTCTTCCGGGCGGATGCAAAACGCCGTCGGAGGGTTGCTCCGACGGCGGTGCGGGACTGGATTGGTTCAGCGGTCAGGGTGGGTTGATCTGGTCCTTGGTACGGTAGCTTCGGCCCTCGATCACGATGGTTTCGACGTGGTGGAGGAGGCGGTCCAGCAGGGCCGCGGTGAGGGTGGCGTCGTTGTTGAAGATCTCCTGCCAGTGTTTGTAGGCGCGGTTGGTAGTAAGGATGGTGGAGGCTTTCTCGTACCGGGCTGCCAGCACCTGGAAAAGCATGTCGGCACCGGCCTTGTCGATGGGCAGGTAGCCCACCTCGTCGAGGATGAGGACTTCGACCTCGGAGTAACGGCGCAGCCGCTGCTTGAGTGTTTTATGGCTTTGGGCCGCGTTGAGGTCATTGAGCATCTCGATGGCCGGCACGTAGAGGACGCTGTGCCCGGCCTGGCAGGCACACTGGCCCAGCGCCACGGCCAAGTGAGTCTTCCCCAGTCCGACCGAGCCCACCAACACGACGTTCGAGTGGTTCTTGAGGAACTCGAGGCGGAAGAGCTGTTTGACGGCCATCTGGTTGATCTTCTTGGGCCAGCTCCACTGGTATTGATCGAGGGTCTTACGATAGGGGAAGCGAGCGTTACGAAGACGTCGTTCCAACTCCTGCTGACGTCGCTCCAAGACCTCGCCTTCGACGAGGCGGTCTAGGTAGTCGCCGTGGGCCATGGCTTCGCGGGCGGCCTTCTCGGCCAGCTCACGGTGTTCGCGCTGGATGTAGGCGAGCTTGAGGTACTCGAGGTTGTCTGTGAGGTGGGAGGTGTTCATCGGTCGTAGAGGCTCAGGTCCGGCGGGGTGATCTCGAGGTCCAGCAGGTCGCTGGCCCGGGTGAGGTGGAGGGCCGAGGGCTCGGCCTGAGGACGCTGTCTCTGGGTGATCAGATTGGCGACGTAGTCGGCGCTGAAGGACTGCAGACGCAGCAGGTCTTCCAGAAGGCGGCAGACCAGGTCTTCACCATGGAGTTCAGCCAAGGCCACGATGCGTTGAACCTGCACCATGGCGTCGGGGCGACGTTCCCGGAGCCCTTCCCAGTAGTCCGGTGCAGCCGGCCCCAACTGCAGGAAGCGCACAAGCTGCCGTTGCTGGTGGGCGCGCAGTCGTTGCGCCAACAGCGTGTCCATGTGTCCGGGCAGTTCGAAGTCCTGCCCCCGATCGTAGCAGCGTCGGTGATCGGCCACCGCCTGGTGCCCGTCCAAGACGAGGATCCTGTCGGTGTAGGCCTTCAGGTGGAGCACCTGACGAGCATGAGTGGCAGGGACCGAGTAGCTGTTGGAGTCAAAGTGTACCCGGCAGACCCGGTTGGAACGCAGGGTGTGGAGGGTTGCCAGGTCGTAGGGGTTCGGGTTGAGCGGGTGAAGGGTCTCCTGGGCGTAGAGTTCATCGGGAGTCTTGCCCGTGTCGCCATGGATCCGGACGTTGGCAATCTGACCCATCCAGAGCCTGGCCTCGGCCTGGATGGCTTCTAGGGAGCCCAGAGGCCGCCCTGCCAGAAAGTTGTTCTTTACGTATCCGACGGCCCGCTCGACTCGGCCCTTTTCGTGGGGGCTGAGCGGGTTGCAGGCCTTGGGTCGGAAGCCGTGGTGATGGGCGAAGTCGAGGTATCGAGGGTTGAAGTGCGGCTCTTCACCCCGCCGGTGGCGGAGCACGGCCACCTTGCAGTTGTCGACCATGACTTCAGAGGGAACCCCGCCGAAGAAGACGAAGGCGTTGTGGTGCGCGCTCATGAAGTGCTCCTGACTTTGGCGGAGGGTGAACTCGAGGTACATCCGGCGACTGAAGCACAGCACCATCACGAAGAAGGAGAGCTGGCATCGAGTGTTGCCGACCTGGATCACCCCGGCTGAACCCCAGTCGACCTGGGCCGTCTGTCCCGGGGCGAACCGGAGCTTCAGGAATGCCTGACGGTGGCGTGGACGCACCCGGGCCACGTGCTCCCTGAGGATCGTGGCCCCGCCGGTGTAGCCCTCTTCCTTCAGCAGGGCGAGGATCTGGTTGGCCGTATACTCGTGGCGGTCTAGCAACCGGCTGATGGTGGGTTTGAATGGATCGAGCTTGCTGGACTTCGGCGGGGCTTTGCGTTGCTCGTAGGTGGAGCGATCGATCCACAACGACACGGTCTGAGGGTGCAGTCCAAGTTCGCGGGCGATCTGAGCTGCGTTGAGTCCATCGCGATCGCGCAACTGGCGAAGGCGGCAGAAGGTCTGGTAGTCGATCACAGGGCACCTCCCGTCCCGAGAGCCCGGCGGAGGATGTCGCCGACCGAGGCTGCCTCGCCCAGGCGGGTCGAGGGCGGCTGAGGAACCGACCGATCCGGCAGGCTCAACACCTGATAGTGGGGCTTCTGGTGGGCGATAAGATCGGCCTCCAGAAGCTCTTGGCGCGCACAACGCAGCGCCATCGGATCGAGGCGCAAGAAACGGCCGACGCTGGCATCGGAGTAGAAGCTCAAGCCCCGGGAGTCGGCGACGGTGAGCAGAAACAGGTAGAGGGCCAAGGCATCGGAGCCGCAGCGGGCCGTGAGCCCGTGTCGGAAGAGGCGTTGGTCGCACCAACTGAAGCGTGGAGGGACTTGGCGGAGGCGTTCAGGCCTGAGCAGCACTTTGCAGGGATCGGTCATGGTTTGGAGAAGGCCGGCCCCCGGCACCATGCCGGAGGATGGCCAACCCGTTCTGTGCCAGACGATCGATCTGGAGGCGTATGTCCTCTTGTAGCGCAGAACCGCTCTGGAGCGCGATTAAGCCCACTAAAACGGGGGGATATTGAAACCAGGAATCTTGTAGCGGTGGGGTTGAGGGATCTTGTAGCGCAACAGGTGAGCAAGGTTCCTGAGGGGTAAAACTGGCAACGGGTTGCTGAATCGGTGTGTCCAATCGGTTTTCAGCGGCCTGATCGGTCAACTTCTTGGGCCGCTTCCAATAGCCCGGGTTGCGAGCGCGCCACTGACGGACCCGCTCGGTGTTGGTGGGTCCCTTGAAGTAGTCGGCGTTGGCCGGTTGGTGCACCCAACGAGCCTGACTGTGGCGTTTGCTGGCCTTTTTGCAGGCGTCGGCACGGCAGAAGCGTTGGCGTCCGCAGTTGCGCGGATCCGCTTCGAACAGCCCGCCACAATGCAGGCACCTGGATGAGGAACGGGAGCCGGCCACAGGCCGGAAGAAGACATCTCCGGGCCGGCAAGCCTAGGGTCAGATCACGACTGGTGAAGGGCCGGCGAAGAAAACCGGAAGAAGGAAGAAACGCTGACGCTCAATCCGGAAGAAAACGCCCCCAAGAACACGGCAAAACCGTGGTTTTCAAACCGGCAACTTTTCACGGGTTTCGGAACGGTGCTGACAGAAACCCTAACAACCGGCAGTCCGGGATTA
>CAINWP010000039.1 GCA_903854475.1 uncultured Verrucomicrobiota bacterium
GACCGATCTCCGAGCGGTCCGTGTGTGCCGATCGTGCTCCTGGGTAGGGACCGATCTCCGAGCGGTCCGTCCCTGGGGTACTGGATAGGGAGAGTGGCGTTCTTTTTCATGTTCGCTGACGCGGCGCTTTCGGAGAAATCGCCCTACCCTCGGAGGTGCGTGGGTGAGGTGGGGTTTGTAGCAGGAATCCGCCGACCATTCCGATCCTGCTCCGAGGTAGGGACCGATCTCCGAGCGGTCCGTCCGAGGGCGCTGCAAACCCCGAGAGACTGGCGACCGCAGTTCGAGCCAGGAAACGGTGCTTTAGGAGAGATCGCCCGAACTAGGAAGCGTGTCGAAGTTGTCGCGCTCAGGGTGGCGATTGCCTCGACAGGGGGCAGAGTGCGGGCGAGTTTCCACTCACATGACCGTTCGGGACACCTTGTCGTGGATCACCAGAACGCTTCAATCTGCCGGCATCGAGTCCGGAGAAATCGAGGCGTGTTGGATGCTATGGCAATTAACCGGATCCAGTCCCGTCCAGTTGCGTTTGCGGGGTGATTCATCGGTTTCTCGCGAGCACCATCAACAGTTGGAGACCTGGGTGCGACGCCGCTGCCAGCGGGAACCGCTGCAACACATCCTGGGAACCGCCCCGTTTCTTGATTGGGAGATTGAAGTCTCCGGAGATGTTCTGGTGCCAAGGCCCGAGACCGAGGTGCTGGCCTTGAAGGCTCAGGATTGGCTCCGACAGCGGGCCGGTGGCGTTGGAGGTAGGCCCTTGAAAGCCCTCGACATCGGCACGGGATCCGGTTGCCTGGCGATGGCCCTGGCCGGGGTTCCAGGCGTTTCCGTCCAAGCGATCGATGTCTCGGAAGCGGCCTTGCGGATCGCCCGATCCAATTCAGCCCGGCTTGGATTTAACGGTGTTGTTTTTTTGCATCGCGACCTGAGGAGTCTCGGCGCGACTGAGTTCCAAAATCTGGACCTGATTGTGTCCAATCCCCCGTACATTCCCACCGATGAACTCTCCCGATTGGATCCCGAGGTGCGCGACCACGATCCCCGACTGGCTCTGGACGGTGGGGTCGACGGTTTGGAGTTCTACCGCATCCTGGCCCGTTTGGGTCAGCACTGGTTGAGCGCCTCCGGTTGTCTCCTACTGGAGTTCGGAGATGGGCAGGCCCCGGCGCTAGTTCGACTGTTCACCGAAGAGGGTTGGGGCGAGATTTCAGCAGAGAAAGACTTGAGCGAGCGCGAGCGGATTCTCATCGTCCATCCATCGGCTGCCCGTGCGATCTGAATCCACCAAACCTCGCGGGCATCTCCGGTTCCTTAATCCATGGATAGTTTTTTGATCGAAGGCGGACTCCCCCTGAACGGAGAAGTGACCATCAGCGGTTCGAAGAACGCTGTGCTGCCTATTCTTGCGGCCACGTTGCTCACCTCTGAAACCTGCATCATCCGTCGGGTGCCCGACCTCAGCGACGTCGGTTTTATGCTTAAGATCCTTCAGTCCCTCGGAGCCGAGGTGACTCAGGACGGCAGCACTTTGACCATTCGAGCCGCGAACATCTCCGGCCGCGGTGATTATGAATTGATCCGCAAGATGCGTGGATCGATCTGCATTCTGGGTCCGCTTTTGGCACGCCTGAAGGAGGCCGTGGTGTCGTTGCCCGGAGGCTGCGTCATCGGCACGCGCCCCATCGATTTACATCTCAAGGGATTGCGTGGTCTGGGTGCTCAGGTCGAGGTGGAAGCAGGGTACGTGCGGGTCCATGCGCCGCGTTTGGAAGGGCAGATGATCTTCCTCGGCGGTCGTGTGGGGCCCACGGTTTTAGGGACGGCCAACCTGATGATGGCCGCCACACTCGCCGTCGGTATCACCGTTATCGAGAGCGCCGCCTGCGAGCCCGAAGTGGTGGATCTGGCCGACTTCCTCATCGCCATGGGGGCGAAGATCACCGGCGCGGGCAGTCCGACGATCACCATCCACGGGGTGAAGGAACTACACGGTGCCGATCACGAAGTCATCGCCGACCGCATCGAGGCCGGTACCTTCGCAGCCGTGGCTGTGGCGACCGGCGGTGAAGTGATCTTGCGCGGGGCCCGCGCCGATCACCTCGGGGCAGTCCTTGACAAGCTCCAAGAGGCCGGCGCGGAGATTCGCCGGGGGGCTGGAATGCTGACGGTCCGAGGTACGGGTTCCATCAAGCCGATCGATATCACCACGATGCCGTATAGTGGCTTTCCCACCGACATGCAGGCCCAACTGATGGCCTTGGCCTGTCAGGCTCCGGGGACGAGCATCATCACTGAGCGCATCTTCGAGTCGCGATTCATGCATGCCTCGGAACTCATGCGTCTGGGTGCGGATATTGCCATCGAGGGCCCCAGTGCCATTGTTAAAGGAGGTCGACCTCTGAGCGGCGCTCCGGTGATGGCCTCTGATCTTCGGGCGTCGGCGGCGTTGGTAATTGCTGGGCTTGCAGCCAAGGGCAGCACTCAAGTTCACCGAGTCTATCATCTCGACCGCGGCTATGAGCGGATGGAGCTGAAACTTCAGAAGCTTGGGGCCCGGATTCAGAGAATTCCTGGGGAGTAACTGGCGGATCTTGGGGGTAGGTGATGAAGTGTGTGCTCCGTGAAATTCGTGCTGCTATTCTTGTTGGTAGCCACGGTGGGATTCGGTGTTTACCGGATCTCGCTGGTTTACCGTTCGATACCCTCGGACGAGCATGCCCGAGAACAGGCCCGGGAGAATGCAGCCCCGGTGGGCGGCGATGAATCCCTGCCCACCCTGTCTCCGCCGTTGGAGGCCTCGTTGGCGCTCGCCACGCAGGCCGGTCCGCAGGCGCTCCGTCAATGGCTCAACCAGAATGGGGCTTGGGTTCCCGAGCCTCGGTTGTCGGCCATCCAGCTCGACTACGCGCAAATGCTGGTCCGCAACAACCCGGCCGAAGCCCGTCGGCTTTACGCCGCGGTGAAGGCACGAACACCGGCCAACTCACCCTTGGCTTCCCGACTGAAGCAGCTTTCCCGAACGTTTGAGTGATTCCATGGACATTGTTTTCAACTGCCCCCATTGCGGCCTCAGTCTCGAGGTCGACCAAGATGCCGCCGGTCAGCAATTTGACTGCCCGACCTGCCAAAAGATGGTGACCGTGCCGGCGGTGGCCGCCGTGCCGATCAAGACGACCTTGGTGGGTAATGCAGGCCCGACTCCGTCACCGATTGAGGAAAAACGCATGGCGGTTCCGGTCTCTCAGAAACCTGTCGAATCTCTGATCCAAAAGCCCAATAAGTCGCTGGAAATGGCGGCCAAGGAGTCGAAGCCGGGGATTCGGGTAACGACTATCCGCCATTCCGACTGCAAGGAGGCCGGCAAGGACAAGTTCGATGAGGTGGTGTCGGATTTCCTCAATAAGATCGGCGACCAAAACCTCGTGAGCATCACGCCCATCAACTACAGCTACCTCGACAACGGCTCCCAGAAGCTCTTCACCGACTTCGGTGTGATGGTGATCTATCGGGGCTAACGAACCCTTCTGCCCTCCGCTCTGAATCCCGCTCTATGGGGGACCCCGGACTGACGCCGTGGCTGGTAATCGCCCTCCGGGTGATTTCCAATCCGTGCTCCAATGCCCTCCAGAAGGCCTTGGCCGGCGGAGGGTGGCCGGCGCCGGTGTTGCTGGCCTTCACGCATGGGGTGCTCGGTCCGGTGGCCATGGCGATCCTGCTCCGGGCTGGCGATTCGCTGAGTGGGGTGTTCTGGTTGTGGAGCTTGCTGTCGGCCGCGCTGGCCGTGGCCGCCAATTGGCTCATCATTGAGGCTCTCCGGCGTTCGGACCTGTCCCTGTTGGGCCCCATCAACGCCTACAAGCCCTGGGTAAGCCTCGTTCCGGGTTGGTTCTTACTGGGGGAACGGCCTGAGGGCTGGCAATGGGCGGGCATGGCGTTGGTCCTGGCGGGCAGCCTCATGTTGGGTGGAACGGGAGGTTCGGTCGGCCGTCCAGGGTCGTTGTTCTTAGATCGAGGGGTCCAACTTCGCTTCTTGGCTTTGGTGTTTTCTGCCGCCGAAGCGGTGACCTTGAAACGGGCGTTGGCGGTTTCCGATCCCGCACGGGCCTTTGCCGGATGGGTGCTGCTGGGTTTCCTGCTGGCCGTCCCGTTCGCCTGGAAGGCCCGCGAAGCCTGTCCGCAAACCGCAGCCGCAGCCCTGCGCCATCTGCCGTCCGGACTGACGCTGGCGCTGACGACTGGGATCATGCAGGGCTGCACCTTTGTAATCCTAGATTTCTTGCCCACGGGACTTGCGTTGTCGTTCTTCCAGTTGTCCGCAGTCCTGAGCGTGTTTTTGGGGTGGGCCTTTTTTGGTGAGCCCCAGTTTGCCCGCCGTTTTGCAGGAGCTTGCACCATGGCGCTGGGAGCCGCGCTCCTGGTGGCGACCCGGTAAATTCCAGACCTGGCCTATGCGGTAGGCTATTTGTTTGGCAACGGCATGTTGTAGGCCCGGTGCCCTCACCGGGCGGTCTGGGCTCCGAAAGCGCCGGGGCACGTGCCGTCGTCTCAAAGACCTAGCCCTACCTAAGAAACAACGCCACAGGGTCATTACCCCATCCCCAAATCCAGATGAATTGGCACTGAGACCGAGGCCAAGTGTGGCGTTTCTCGGCGTGACAGACTGCCCGACGTGTTGTTCATTGTGCGGAGCATGAAACGAGTCCTTTTCGCGCTGGCCGCCGCGCTTCTTTGCGGCCTCGCCGTGTCTGCCGAAGACACGGCTCCCACCAAAACAGACAAAAAAGAAACCCCAGTGAGCAACACCACCAACGAGGTCGCCGTCATCAAGACCGTTGCCGGCGACATGGTCATCGAGTTCTGGCCTGATGTGGCCCCGAAGACCGTTGAGAATTTCAAAACCCTGGCCAAGAAGGGCTTCTACGATGGCACCGCATTCCATCGGATCATCAAGGGGTTTATGGTCCAGGGCGGCGATCCGCTGACCAAGGACGATACCAAGCAGAACCGCTGGGGCACCGGCGACCCGGGCTACAAGATCAAGGCCGAGTTCAACGAGCGCTCCCATAAGCGTGGTGTGATCTCCATGGCCCGGTCCCAGGATCCGGATTCCGCCGGCAGCCAGTTCTTTATCTGTCACGGAGACCCCAGCTTTTTGGACCGCCAGTACACGGCCTTCGGAAAGCTCATTCAGGGCGACGATGTGTTAGAGAAGTTGGCCACCACTAAGGTTGGCTCCCAGGATCGCCCGGACAAGCGTCAGGGTGTGGAGAGCATCAAGATCGTGGATCGCGCCACCTTGAAGTAGTCGTAGCCTTTCGGAATACTCTGCGGCGGTCGGGGTCACGCCCTGCCGCCGTTTTCTTTTTTGTGGAAGCTGAAACCCTTACCGCCATCACGACCATTCTTCAGGGATTCGGGTGCCCGCCCGACAAATGCCCGGAGATGGCCCTGCAACTCCATCGACGCGCTGGCCAGCTTTCTGAGGCCAAAGGTCGTTCCTACGAAGAGGCTCTTGGCCACTTGCTGCGAGCGATGGCTGGTGGTTGGGCAGCACAGTCCCAGGTGCAAACCGCCGATCCGAAGGCATGAGTCCTATGGATTTCAGTGGTGATATCCGCTCGTGGCCCGATCTGGAAACCCACTCCTTGGGCGATTTCCGAATCTTCCAACTCCGTTCGGTGAGGCGTCGCAGCCCGCGTAATGGGGTGGAGAGGGACTTCTATGTAATGGACTGTTCGGATTGGGTGAATGTCATCGCCATCACCGCAGAGAATGAACTGGTTTTGGTCGAGCAGTTCCGGCATGGCGTCGCGTCGGTGGAATTGGAGGTTCCGGGCGGCATCATGGACCCAGGCGAGATCGATTCCGTGGCTGCCGGCCTCCGGGAATTGCGGGAAGAAACTGGCTATGCGGGCGATGGAGCCATTGAGATCGGTTGCGTGCTGCCCAACTCGGCCATCCAGAGCAATCGGTGTCGAACGATCTTGGTACGGAATTGCCGGCGGGTCGGCGAGTTGGAGTTGGATGACTCCGAAGACATCGCGGTGCGCTTGTTTCCGATTTCCGAGATTTCCACACTGGTCACTGAGGGGCGCGTCCGCCATTCCTTGGCCGTAGCGGCGTTGTATCACTACGATCTTTGGTGCCGTTCCGCGCAGAGCCCAACCGCGAACTGACGTGGGTTGCCCATTGAGATTTCTTTTGAAGCCGTCACCAGTTGTCACCTGAATTTTTCGGTCTCTCTCTTTCGTTTGGAACCATCCGCGGGCATCCTTCGGCAAATTATGAAACTGATGTGGAGAGATTCTGAAGACATTGCCTGGGCCCTGATGGATGCTTTTCCGGATCAGGACCCCTTGAAGCTTAGCTTCCCGAAGTTGCACAAGATGGTCTGCGATCTTCCCGAATTCGGCGACAAGCCGGAGGCTTCCAATGAGAAGATTCTCGAGAATATCCAAATGGCTTGGTACTCGGAGCAGAAGTAGCAATCAGCCAAGCGGTGTCTAGGTAGGGACCGATCTCCGAGCGGTCCGCGTGTGCCGACGCGGCTCCCAGGTAGGGACCGATCTCCGAGCGGTCCGGCCCCTGGGGTACTGGATAGGGAGAGTGGCGTTCTTTTTTATGTTCGCTGACGCGGCGCTTTCGGAGAAATCGCCCTACCTCGGAGGTGCGCGGGTGAGGTGGAGTTTGCAGCAGAAACCCGCGATGTAGCCCGATGAGCCTCCTAGTCCGACCAGGCTCCGAGGTAGGGACCGATCTCCGAGCGGTCCGCGTGTGCCGACGCGGCTCC
>CAINWP010000040.1 GCA_903854475.1 uncultured Verrucomicrobiota bacterium
CGGAGGTCCTTGGGTGAGGCTGAGTTTGCAGCAGGAATCTGCGATGTAGCCCGATGAGTCTCCTAGTCCGATTCTGCTCCTAGGTAGGGACCGATCTCCGAGCGGTCCGCGTGTGCCGACAGAGCCTCCTGGGTAGGGACCGATCTCCGAGCGGTCCGTGTGTGCCGACAGAGCCTCCTAGGTAGGGACCGATCTCCGAGGGGTCCGTGTGTGCCGACGCGGCGCTTTCGGAGAAATCGCCCTACCTCGAGGCAGAGTTATCTAGCTCACATTCCTAGGAGCATGGAAGGATTCGCCCGATCGTCGCCCAGGTGGAATCGCGGAAACGCCTTGAGCGAGATGGTTAGAGCCACCGTGAAGTCCTGAGGCCCAATTCGATTCTCACGCAGTCGGAAGCCGAGCCCAACGGTCCAACTTCGTAGATCTCGGTAGATTTGGTATTGCTGCTCCTCAAGGGTCCCGTCGCGGGCCTCAAACTGGTGAACACCTCGGACGGCCCAGTTCTCATTCAATTTCGCGTGAAATCGACTGAAAATCACATTGTTGCCGGCCCCGTATAAGGTCCAGTCATCGCGCAAGAATCGGTGGCCAATGCTCCAGTCGAACCACTCGGTGGGCGACCACGTGGCCCGATGATTTGATTCCCGGAACTCTCGGGTCACCGCATTAAACCGGGTTTCGGAAGTGAGCGTCAGCCAAGAGCGGGGCGTGAAATCCACCTCGGAGTAGAGGTCCGAGAATTGCGTCTGATCGTTGCGTTGTTGGATGCGCCAGTCGCTCAGGAGGGACCAATTGAGGACGTTCTCCACCTGCTCTTCTCGCTTGGTTTGAACCTTGTTGCGAAGCCCCAATCGCACTGTGTTCTGGCTATCGACCGAATCAATTTGCGTGTAATCGGGAAAATGAATGGGCAACAACTTCGGGCTGATGAGTTCCCGGTCGAACTGAGGTAATTCGGTCGGGGTCCGATTGGGTTCCGGCACGAAAACGTAGCTGAACTGGGGTTCAGCGATGTGGCGAGCCCCATTCATATCGAGCGCCGAACTGGAGAACGTCGGCCAAACTCTCGAGGCCTTGAACCCAACATCCACGCCGGTGTTGGCCACCCAGCGTTCCCGGTCACTGTTGACCGCGTTTAGGCCCTCTGGATCGCCGTAGTAAGTGGCCCGTGCGCCCAATCGCGGTGATATATTGAGCCATCCCCCTACGGTATGAGGCGCCACCAACTGGTGGTAGGTATCGCCGCGGAAGGCCGCGTAGTTGGTGCCCCCAGCCAGTGCATCGCGGTACCGCAGATAAGCCAGTGAACTATCGCTCTCGTAGTAAATCGGCGTGACTCCGATTTGCTGCCGCAAGCCTCGCAGACGGACATCCGGCAGTCGCTCGACCGTCCGGAAGAACTCGTTGACCTGGGCGTGCGCCAGAAAATCGAGGCTCCAATTCGAGTTGAGTTGGGACAACTCGACAAAGGTCTTGGGCTGGGGATCGGTGCGGAATTCGTACTCGAAGAAATCGCGAAGCACCATTGGGTCACTCTGGCCGCGCACGACACCCTTGAACTCGAAACCCGAATCATTGGTGATTGAGTGCCGTAAATCGAATCGGTACCGGTCCGGATCAATGGGCCCATTGAACGAACTGAGCTCCGGGGCCTGATCTTGGATAAAGTAAAACCCTCCCCTCCCCTTGCCCAAGTCGCCCAAGTCATAGGAGAGACGTGGACCGCCGCCGATCCCTCGGCGTTGGCGATAATCCAGATCTACGACCGTCTCTAGGTTGGTTCGTGAAAGCCAGTGGTAGCTGCCCAGCACATAGGGTCCATACAAACTGCGGTACCCCGGAGTGATGCTGAAAAAGTTGGGATGTCGATCGGCCTTGCGGGTATACCACGGGAAGTACATCACTGGCACCTTACCGATGTACAACAACGCATCTTCAGCCGAAATAGTTCGGTTACTGTCGATGCTCAAGGTCTTGGCCCGAATCTTGTAACCCGGTTCCACTGCGTCGTCCGTGGTCACTTCGCCACCGAGCACAACTTGATTGGTGCCGCCTTGGGTCACCGACAATCGATCACCCCGAAGGAAGAGTGGACCCGCCCCAAAGCGGAACGCCCCGGCTTCCACGCGTTTCTGGCGGAAATCAAAGCGAACCTTCTGGCCTTTCCACCGGATGCGTTCTCCGGTTTCTCGAGCGTAGTCTACGACGACATCTCCCTCGGCGGTGGCCTCTCCGGTTTCTTGGCTGAGTGTCACCGATTGTGCGCTGACCGCGCTGCCCATCCAGTGAACCACTACCCCGTTCTTGGCCGAGGCCGTCCGTGCATCCGGACTCAATTCAACCTCACCCAGACCGTCCCGCGATTCGATGCGGATCGACGACGGATCGACGGTGGCTGTCTTCGGAACCCCTTCCTGAGCCAAGGCCGTCAGCGTCCAGGCGACCCATGCGCCAGTGCGGGTGAGCTTCATGTGGAGGACAGCGTATCGCGAGACCCCTCGACGGAGCAATGCGCCAACGCAGCAGCTCGTTAGTTGATGCTCGCCGGAATCCCGCATCCAGAACCGTGTCTCCTTTGGGGAGGGATTTGCTTCTGGGACAGGCAATTTACTCGAGGAACCGGACCGTTTCTCAATGCACCGCTTCAATCTTTACCGAGTTTTTGACCCACGGCTTCATCGAGGCGCTTGAAGGCGGCGTCGACGGATTTCACGAAAGGACGGTGCCGGCAGTAGGGGAACCGGGTCAAGCCAGGGACCAGTTCTCAGACCAAGCCCACTCGCATTGGAAGCCCCAAGCACCCAGTCTGTGACGCTTTGGGCCTCGGCGGCGGGAGGCCTCATCGGGTATCGTGTTTCCGATGGATGGATTCCTGCAGCAACTCCGCCGGCACTGGGCGGAGCGGTTCGGATCCGGGCCGCGGCACCTGGTGGTGGCCGTGTCCGGGGGCTTGGATTCCATGGTCCTGCTGCACAGCTTGGCCCGCCTGCGCCGGAAGTTTCCCTGGCAACTAACGGTGGCTCATTGCCACCACGGACTCCGCGGGACTGATGCAGATGGAGACGCGGACTGGGTTCGAGCGCAGTCGGCGGCCTTGGGGTTGCCCTGTATCGTGGAAGAAGTTTCCGTCCGCGCGGCCGCCGAGGCTTCACGCGAGTCCCTCGAAATGGCGGCCCGTCGGTTGCGACATGCCTTCCTCGCCCGGTCCGCGCTCTCAGTGGGGTCGGCCGATTCGATGGAAGTGGTCTTGGCCCATCATGCGCAGGATCAGGCCGAACTCATCCTCCTGCGGTTGCTCCGCGGAGCCGGATCGGAGGGGTTGGCCGGCATGAAGGAACGCGCGCCGTCTCCGGCAGACCAGCGAGTTTCCCTGCTCCGGCCCTTCCTCGGATTCGATCGGGGTACGCTAGAAGCCTTCGCCCGAAGCCAGGGGATTGGGCATCGCGAGGACGCCTCGAACCGGGATTTATCCATTCCCCGAAACCGTATCCGCCATCAATTAATTCCGGACTGGATGGCCCATCACAGCCCCGCCCTGCCCCGTGTTTTGGCGCGGATTGCCGACATCGCGGCGCACGAGTCGGATTACCTGCGGGAGCAGGCTCAGCGTTGGCGCGATTCATTACATCCAGAACCCTGGGCCTCGCTCCACGTCGCGTTGCAGCGGGCCATCTTGCGAATGGAACTCATCGAGCACGGACGGAATGCTGAGTTCGAAACGGTTGAGCGGTTGCGTCGGGCCCGCTGCGGTTCGGCGCTAGACACGCTCTCAATCGACAAGGCGGTAGCCACCCAAGCCCCAGCGAACCCATTGAATCGAGCGGGACCCTCAGAAACGGTGTCGGTGGCTTTTCGCGGAGTGCGAGGTCAGCGGGTGTTGCCAGAGGGGAGCCTCTTTCGGTGGAAACGACTGAAGCGCCCCCTGCCCTTCGGCCACGGCTGGGAACAACTCGATGCCACGACCGTCCCTGAAACAGCCGCACTGCGTCACCGCCGGCCGGGCGACCGGTTCCAGCGTCTGGGGCAGTCGAACGCGGCGCGCCTCCAGAACCTCTTCATCAATCAACACGTGGCCGCTGCCGAGCGCGACCAACGGTGGGTGCTCGACCTTGGCGACGGAAATCTGGCATGGGTGGAGGGTTTTTCGGCGGGTGAACGCCACCGATTGACCCCCTCTACCACGGAGATTCTGGCCATCCAAATTCAGAAACCGTAGCGGTCACGTTCACCCACCGCTCCCATCATTTCAGAACCCGACAGGCCTCGCCGGACCCGTGTAGGGTTCGGCCCCTTGTTCCCGGAAATCGGTGTGTTCCACCCGAAGCAGTTCAGGATCCGATACCGTGGGGGCTCCGATGAATCCGTGATGGCGCCCCATCCAATAGGCCAGCAACCAAGCGCTCGGTTCCACCACGTCTTGGCCGCCGGCACCTCCATCGGCTTGCATGAGCCAATGGTCCCAGCGCAAGGGTTCGGTCTCCCTCGGCGGGAAGGTTCGAGTCCCTCCTTTCAAAGCGACATAGCCCGGCGGTGTCCGCAAGTCGGTGCGGTGAGAGTTCTGGTAGGACCAAATCCGGAGGTCCAACGGCCAACCGCGGAGGTGTTCCGCGCTGGCTGCAGCCTCCGCATCGTTGCCGGTCAGGGTGCCGTAGAGATAATTGAACCAAGCGTTCTGTTCGACGCGAACCACTTCGTGTCCCCGCTCATATCCCCGGCGGTAGAGTGCGCGCAAATCCGGGTTTTCCTCATAGCGAAGGAGGTTCCAGTAGCTCCAAAACGCCAACTCATCGAGGAAGTGCAAAATGCTATCGGGTGGCGACGTGTTTCGGGCCCGCAGCGTGAACTCCGGATAACCCAGTCGGACCAAATCCCGGTAGGCCGCAGTGAACGTGGCGTCGCCTGTCCAACGTTCGGCCGTCTTGATGAAAGAGAGCAACTCGACGGCCTGAAGGCCTCGATCGAACTTGCCTTCGTCCGTTTGAAAATACTCCGGATCCCAACGACCCCAACGGGTGGGTTTTCCATCCACATCAATGAGTTTCCATCGATTGCACACCAAGTGTGAGGCGATTCGGGCCAACTGGCCTTTGGCTTGATCCACCTCCGGACCCTCAGCCACCAGTTCCAGAAACAGTCCGAAGGAGTAGAACTGCGAGCACAGTTCGTCACTGGAAGTGTCACCCTTCCATTCAAAGCGACCGTCCTGCGTGTCGTGCCACTCCGCCGCATAGCCGCCAGAACCGTGGTCGGCTTGATGACCGACCTCGCCCTTGGCCCAAACCGATCGCGCCGGGAATCCAGAAATACCTGTCATTCCTTCGAGCCACCGGAGCGCATGGAACGTGTTGGTGGCTTCCCGACGCGCCTCGGGATCGCGAGTCACGGCGTACCGGTACACTTGCGCGGCCAAATAATTGCCACTGTAGCCGCCATCATTGTCGCTGACTTCCCGGACAAAACGTTTTCGCGACGGATCCCATTCTAACTTGTGGACAAAGCCCAAGCGCTTCTGTCCCCACTCCTCGAGGTGCCGTTCGTAGTAGGCCGCTTTCTTGGCCAAGGTATAGGGCCGGTACTCGATGACCCCCAAGCCCTGGGCCGTGGCGAGATAGACGGTTTGACCTGCCACGGCGATGGCAGAAACCCGCTCGTCCGGAAGCCAACGACGGCCCGAAAAATAATCGAATCGCCCGCTCACTTGGCGGATCGCGCCGCGGGATGTGCCAATCCATAAATCATTGGTAAACCCGGCAGCCAAACAGAGAGTGTCTTCGAACGGAAGCCCCTGCTCACCGCGAACCGAGGTCATGGACATCCCTCGCAGCACTCCCAATCCACGATCGGTAGCCACCACCAACGCAGACCCATGGCTCAGCGCATCGCGAGTGGTCTTGGACGGGAGGGTGCCCCAGTCCCAGCCCAAATCAGACGGCCAAGTGTAAGCGTCTTCGCCTCCAAAACGGCCACGGCTGTAGGGACTGATTCTCCCCGATCCCACGACGTAAATCAGGTCCTGGTGGGCTACCAGACGTTGGATTTCAAAGCGGGCCTTGGCTTCGGAAAAGGATTCGAGCGCGTGGCCTTGGACCCGCAGCAGTCGGGATCCCACCGAGGCGAGAACCTCACCGCGAAACTCTTGAATGTCGCTGACGGGAGACGTGCTAATTTGCCTCCAGAGGCGCGCCTCCCGAACCCAGAGGCCCGGGACACCGATGGCCCAGATCTGGTCCCGCGCCACCACCAGTCGCTGGACGGCCTGAGTCATCCCCGTGTCCGGTTCCCAATGGCGATCCTTTAAAGCAATCACCCCTCGCCCGGTTCCGACCAGTACCTCACCGCGATGGGCCACCACGGCGGTCAAAGCAACTTCAGAGGGCAGCGTCCATCCCGCTTCCTGCAAGTACGGCGCATCTGGGATAGTGGTGGCCGATCGATGAACACGCGATAACTCAGCCCCGAACAGGTTTTTTAATACGGCCAACGAGAGAACTAGCCAGCGCCAACATGAGAGCATCGGCACATCAAGGCAGAGGGGGCGGTGAGGGCAAGTTGACAATGCCTGTACCCGATCGGTTGCCACCAGAGAAAGAACCACGTACGGTCTCTCCATTCGATGGAAAAGTTGCTGCTCATTGATGACGAGGTGGATGTTCAATACTCCTTCCGCCGGATCTTTGACGGCTCAAATATTGAGCTTCATACCGCTTCGAGTGGTGAGGAAGGGCTCAGGCTCATTCCAACGGTCAAGCCGGACTTGGTGCTCAGCGATATCCGGATGGCGGGGCTCAACGGTCTGGAAACCTTGCGGCGCATTCGCCAACTCGATCCCCAGCTTCCGGTCATCCTCATGACGGCCTACGGCACCACGCAGACGGCCATCGAGGCCATGAAACTGGGGGCCTACGATTACCTCCTCAAGCCCTTCGATGTCCCTCGGCTCAAGCAGTTGGTCGCCAATGCGCTGAAGGCGGCCCGGGACACGAGGCAGACGGTTGCCATACGCCCGCAGTTGGAGCAGCAGGACTACGAACTGGGAGTGATCGGTCGCAGCGCTCCGATGCAGGAGGTCTTCAAACTCATTGGTCAATTGGCGGCCTCGGATGCCACCGCGTTGATCACCGGTGAAAGCGGTACCGGCAAAGAATTGGTGGCCCGCTCCATTTTCCAGAATAGCCGCCGAGCCAAAGAGCCGTTCATGGCCATTAATTGCGCAGCCATCCCGGAGAACTTGCTCGAGAGCGAACTCTTCGGTCACGAGAAGGGCGCGTTTACCGGAGCCACTGCACAGCGCCCCGGTCGCTTTGAGCAATGCCATCGAGGCACTCTTTTCTTGGATGAAATCGGCGACATGCCGCAAGCCACTCAAACCAAAATTCTTCGGGTTCTCCAGAACGGCACCTTCGAGCGGGTGGGCAGCAATACGACTCTCGTCGTCGATGTCCGGATCATCGCGGCAACCAACAAACCCCTAGAGGAGGCCGTCGCCCGGAAAGAGTTCCGAGAGGACTTGTTTTACCGACTCAACGTGGTCCGGGTTCACATGCCGCCCCTGAAGGAGCGTCAAGGGGACATCCGCCTGCTGGTCGATTTCTTCCTACGCAAGATCGGGGGAGCTGGTGCCGCTCCCAAATCCATCGGCGAGAAGACCCTCTCGGTGCTAGAAGCTTACCATTGGCCGGGCAATGTCCGTGAACTGGAGAATGTTTTAAGACGGGCCGTTGTGGTCTCGAAAGGGGCAGCAATCCTGGAGAACGATCTGCCACCCGAGATACTTCAATCCGTTCATTCGGTTCAGGTGTCTCGGCCGACTCCGGCGTCAGCGACGTCAGCGGCCAACGTTGCTCCGGGTTTATCAACCTCTCCAGTTTCCTCCTCTTTCATTCCCTCCGTTGAGCCGGCGCCGGCCACCAGCCTCGATCCGGTCATCACCGGTGACATCCGTCCCCTCGTGCTCCAACTCTTCCGCTGGGCCCGACTCCAAAGTGGGATCAAAGTGCTACCGGCTGTAGAACGGGAACTGGTGATTGAGGCGCTCAAAGAGACCCAAGGCAACCAGGTCCGGGCCGCCAAACTCCTAGGGATCACCCGAGCCACACTGCGCAAGCGAGTCGACAAGTTCGGCATCCGCCGCGAACTCAACGTGAGCTGATGATTCGCTCTTCTCTACCCGTTGAGTCAGCCCTGGACGTTCGATGAGTCCTGGTTGCGCGGTAAGCCTGAAACTCTGGGCAAACTCTGGGCAGCAACCAAGCCGACCCGCCGGAAGTCAGCCCGAGCGAGCACGAAGCCCGCTCGGCGCCCCAATTCAAAGCCCGCAAAGAAGGCTTACACCAAGGGTGAGCGGCCTTCGTCGGCGTCAATGTAGTCGACGAAGGTGGTGATATCGGTGCGATGAGCTAGGCCGGATTGCTCTTTGCGCAAGGCAAGCCTTGCCCGGAGTTCGGGGTCTTCCTCGGACCCGTAGTTCATAATCCATTGATTGAAGGCCGCCTGCTCGGCCGGCCTGTGGACATGGGCTCGAACCCAGTCCGCTACCTGTCCATCGGTGATCGTAGGACGCACGCAATCGATGAAGGCTTCGGACTCCAGCCCAGCTGCCTTCAGCCATTGAGCATCGAATCCCCGCGTTGCGAAATTCTGCTGATAGTCGGAGTGGAGTCGGCCCGCCAAGGACAGGCGAATCTTATCCACGAAACGGGGCAGATACAGCCAGCCAGACATCGTTTCGCGGGCACTCCGGGGATGGATCACATCATTCATAATAAAGACTTACTGTTCGGTGAGCAGTTTCTCCACCTTGGTGGCCAGATCATTGCGTGCTTCAAGGTCCCGAAGGTTCCCCTTCTTGTCCACCAACCACATGGCGGGAATGCCACGGATGCCAAATTCAGAACCAAACTTGTTCTTCCAACCTTCTCCGTCGAAGTACTGCGCCCAGTTCATCTTATGCTTGGCAGTGAAGGCCTTCAACGCGTCGACCTCTTCGTCGAAGCTGATGCCCACGATTTCGAAGCCCTTCGGGTGAAGCCGCTCGTAGGCGGCCACCACATTGGGGACCTCGGCGACGCACGGCCCACACCACGTGGCCCAAAAGTCGATCAAGACCACTTTGCCCTTCATCTGGGCGAGATCCACCTTGCGACCATCCGTTGCGGTGAAGGCTATGTTGAGGGGTTTTCCAATGCGTTCCTGAGTTTTCTGCATCCCATCGGCCATGGCACGCACCTGGGCTGGCACCTTGTCGGACTTGAGAATCTTGGCCAGCAGCTCCTTGGACTTTTCGCCGCCGCGCAATTGAGCAATCTCAAGGTAGGCTGCATAAATCTCTCCGCGTGCGGGAAATTCCTTTTCAAGCACTAAAAGGCGCTTCTCGAACTCACCGAGTACGGCATCCATCCCTTGAGACTGGAGTTTGCGTGCCTCAACCACTGCCTCCTGTAGTTTCACCCCCACCGCAGTGGCGGTGGCCTCTTCCTGGACCTTCGCGGGGTCAGGACCCAGCGCTTGCAGTTCGGCCGCTTTACCCTCGTTGCCGAGGCTCACCGCGGCCTCCAGTAATTCTCGATACAAGCGCCGAGACTCGGCCGCTTTGGGGTGATCTTTAAAACGCTCGCTAAACTCACGGGCCTTGTCGGCGGCGATACCTGAACCAGTGGCCTTCTGCTGGCGGAAGGCCTTCACCTCGTCGGAAGTCGGCTGTCGCCCCTTCCACTCCGCCGGCGGAGTCGGAGGTTTCCCCTCCGCCTCCACGAGGACCCACGCCTTATCGGCATCGTTCGGCAGCAACCGGCGCGCAGGAACAGCAGCCGTGCTTCCTTGGGTTGGAGCAGTTGTTGCCGACTCAGCCGATTGTGCTCTTTCGAAAGACAGAGCCAATCCCAACATCACCATCACCAAGTGCTTCATTATCCATAAACGTGAACCGGGAGGATGAGATTGCTAGTCGTTTTTTCACCCGATCCCAGAACTGTTTCCGGGATCGGGTCCGAGAGGTCTTCAGCGAGTCAGGTAGTACTTCTTGGTGTACTCTTGGACCATGCGCCAAGTGCTGTACTCGGCAGCGAGCGTGGACCAGGACTCACGAATCTTAGAGATCCACTGCCGAGGGATACCGTCGGCGTCCCGGTTGAAATAGGTGGGAATCACCTCTCGGGTCAGGACGTTGTAGAGATTCTCGCTGTCCACCCGGTCCTGCTCATTCACGTCCTCCGGATGGGAATCCGGTCCGATGGAAAACCCGTTGGAACCATTATAACCCTCACGCCACCAGCCATCCATAATGCTCATGTTGAGGCATCCATGGGCGGTGGTTTTCATGCCACTGGTGCCGCTGGCTTCCAACGGACGGCGCGGGTTGTTGAGCCACACATCGCAGCCCGAGACCATCTGACGGGCGACGTGGATATCGTAGTTCTCGATGAACACCAAATGTCCCTTGAGTTCACTGAACTTCGAAAGATGGATCACCTTCTGGATGAAGGCCTTGCCGTGGTCGTCTCGCGGATGGGCTTTGCCGGCAAAGACGAACTGGATGGGATGCCCAGAGTCCTTGACCATTTTCACCACCGCTTCGAACTGGTCGAAAATCAGCGGTGCTCGCTTGTAAGTGGCGAAGCGCCGAGCAAACCCAATGGTGAGGGCATCGGGGTTGAGGAATGAATCAAAGGTGATGAAGTCGCCCTGATGGAAAGTTCCGCCCTGCAGCAACAACCGACGCCGGGCAAACTCGATCAACTCGCGCCGGAGGCGATACCGTATGGCCCAGATCTCCTCGTCGGAGACCACCTTAGGATCGGCCAAGCGCTTCCAAAACTCCGGGGAGTTGGCATCGGCGAACCAATCCACCTCGGACTTGGCGGGATAGAGTTCGTGGAATTTCTTCTGCCAGACCTTGCGAACTGTTCCCTTCATCCAACCGACCAAATGGATGCCATTGGTGACATGCCCGATAGGCACCTCGTCCGGTTTCTTGGCTCCGTAGAGTTCCATCCACATTTCGCGGCTCACAGCCCCATGCAGTTCGCTCACACCGTTGGCGGCCCGGGAATACTTCAAGGCCAGGACGGTCATGCAGAACGGCTCGGCTTCGTTGTCGGCGACCACGCGGCCGAGATTCATCAGCGCCTGGTGGGTGATGTGCAGGTCTGAAGTAAAGGGGTGTCCGGCGTAGCCCATGAGATCGCTGCTGAACCGATCATGGCCTGCTTCCACCGGCGTGTGTGTGGTGAAGAGGCATTGCTTTCGGGTTTCAATGCCCGCCTCGGTGTAGCCCGTGCCAGCGGCGATCTTCTCGCGCATGAGCTCGAGCGTGAGAAACGCCGCATGACCTTCATTCATGTGGAAGGTGGACGGTTGAATGCCCAACGTTCGCAACAACCGCACGCCACCCACACCCAGGAGGATTTCCTGCATGATGCGCGTGGTGCTGTCACCACCGTACACCCGGAGTGTTAGGTCGCGGTACATCGGCTCGTTCTCCGGTCGATTGGTGTCCAGTAGGTAAACCGGAATCCTCCCGATGTTCACGCGCCACGCCTGAAAACGAACGGTGCTCGACGCGATCTTGACCGAGCAAACCACGGGTTCGCCCTGGGCATCCAAGACCGGTTCCAGAGGCAGGTTGGCCGGGTTGAGATGCGTGTAGAACTCGGTCTGCCAGTTCTCATGGTTGACCGTCTGTTGGAAGTATCCCTCTCGGTAAAAGAGTGAGATGCCCACGAAGCCCAATCCGAGGTCGCTGGCAGATTTGGCATGATCGCCTGCCAAAGCACCCAGCCCTCCGGCCGCGATAGGCAGCGTCTCGTGGAAGGCGAATTCCGCCGAAAAATAGGCCACGGGGTTGGCCGCCAGCGCTGGAGCATTGAGGGCACCCCAAGTGGCTGTGTCGGACAAATAGGCATCGAATCGGCGCAATACCGATCGGACCCGGTCGGCAAAACCCGGCTCCTGTAGGCGGACGCGCAATTCGTAGGCGGAGACCTCTCTTAGAATAGCCACGGCATTGTGGTAGAGGTTCTGCCAGCCTCGCGGTGAGAGATCGTAGAACACCTCCTGAGCCTGTTGATCCCAACTCCACCAGAGGTTTCGGGCGAGTCGGTTGAGTCCAGCGGCCAGTTCGGTCAGTTCAGCAGGATGGATCGGATTCATAGATAGTCAGGGGGTTGAGCGACAGTTCACCTGTCGGTTGCCGGGTCAGCACCGCGAGGTTGATGAGGTTTTCAAAAAATGGAAACCCCGAAAAAAACGAAAGGGCGTTCTCCTATTACAGAGAACGCCCCAATTGCTCGATCCCCACTCCAGCCTATCCGACTCTGGATTAGACCAGATAGCCCGCCGCTTGCACCGCCGTAGTGCCGTCGTGGACCAGAGACATCAGGGCGCGCGTCATCCCGGCCGGATTGGTGTGTTGAATAATATTGCGGCCGTACACGATGCCTGATGCACCCTGGGCGATGAGTTGTTCGGTGCGCTGCAGAATTTCCGTGTCGGAAGCCTTGCCGCCGCCGCGGACGAGCACTGGAATGCCGCAGGCAATTTGCACCACGCGGTGGTACACCGACACGTCATCGGTGGGATCGGCCTTGATGATGTCGGCCCCGAGCTCCACGGCTTGGCGCACCAACGGCAGGATCTTCAGGAGATCGCCATCGACCATGTATCCGCCGGCTTTGGCATTGGGCTGGAATACCAAGGGCTCGATCATCAGCGGCATGGCGTACCGGTCGCACTCGGGCTTGATGCGAAGGATATTTTGGATGCACTGATCGGTCACCTCGGGTTGCCCGGGGATCCGGAAGAGGTTCACCACCACGCACGTGGCATCGAGGCGCAGAGCCTGCTCGACCGGAGCCTCGATCATGCGGCTGAAGAGAGTCCGTGGAAGATCTTGGCCGTAAACATTGGCCACATCGGTGCGAAGGACCAACGCGGGCTTCTCCTTGCCGGGAAGCGCCTGGAGGTGTCGGGCCTGCCCCACGGTCAATTGAACCGCGTCGGGTGCTGCGGTCACCACGGTTTGCACGGCCTTGCCAAGATCCTCAATGCCGGAGAGGAACCCGTATTCGTTGAAGAAGCCATGGTCCATCGCCACATCAAAGCAGCGATTGGACTTGGCATTGAACAGCCGATGGAGGCGGTAGGATTTCATGAACCCCGAAAGAATCACCCACGGAGCCCATGGCCGCCAATCCTGAAAGAAAACCGAAAGTTGCGTCCACAAACGGGACACACCTATCCAATGGGCTGGTTTTCGCGCAACGTAGCCCCGTGTTCGAACTCCTCTCCAAGGATCCCTCTTCTCGGGCGCGGTTGGGCCGCCTGCACACAGCGCATGGCGTCGTCGAAACGCCTGTCTTCATGCCTGTCGGTACCCAGGCCAGCGTTAAGGCGCTGGATAACCGCGAGCTGCTGGAAATGGGCACCCAGATCCTCCTCGGCAACACGTACCATCTGTCGATCCGACCCGGCATGGACATTATCCGTCAGGCCGGTGGCCTGCACCGGTTCATGAACTGGTCGGGGCCAATTCTCACCGATTCGGGCGGGTTCCAGGTTTTCTCACTGGGTAAGATCCGAAAGATCCGGGATCACGGAGTGGAATTTCGCAGTCACCTGGATGGGTCTCCGATTTTCCTCGGGCCGAAGGAGAGCATGGAGATCCAGCGCACGCTGGGTTCGGACATCGCGATGGTGTTTGACGAATGCCCGCCTCACACCGCCGACCGCGACGAAGTGAACCGCGCCGTGAAGCGCACCCTCCGCTGGGCTGCCGAGTGCAAGGCTCAGCCGAGGGCCGAGGGCCAGTTGGTCTTCGGTATCGTCCAGGGGACCCACCACGCCGACCTGCGGAAGAAATGCGCCGAAGCACTCGTGGAAATGGACTTTGACGGTTACGCCATCGGTGGAGTGAGCGTGGGCGAACCGGAGCCCGAGATGATGAAGGCGGTGGAAATCTCCGAACCCCACCTTCCGGAAAATAAGGCCCGCTACGCCATGGGGCTTGGGACGCCGGCTCAGCTCATCGAGTTGGTCGCCCGCGGGGTGGACATGTTCGACTGTGTCTTGCCGACCCGAGTGGCCCGCAATGGAACCGCCTTCACTCCGAAAGGCACCTTTGCCATCAAAGGTGGAGCCGTGAAGGCCGATTTCAATCCCATTGATCCGACGTGTGAGTGTTTTGCGTGCCGCAACCACACCCGCGCGTACATCCGTCACTTGCTCAATGTGAATGAGATCCTCGGCCTGCGGTTGGTCAGTATTCACAACAGCCATTTCTTCCTGAAGGTCATGGATGACGTCCGTATGCATTTGCGCAGCGGGACTTTCGGAGAATACCGCCGGCAATTCATCGCCAATTATGTGCCGACAGAAAAGGTGCGCGCGGCTCGAGTGGCCCATGAAGCGCGCATGCAAACTGCGCCCGAAGCCGCCCTCGAATAATTCAGTCCCCGGCGGATTCAAGGTAGAGGCGGGCGGTGCCCTCCAGGGTTCCGAGTGACGGGTGCCGCTTGCGTCAATAGGGACTCTGAGTCTTGATCACTGACTACCCAATGATACGCCCTCTGACATGGTTTCAAGGAGACTGCCTCTGGCGAGTTTTCTCTCTCTGCGGGGGCATTGCCGGGATGTCTGCGGTTCTGATGTTTTCGGCTCCAGTTTCGGCTGCCGAAACTCGGCCCATGGCGTCGACGGTCCCAGCGTCGAACCACTGGTCTTTCCAACCGCTCGCTCGGCCCGCAGTTCCCGCAGGGGACCACCCGGTGGACGCCTTCATTCGCTCCGCCTTGAAGACCCAAGGACTGGCACCGAATCCTCCGGCCTCCCCGCGCGATCTCATTCGTCGCCTCTATTGGGACCTCGTGGGCTTGCCGCCGGAGCCGCAGCTCGTGGCCGAGTTTGAGAGGGATCCGTCACGCGAACGATATGAGGCGCTGGTGGAGCAGCTTCTGGCGTCACCGCGCTACGGAGAACGCTGGGCCCGGCATTGGTTGGACATCGTCCGCTACACGGAAAGCCAGGGCTTCGAATACGACCGACCGCGAGACCATGCCTGGCAGTTTCGCGATTACGTCATCCGCAGCTTCAACGCCGACACCCCCTACGACCGCTTCATGCGGGAGCAGGTGGCGGGAGATGTGTTAGAACCCGTCACCTCGGAAGGAGTCATCGCTTCGAGCATGTTGGTTTCGGGACCTTGGGATCAGGCCGGCAATTCGCAGGCCAATGCCACGCAACGGGCCATCACCCGGGAAGAAGAGATGGATGATCTGGTCAGCGTCGTTGGGCAAACCTTCCTGGGACTCACCGTCAATTGCGCTCGCTGCCACGATCACAAGTTCGACCCCATACCCATTGGTGACTACTACCGCGTCAAGGCGGTCTTCGACGGGGTTCGTCATGGGGATCGATCCGTCGAAGGCTCTGAAGATCTTCGTCTGCGCGAACAGCGCAAGGAACAGGGACGTCGCGAAATCCAATCCGAAGTAAACCGGATCGCGTCCATCGAGGCTCGGGGGATCGCCCGCATTCCGCGTACGGTCACCTCAACACCGATCGCGCCCCTGCCCCGATTTCAGTGGAACTTCGCGCACATCGAGGCCGCTGAGGTGACCGGCCAACTCCATGGCAGTGCTCAAATGACTGCGGGTGTCTTGGAACTTCCAAAGCCGGAAGCCTACTTCCAGTCGATGCCCATCACCCGAGACATTCGCGAGAAGACCCTGAGCGTCTGGGTTCGTCTCTCCGACCTCCAGCAAGGGGGCGGCGCAGCCCTTTCACTGGAGCAGTCTGACGGTCAGGTTTTCGATGCGCTCGTTTTCGGCGAACGGCAGCCCCGCAAATGGACCGCCGGCAGCGAGGGATTCCAGCGGACCCGTGATCTCCAAGCCCCGGAAGAATCCGAGGCCCTCGGTGGCTGGGTCCACATCGCCGCCGTGTATTCTGCAGACCGAAAGGTAGCCCTCTATCGCAATGGTCAACCGTATGGAGAACCGTATGAGGTTCCCGCCTTGGTGACCTTCCTCGCAGGGAATGCCCGGGTCGCCATTGGTCGTCGTCATGAGAACGGCGGCAAACCGTGGCTGACCGGAGCCGTCCGGCAGGCGGCCCTCCATGATCGGGCCCTCAGTCCACTCGAGATACAGGCCGTCTTCCGGGAGGGCGGAGGTGGACCCTTGCTGACCGACGCGCTGGCGCACCTGACAGCCCAAGATCGTCGGGAGCGGGATGAGGCCCGGCACCGCCTCCAAGCAGCCCAGCGTCGATTGCAGGCCGAGGAAAAGCCGGCCGGCCTCGTCTACGCGGGCCGTCGCGAGCAACCGGCGCCAACACGGATTCTGCGGCGCGGTGATGTGAAATCGCCGGGAGACATCGTCAGCCCGTCGGGTTTATCCGCGCTCGGTTCGCTGCCCAAGGACCTGGGCTTGGCTCCGGATGCCCCGGAGGCCGATCGCCGTCGGCGCTTTGCCGATTGGTTGGCCGATCCCCGCAATCCCCTGCCCGCCCGAGTCTTGGTCAACCGAATCTGGGGGTTTCACTTTGGTCAGGGATTGGTGGGCACCCCCAGTGATCTAGGACGGAGCGGAGCTAAGCCGAGTCATCCAGAATTGCTCGACTGGTTGGCCAGCGAGTTCATTGCACGCGGTTGGAGCCGAAAAGCGCTGCACCGGCTCATCGTTTCTTCAGAAACCTACCGACAATCTTCCGAGGCCCGCAGTGACGCCGTGGCCACCGATGCCGACGCGGTGTTTCTCTGGCGCTTTCCACCCCGACGCCTCGAAGGTGAGACCATCCGCGATGGCATGCTGGCGGTCAGCGGGCAGCTCAATTTGCACGCCGGGGGGCCGAGTTTTCGTCCGTTCACGACCAGTGAATATGGTGCTACGTTCTATCACCTTGTGGACCGAGGGACCCCGGAGTTCAACCGCCGTACAGTGTACCGAATGAACATCAACTCGGGCAAAGAACCGCTTCTGGATGCCTTAGATTGTCCCGACCCGTCGGTGCGGACCCCGCGTCGTGGCGTGACCACCACGCCGTTGCAAGCGTTGGGACTCATGAACAGTGGCTTCGTCCAGCGTCAGGCCGATCAACTGGCCCATCGGGCGCTCACTCTGACAGCCAACGCGCCCGATGAGGCCATCACTGTGCTCTGGAAACTGGCCTTGGGTCGGAGCCCTGGCTTGGAGGAATCTCAAATGGCTCGCCAAACACTTCGAGAGCGGGGATTGCCCCATGTCGCTTGGGTGCTATTGAACACCACCGAGTTTGTTTATGTCCGCTGATACCAAACTGCTGAACCGTCGCCACTTCCTCTCCAGCAGTGTGGGCGGCCTCGGCAACATTGCGATGGCTTGGCTTTTGGCGCGTGACCGTGCGTTGGGTGCTCCCTCCGTGGTGCCCACTGTACACCACCGCCCCCGCGCCAAGAGAATCGTGCAAGTGTTCTGCTGCGGCGGCGTCAGCCACCTCGACACCTTCGACTACAAGCCCGAGTTGGAACGTCTCCACGGCACCGAACTCAAGGGTCGAGGCGAGAATCTGGGATTCTTCGGTCAGCCTGGAAAACTGATGAAGAGTGTCTACCCGTTCCGTCAGCGCGGCCAGAGCGGGGCCTGGGTCAGTGATCTGCTACCCAACTTGGCTGGTTGTGCCGATGACTTGTGCTTCATCCATTCGATGTTCGCCAAGAGCAACAACCACACGCCGGCGACCTTCCAGATGAACAGTGGCTTCACGCTCAATGGTTTCCCCTGCATGGGAGCTTGGCTGAGCTATGGACTGGGTTCCGAGAATGAGAACTTGCCGGCCTTCGTGGTGCTGCCCGACCCGCGCGGATTACCGGCCGGTGGATCCATTAATTGGACGTCGGGATTCTTACCGGCCAACCATCAGGGAGTTCCGTTCCGCACTCAGTCCCAAGAACCGATTGTGGATCTGGAGACCCCAGCCTCCGTTTCGGCCGAGGCTCGGTCGGCCGATTTGCAAATGCTCAACCGCATCAACGGTGAGTTTGCTTCGGCCCATCCCGGTGACCGCGCCTTTGCCGCCCGCCTGCGATCGTATGAGTTGGCGGCCCGAATGCAGGTAAGCATTCCTGAAGCGACCCGGATGACGGGTGAAAGCGAAGCCACTCGCCGGTTGTACGGCCTCGATGATCCCACCAACAAAGGATTCGCCCGCAACTGCCTGATGGCCCGTCGACTCCTGGAGCGGGGTGTGCGCTTCGTGCAAATTATCAATGGTGGCGCGTTTGGAAGTCCCCGAATCAATTGGGATGGCCATGAAAACCTCCGTGAGAATCACGACACCCAGGCGGCGACGATGGATCGCCCGGTGGCGGCGCTCATCCAGGATCTCAAGCAGCGTGGCATGCTGGAGGACACCCTATTTGTCTGGTCCACGGAGTTCGGACGGAGCCCGGTCACTCAGGGCGTCGGTGCCTCGGGTCGCGACCATCATCCCATTGCGTTCACCAGTTTCTTAGCGGGAGCAGGAATCCGACCGGGGCACCGGTATGGGTCCTCCGACGAGATCGGCTATTCGGTGGGCGAGAATCGAGTGACCATTCCGGATTTTCACGCGACCCTCCTCCACCTATTGGGCATCGATCACGAAAAACTCACCTTCTACCACAACGGTATCCAACGACGTCTGACCGATGTCCACGGCGAGGTGATCCAAGGGATTCTCGCCTAGAAAATTGGGTCGAGTCGGGCGCATTGGGAATCTCCCAAGGTTGACTTCGGCCCGCGCGCCGCTATTGCTCCGCCCGTCCTTTTTTTTCGAACGCCATGGCCACGATCACTATTCTGCCCGCCCAGAAGTCTGCCGAAGTCCCCGATGGAGAGTTGCTGGTCGAGGCCGGCGAGTTGGCCGGAGTCGAAATGGAGGCCGGCTGTTTCAGTTGCTCCTGTGGCACTTGTGCCGCCGAGGTCGTCTCCGGCATGGAGAATCTCTCGCCGCCGACCGACGAAGAGTTGGACGTGCTCGACCAGTGGAACAAAGACCCCGAGCGTTTCCGCCTGACCTGCTGTGTTCGATTGATCAAGGGTCAATGCACCTTGCGGGCAGGCCACTAGTCGGTCCTGTCCTCGTCGATCGCATCCGGTAAACCCGGCAATCGACGGTTGCCGATGGCCGTGGAGAGGATCCAGACTGCCGACACAACATGAAGTCTGGTTCTCCCCTGTTGGTTATATTCCTGACGGTCTTCATCGATCTGATCGGATTCGGCATCTGCTTGCCACTGCTCCCCAAATACGCAGAGCGATACGGCGCACAAGGGTGGCAAATCGGCGCGGCCATGGGCGTTTATTCGCTCATGCAGCTGGTCTTCGCTCCCTGGTGGGGACAGTTGAGCGACCGGATCGGACGCCGGCCAGTGCTGCTGGTGAGCAACTTCGGCTCCATCATCGCCTACGGACTCTTCGGACTCTCGGCCAGTTATATCGGCGACACGGGTTTCTGGATTCTAATCGGTTCCCGCGTCTTTGCAGGCATCTGTGGTGCCAATTTATCCGTGGCTTCGGCCTACATTGCGGATGTCACGACTCCCGATAAACGCTCCAAAGGCATGGGACTCATTGGTATGGCCTTTGGCTTGGGCTTCATTCTGGGGCCGGTGATCGGTTCACAGGCATTTAAACATTTTGGACTGGCGGGTCCTGGTGCCGTGGCTGCGGTGATTTGTGCGATCAATTTTCTGCTAGGGTGCTTCATTCTACCGGAAACCCGAAAGAAGGACGCAGCTCCGCCCATCCGGCGTCCGCGTTTTGCCCAGATCCGCCATGTGTTGGGCATGAAAGAGGTCGGATTCTTAATCGGGATCTACTTCCTTGGAACCTTCGCCTTCACGGCGTTCGAATCCACCCTCCCCCTGCTGCTCGACGCCAAACTGCGGTTCGACGAAGAACATGTCGGCTACGTCTTTGCCTTTTGTGGCATCATGGCGGCCATGGTTCAGGGCGGAGGTATCGGACGCCTGGTCAAATCCTTCGGCGAACGTCGTCTAATTGGGGCCAGCCTCATCGTGGTCGCGGTCAGTCTGGTGCTCATGCCCTTGGCCAACTCGTTGCCCACGATGCTCGCGGCCCTCGCGGTCTTTGCGATTGGTTCGGGCATCAACCGTGCTCCCACGATGGGCCTGATTTCACAGCTCAGCCCTGCCGATGAACAAGGAACCACTCTCGGAGTGGCCCAAAGCGCCGGCACCCTTGCCCGCGTCCTTGGACCGACCGTCGCCACAACCCTCTACGACCTGTGGCTTCCCGCTCCCTATTTGGCCTGTGCCACCATCGCCCTCTTGGCCGGACTGCTTGCCGTGCTGCGGCTAATGGGGTCCACTGCGAAATCCCCTTCGGCATGAAACACCTTCTCTTGAGTCTGATGACCGCGGCCTCACTGCTGGCCGCCGACAAACACTGGCCTGAATTCCGCGGGCCGCACGGTGACGGTGTCAGTTCAGCCGAAAAACTCCCGCTGAAGTGGTCCGAGCAGCAGAACGTGGCCTGGAAGACTGCGATCCATGACAAGGGGTGGTCGTCGCCGGTCATTTGGGGAGACCAGGTTTGGGTCACCACGGCGACCGATGACGGCCGCCGACTCTATGCGCTGTGCCTCGACCGAAATTCCGGCAAGGTGGTTCACGACATTTTGGTCTTTGAGGCGGAGCAACCGGATCTCTGGAAACGGTACAACAGCTACGCCTCGCCCACTCCGGTCATTGAAAAAGGCCGAATCTATGTGTCGTTCGGCGAAGCGGGCACCGCTTGCTTGGATACGCGCTCCGGCAAAATGCTCTGGGAGCGCCGCGACCTCAAGTGCAACCACTTCCGGGGGGCCGGGTCCTCGCCGATCTTGCATCAAGGGGCCCTCTTTCTGAACTTCGATGGCAGCGACCGGCAATTCCTGGTCGCGCTGGATGCCAAGACCGGAGCCACCCGCTGGCTGAAGGATCGTTCCGTCGACTACAAAGACCTCGGCCCCAACGGCAAGCCTGAGGCCGATGGCGATATGCGCAAGGCCTTCGCCACCTGCACCGTGACCACCGTCGAGGGTATTCCTCATCTGGTCAGTCAGGGAGCTAAAGCAGTGTATGGACTCGATGCTCGAGATGGACGCGAGTTGTGGCGGGTCGAGGAGCGCACCAGCCATTCGGCAGGCACGCGTCCCGTGATCGGGCATGGGTTGATTTTTGTTCCCAGCGGATGGTCGCAAGGGCAGACCCTGGCTATTCGCCCCCATGCCGCCGGCACGGTGCTCGACGCCAATGGGGAATCGGCTCCGGCGGCGGGTGTCCAACTCGCCTGGAAGTCGAAACGGGGAACACCGAAGAAGCCGTCGTTGACGCTGGTCGGCGATCTCCTCTTCGGAGTTGAGGACGGCGGCGTGGCCAATTGTTGGGAGGCCACCACTGGCAAGCTTGTCTGGAGTGAGCGGTTGGGAGGCAATTACTCGGCCTCACCCTTGGCCACCCGGGATCGCTTGTATTGTTTCAGTGAAGGCGGTGCTGCGGTTGTGATCGCCGCTGACCGGACGTTCCGTCGGTTGGCCGACAACCAGCTCGACGGAGGGTGCATGGCCTCCCCCGCGGCCGCTGGAGAGGCTCTCTGGGTCCGGACTCAAACCCACCTCTACCGATTGGAAGAGCGGCACTAATCCTTTGGATCCGCGGGCGCTCAACAAAAGGTGTGCGAGTGCTCTTTGACTTCGGCTCTAACCTCCCGTTTCTTGTGTGTGCATGTCGTTCGACGGTAAAAAACTTGGGATCCTGATCTCCGCGCCGCCCGAGGCTCCGGCCTTCCTCCACGGGGTCCGTTTTGCTGCGGCCGCGTTGCAAGCCGGCTGCTCGGTTTACCTGTATTGCATTGATTCAGCGGTGGCAGGTGTAGGACACCCCGAATTGCAGGCACTGCGTCCCCAGGGCTTGAAGTTTTACGCCTGCGCCTATGGAGCACACCACCACGGCGTCCCCGTCGACGATCGAGCCACCTTTGCCGGACTCACCGTCGTGAGCGATCTCATCGCCAGCACCGATCGATTCGTTAGTTTCAACGCGCCATGAAACCCCGAGTTCTGATTGTCGTGGATTCAGATCCTCGGACCAGCGGCCGGCCGGCGGAGGCCATTCGAATGGCAGCAGGAATCGGAACCTGGAAGAAGGTTGAGGTACTTCTCTATCTGCGCGGCGCAGCCATCTTGTCGTTGTCGGAGTATTCCGATGAGTGGATCGACGAAGACAATTTCACTCGGTATTTGCCGATCCTTCAAGAGTGGGGACGCCCGGTTTACGTTCAGAAGGGGGCTTCTGAGTTGACGCTGCTCGGCGAACCGTTGACCCCATTCGAGGAGGTCTCCGATGCCCAGTGGGCCACCTTGGCCGCCCAATCCACCTACGTGTTTCGATTCTGAGTCTCTACCCCGCCATGAAGCGTATCCTTCACATTCTGACTCATCCTGCGAAGCCCGCGGTCGAACAGTTGATCGTCGACCAGCGACAATTGCCGGATCAAGAGGTAGTGGTCATCTCGCTGAACCAAGAGAACCCGGATTATCATCTCCTTCTCGAGAAGGTCTTTCAGTCGGATTCCATTCAATGCTGGTGACGGCTTGCTGTGTTGCTTAAGAGCTCTTCAATCAGGTGAAGTGCTCCCAAAGTGTCGGACTAGGCGCTGGGGTGCCATAGCTCCGGCGCAATTGGTGAGATTGCTTAAGCATGACATTGGATTGCTGGCGTTCGGCTTCCAAAGCTACCACGGCCTGTTTGAACTCTGGGCCCATCGCCAACTCCTGTTCAAGAACGGCTCTCAGGTGCCGTCGCTGATCGGGGGTCAAACAATGGTTGGGAGGCAGAAGCACTTCGAGATCCCGTTGACACCCAGATTTCCGATCCAAAATCGACTCCACTTCGGTCCAATCCCGACGATGAACAGCTTCCTTTAAAAGTTCGTTGAGATCTTCCCAAGATCGCAGGGCGGTCTGGACTTGGTCAGTAGATTCCGGGACCGCGTCCATCAGACACTCATGTTGAAATTGACCCGCTCGGTACCCGTCGCGCTAGCGGGCCGTGTTCCAGGTGATTCGATGACGGAACCAGTGACTTGAGCGGCCAACATCTCGCGCCATGCTTCTTGGATCACCTTAAGATGTCGTTGAGCCTCCCTTAATGGCTCAGGTTCCTTACGGACATTGCCCTGGATCAAATGGTCTCCAATGTAGCCATACAAACCGAAGAGTTTACGCGCAAAATCACCACCAACCTCCAGATCCAATGCTACCCGCAACTGGTTCACGATCGCTGCTGCCTTGGTGATTTGGTTGTGGATCGTCTGCTGGCGTAAACCAAATTCTTCAATCTCAAACCCATCAATGGACCGCTGGATTGCCAGTACTGCTCCATCGAGCAGCATCTGAACAATACGATGCTTCGAGACGGTGGCCTCCGTGGCCGAACGGTAAGCCGCAAACGCATTACGGGCCTGTGACATACGCTCAGTGATTAGGAATAGTTTGGTACTAGGGTCCGCCGAACAAGGCCACTATACGGTCAACCCCATCTAACGGGGGATATGGACTGTCTGGGCTCGACTTACGAACCATTTCCTTCACCAACTTGAAATCGCTCTCGGCTCGTTCTTTTGCTTGGAGTATCTCCTCGCGGGTAATCTTTGGCGGTGGCCGCAAAGAGACCGACTCACCCGGCTCGGGCGGCCGGCCCGTCTTGACCTTGACCTCTGTAGGCAAGGTCGGTTCCTGAGTTTTAATCGCTTCTATTTTCACAGTACCTCCTCAACCATCAAATTGCGGCAGGATGAGCCTGCACTTAAGGGGAAATGTGATTCTCGTCAGGTTTTTTTGGATTGTGTCCCCGATGAACCCTTCTGGATGCCATTGGTGGCACCCGAAGGCGGAGTGGTGGCGGGCTGAAAATCCCTCTTGAGCAGGCGCACGGACCGCGAAACTCCATATCGGATGAAGCGCAGCGGGCTATCCACCGACAAGGCGGGCGGTGGATCGGTCTCGACACCTAGGGATTCTCTGAGGTACTTCCGTGCGTCATTCAATGTGGCGGCTTCTCCAGCATTGAACCCGTCATCGAATTGCCAAAGCACTGCGCCATCATGAACTCGTACGAGGGTCAACTTGATGCCGATGCGCAGCGGTGGGTAAGGTTGGTAGGTTGAGAGGCTGGAAAAGAGGATCGCCTCTGCGGAAGTCTGACGCTGGACATCTTGGAGCAACTGGCTCGGGAGAGCTTCGGTCGTCCGCAGTTCTAATGCGCCCTGCAGCCAGCGTCCTTTGGGTGGCACATAAAACACTACTTCGAACGGGCCATCTTGTCTCAGTTCGGCAATAAGGCTGGCTTGAACCTCGGTGGCCGCCTCGGATTGAGGTGTTCCCAACCCGCCTTCAGGCAAAGCGGTCGGCAGAATTGCAACACGGGTGACGGTCTTTAGAACGTCAAAGCCCATCGATGAGTGGTTGAACTGGCTTCGAAACGGACCCGTGTAGGAAGGATCGGTGAGTCGCTTGGCAACCGAGCTGCAACCCATGGCCAGACCGAGCGCAACTCCCAGACTGAGGATATGCACTGGCCTAATCATGAGGATATTCCGAGTTTCTGGTTGAGAAATTGCATCTGGGAATTGGATTTGGCTTGGGCTGCCTCCATGGCTCGAAATCCAGCCAATAGTCGCTCTCGGTTGGCTTGGACACGCCGTTCCATGGCAACCAGCTGGTCATCTAGTCGTGCGGATTGTTCGGTCAATCCCTTCTGGCGCTGAGGCAAAGTGCCTGAAATCTCTTCCACCATCGGCTTCACGAAGGTGGTGATCCGCGCGCTTAGACCGGTCGTCGTCGTCGAGAAGAACTTCTGAACTTCGGATAACTGGCTCGAAAGCGCTGTATTGAGAGAGGCCGAGTTTGTCGCGCTCAGTTCATTGGTGTAACCCGTCGTGCTATACCCTAAGTCGGCCAGCCCTCGAATGGTTGTGCTAGGCCCTCCCGACAACTGGAAACTCAACAAGCCACGGAGGCTTGAACCTAGTTGAAAGATCGTCTGATCGTAAGCCAAGACACCGGATGTGATTTTCCCCGCAGCGTCGCGATTACTGACAGTCAAAGATGAGATCAGCGACTGAACCCGATTCACTGAGTTGACCAGCGCATCAATGGCCGATCGGGCGGCGCTCGTGTCGTTGGTACTGTTAATTGTTGTTGTCCCCACCTTGGAGGCGGTGATCGTTAAACCCGTGAGCCCTGAATCGGCGGCACTAATGGAGTTAGATCGGGACTTCGATGTGGCACCACCGTTAACCGAATACACCAAATCAGTACCACTGCTGAGCGTACCCCCTGTCAGGCCAAAAGCTGTCAGAAAATTGCTGCTGCCGCTTTGATCCAATACAACGCCTCGGTTTCCCGGTTCCTTGTTCTTGAGTACGATGCGGTTGAGCCCGGAATCAAAAGAGGCCTGAACTCCGGCAGCCGAGTCATTAATGCTGTTGAGCACCGTGGCCAAGGTGCTGCTGGAAGAGTAATCGATTGAAACCCCGTTGACTGAGAAGGCGCCCGTCGTCTCAGTGGTTCCGTAGGTCAGCGGTGTCATCAAGGGCTGACTCGACAAACTGGAGGAGAGCCGGAGGGATCCCAACTTGGAGTCGCTGACAGCGCTGGAACCGGAAGCTGGAGTAAATAGTTTGAGACAACTCAAGAGATTGGAGGTGTCCGAGGTAGCTCCGAGGATCAGGTTTTTCCCATCAGGTCGCGCGATGGTGACCTGATCGTTAGTGCTGGAATAGGTGGCGCTTCCCGTCGTACCGATGGCGGTGTCCAGTTTGACGAGCAAGTCTTTAAGGGTGTCGCTCGTTGCCACGGTTACGGTGGAGTTAGTCACCGCGCCAGTGCTGCTGTCTTGGACTCCGATGGTCAAAGTGCCGGCCGTCAGTGTGCTCCCCCACCCTGCTGCCGAAAGAACAGGCCCCGTATCGGTGTTGACAGCCACCGGCGGAGTTCCGGAGTAGGTGTTAACATCCGCTGTGTGCAGCGGACTAATGATCCCCGACGTGGCTCCCAACCAACTTGCAGGCGTGGCCAGGGTAGTCACGGTGACAGAATAACTTCCGGTCACCGCCCCTTCAGTCGCACTCACTGAGGCAACGGAAGTGTCCGACGAAGTCACCGATCTACGACTGTAAAGGTTGGAATCGCCCAGCGCCGTGGCTTTGGTCTGAAGATCGGTCAGTTGCGTTGCGATCTGCCCGAGGGCGGTGCGGCGACTAGCTAAGGTGGCCTGCTCGGTCCGGACCTTGGTCTGAGGAGTCCGCTCCACAGACGTGAGCTGATCCACCACTGACTTCCAGTCAAAACCGGAGGCCAAACCCGATATGCTCATGTCCAAACCAGCCATAAGAAAAAATCAGTAAACGCAGTCGAGTGAGATTCGCTCACCGCACGGGCATTCGACGGTGACTTTTTGGACTAAATCACCCACTCGGGTGACCACGATGCCCGGCGCCTTGGGCTCCTGAGTCTCAACAGGAACCACTACTTCGGGAGCGTACAAATTCCTCAATGAAATCGGCCTCGTCTTGGTCAGCATTCTTGGGGAACGGATGCCGGAAAGGATGGTTTCTATGATCGACTCATCGAGGCCCATTCGCAGGGCGTCCGATAGATCAGCGAGCGCCTTATCCGCTGGAACCAACACCGAGGGTTTGGTGTCGACCGGTGGGGTGACGGCTAAAAATTCCGGGAGTGCCGAAGCCAAAGCCGGAGCAAACTCGTAACGAGGAAATGGAACAAACCCAGCAGCCATGGTTACTCGGTTTTGGCAGGCGTCTTGCCGGCCCTCACTACAATGGCGACCCGCCGGTTGCCTGGGTCGTCACGCAAGCGATCCGGCAGCGGTTGTTCACTGCCCATTCCTGAAATCTTGCGAATCTGTGAGGACTTCACTCCGAAGGATTGCAGCAATTGGCGGGCCGAGTTAGCTCGGTTGGCCGACAATTCCCATGGATCGCCTTCTGCCGTACCTGCCTCGCCGGCGGTATGCCCATTCAATTCCAATTCTATCTGAGGATAGCGAGCCAACTCCCAACCCACCGTCTCGAATACCAATTGACCATACTCAGTCATGCCCCTGGCCCCGGCTTGAAACAGCGGTTTGCTAGGACTGTCGAAAAAGGTGATCAGCAGACCTTCACTCGACCGCTCCACTTTTACCGAGCGGGTGTCCTTCCATTCGGGATTCTCCATAACGGCCCGTTCCAAGCGTTCATCCAAGCGTTGCATGTATTCTAACGGGACTGCCGATTGATTCTCAAAGAGCTTTGAGCGGTTCTGGGCGCCATCCGATTCAGAGGTCTTCTGAGGCAAAACACCTAAGGAGTTCTTAACCGTAGACATCATCCGGTTGCGGAAGTAGCTGGCCAGTTCCCCCTTGGTCTTTTCGTCCTGAGCAACGATCCACATGACCATGAAAAAGGCCATCATACCCGTGACAAAGTCGGCATAAGCCACTTTCCATGCACCTCCTCCTCCTGCTGCCATAGGTCAGATTATTAGGAAAACAAACTCACTTCATGGTCTTCAGCATCGTCTCCAACTCGGAGGATGCCGGGCGAACGTCGTCACTCAGGACGCGGCGACCCACTTCACAGGCCAACAACGGTGCAGCTCCATTGGCGAAGCTCACGGTGGCCTCCTTAATTACATTCATATACATGGCCTCAGCGCGGCCAATGAAATCGATGTTCGTGGCCAACGGTGCCACGACGCCGTAGGAAGCAAAGATGCCGTAGAACGTTCCGCACAATGCCGAGCTAATGCTCGCTCCGACGACCGTGGTTCCTTGGTCGATCTTACCCATCGTCAACACAATGCCCAACACCGCGGCCACGATACCGAACGCCGGCATTGAGTCGGCCACTTTACCCAGCACTTCAACCGGTTCATGATGCTCAGCATGGGCGGTGACCAGAGATTGCTTCATGAGGGACTCCAGCTGGTCGGGCTTGATGCGGCCATCCACCACGGGCTTCAGTCCATCGCAAAGAAAGTCCATCGCGTGATGGTTGCTGTAAAACTTAGGGTACTTCTTGAAGAGGCTACTTCCAGTCGGGTTCATTACGTGTTCTTCCAGGGCGATCATTCCGCCGCGGCGCCCGAGCACGAAGAGTTCATAAAGGCACTTCAGCAATTCCTCGTAGTGGCCCTTGTTGTAAGGAGCCCCTTTCAGGGTCGCTGTTAGACCGTGGACGATTCCCTTCAGCGTCTTGACCGGGGCCATAATAACCAAGGCTCCGGCTCCCATCCCGAAGATGGGGATGACCTCTCCAGTATGATACAGTCCGGCAGGGTTGCCACCGTTCATAACGAAGCCAAGACAGGTGAGACCGATAATGATGACGAATCCAATGATGACGACCATAGGGTTTAGATGGGATTGACTCGCTTGATGTAGGCACTCAGGGCCGAGACGGCCTGCACATGAATTTGGCAGGCTCGGGCTTCGGTGAATCCGAGGATCTCTCCGATATCCTTCAATCGGAGACCCTCGTAATAGAACATGCTTAGAACCTTTTTCTGGACGTCGGGCAGCACCTGGATTCGGTCCCGGATCAGTAGGTGCAATTCCCGCTGTACCAGCATTTCAAAGGGGCCCTGTTGATTCAGGTCCGCCAACTCCCGTGACGGTAGCTCATCGCTCGCCAAGAAGGCAGGTTCCGAGAGACTTTCAAAGATCACTCCGCGCAGCCGGTCGAGCAGTTGTCGATACTCCGGCATGCTAATACCCAGTCGCGAGGCGATTTGGTCCTCGGAGGGCGGCCCGCCCAGCTCAGTAGTTAGCGTATCGATGGTCTCTTCGAGCGCCTGACGCCGCGCCAAGTCGGAGCGGGAGAGCGGACTAATGCGGCGCAGTTCATCAAAGATCGCGTTTTTGATGCGGATGCGCGCAAAATGGGGAAAGGAAGCCCCTTTGAGCGGATCATAGGTTCTTCCGGCCTGCACCAAGGCGAAGAGTCCAAGATTAATCCAATCATCCAGGTCGGTGCCTGCTGGGAGCGCCGGGCAGTACCGTTGAACAGTTCTGACCACCAGAGGGGCGTATCGGCGCAGCAAATCCTCCTCACCATCCGCCGGCCCTACGGAGTCCCGGTAGCTGTGCAGAGCCCGAACCTTGTGAGTCAAGGAACTCAGTACGGTCGGAGCTTCTGTGAACTCAGTGGCTGGCATTACCCCTCGTATTCGTTGGGTTTTCCGCAACCGGCTTCTCGTCACCACTGGTCGTGGCGGAGTCCGTTTCTTGGCTGGCGCGATAAATAAGTCGGCACCACTGGCGAGAAATGAGCGCCATGACCCCACCCGAGATGGCCGCATGAAAGAGACTATCGACCCAGTCAACGCCATTGAAGAGAGAGATCGCCAGCAACAGCAGGGCGACTCCCGTTCCGATGGCAGCGCTGACGAGTTGAATCATACGTTGAGGGATTCCAGGACCTTCGAACGGGACTGGAGCACTTCGAGGATGGCGTCGTCGCTGACAAAGGGCTTCTGAGCATCCAACTCCCCTTCCCACTCAATCATCGCGGATGAGAGGAGTCGGGCCTTCATGGCAGGATGCGTAGGGATTTCGTCTTGAGAAGCGCGGCTGCGGACCAAACGCATCTCCCGTTCCAGCCAAGACACCGAGGACAAGGGGGTGTGAAGCTCTCTGGGTAAATCTACTACCGAGAGTGTCGAAGCTTGAGCAGGAGCCGGGGTCTTCACCCAAGATGAAATAGGATGCCCTTCGGACAAATGCTTGGCCCAGCTCTCAGCGAGAAGCATCGGATCGCCACGGAATCCCGGGTGCGACCGTCGAGCTTTGACATTCGAAGTCGCCCCGCGAACTCGTGACACAAACTGACGTTGGCAAACCTGCAATCGGGCCTGTGACCACTGTGCAGCTGCGGCCTCGAAGAGCCCGGGGGTCATCCGTGCAGTTAACCCACAAATCTCCCCAATGCCTCGCTGATCTAGGGCTCGAAAAATCTCGGGCCAGTTGGGATTGCTGGCCGCACCCAAGGTGAAATCCGCTACCATGCGATACCCATGCTGATCCACGGCCACCAGACACGTGGCTGGCAGGCACTCGGATCCAGAGTTCTGGCTAATTCGCTCCCGCCAAGTCAGCACGAAGAGCCAAAAGTGCCTCGGGAGTCGACGACGTCGCCACCCGCGGATTTGTGAATCTAGAGTGAGGGCTGCTCGCTCGACTTGAGACTCGTCAAAGCGCAAACCGCACCGTTCATCCAGCCAATCTCTGGCCGGATTCGGTGCCTCTCTCCGGAGAAATGCTGCCGCGATTGCCACCTGCCGGGCTCTATCCATCCAGGTGCCCTGATCCAGCGGCGGTGGCCGAAACGGTGTGAAGACAACATTTCCCTCGTCCGGCGACCGAGATCCCTGAGTTGATGAGGGAAACTCGTGGGGCAAATTGGCTACCAGTTCCCGCAGGATCGAAGCCAGCCGCGAGTGCCCTTCGCGGTTCAGCACCTGGATCGGGTTCTGGGGATTCACGGAATCCTGAAGTTCCATGGCAGATGAGTTTTCCAGAGTCATGGAAGCAATGATGAGTAGGTAGTCACGTGTACCAGAGAGTTATTGGCGACCATCGGAGCAGGTGGCGCCATCTCACCCCGCTCCTCCACCTGCATCCCCGGCTCGGCAGTGATGCCGCTGATGCGAAGGAAGTCGTGGATGTAGCGGGCTGAAAGAGCGACGGCCCCGGAGTTGGGGTAAGCCTTGGGCGCAGGATCGGTCACGATTCCGAGGATCTGACCAGAAACATCGAGCACCGGGGCACCCACCGTGGACAAGGGCATCCGGTCTGAAAGGGTGAAGTAGCGGGGATCGGCCTTGAGCCCCGAGTTGCGAGCAACACGGGACCGATGCGCGCTGGGTTGCAGCGTGTCGCGCGAACTAGTTCCCGGCTCCATGTGCATGCAGAACACCCATGAGCCGGGTCTTATGGAACTACGGTTGGTTTGGACCGCCAACGAGTGGAAAGAGCGGGCTCCACCTTGGATTTGAACAATAGCCAGGCCGAGGAGCGGATCCACCTTGACGGGAGTTGCCCGGAGTTTGCCCCCGACAATGCTCACTGTGATATTACGGGAAGAACTGGATACATGCCTCGCGCTGGTCAGAACATGCCCGGCTCCGGACACAATGAAGCCCGCTCCGAAGGCGCTGGGCATCTCATCAGTCATCCGGGCGTTGGCTTGGATGGCGGCCACCCCGTCATCCCGGAAAGTTGAGGCAACGGGTTTAAACTCGTTAACCAAAGTCTGTCCGCGATCCAAGTCGATCGGGGCAATAATACGCATCAATTGACGTCGAGCGGCCGAGGCCACCTCCAACCCCCCCACCTCGGCGAGAGTCCACCAACGGTAAGTTTCGGCCATGTCTGGTTTTATTACGCGACCTCGGTAGTAATATTGCCCCAGAAGGTACTGAGATTCGCGGTGTCCATGTTCGGCAGCCTTTCGCAGATAGTTCTCGGCCATGACCGGATTTTGAACACTGCTTCCCGAATCATAGATCACCCCCAATTGATACTGGGCGTGCACGAAGTCAGAGTCTGCTGCCCTGCGGTACCATTGGATCGCTCGCGACAAATCCACAGGCGTCCCACGACCGTAGTGATGGAGGCTTGCCAAACTGCACATCGAAGGAACAAAGCCGTGCTCCGCCGCTCGGGTGAACCAAACCACTGCATTGGATGCCTGGTTTTGATCCAAATTAAGTTGCCCCAACAGGTGTTGAGCGGCGACGAGTCCTTCACCGGACGCATGATCCAGATATTTCCGGGCAGCAGACCAGTCCAAGGGCAATCCATTGGTTCCTGTGTAATAGCTCCGTCCCAGATTATAGAGAGCCACGGGATTTCCTAATTCAGCGGCCTGCCGGTAATACGACATGGCCTTGGCAATGTCTTTGGGCACTCCCCGCCCCGTCTCATGCAAGTACCCCAAATTCACCAATGCAGGTGAACTCTGGCTTTGTGCCGCCCTTGAATAGGCATCCAAAGACATCGGGATGGAGCCAGCCACCTGTTTAAGTTGGTTGGATAAACCGACGTTAAACCAAGACCAGGACGCATCCGATGGCCCGGATGTGTCAGGAACATGCACCATGGGAGGGAAAGCATCGCTGGATGGGACGTTGCTCTCAGCCGTAGGGGGTGCGTCAGCGATTGAAGCCGGTTGAGCGGGTTGAGCGGGTTTCTCAACAGGTGGATCGACGGCCCAGAGCGAGCCACCACCCGCGGAGATCATTGCAATCACAAGGAGTCCAGACAGAGCCCTTCTCACTCGGGTCTCCGTGGATTGCATTGTTCGCGATACCAACATCTCGCCATCCCGCAGCAACTCGCAGGCCAATCATTCTCTGATAACTAATGGCACGACCCATGCTGCGGGGAGGGTATGACTGAAGCGCTGTTTAGCAGCGTTAATTACATGGCGGAGAAGCGAAGTCTGGATGCGTGTGTCGAACGGCAGCGCGCCTTGGCGTCGAACATCGCTAATCTTGAGACGCCCGGGTTTCGGCGGATGGACGTCCCTGCTCAGTTTCGCAGTCAACTCTCTGAGGCGGTCCGACGTCAGGATGTTTCGGCGATGAACACTCTTCGGCCGAGTGCTGCGGTCGACACTTCAGCTCCGGCGCGGACCCCTGATGGTAATTCAGTCAATTTGACCGACGAGTTAGTTGCCATGCAGGACAACGGGTTGGAGCACAGCCTGCATGTTCAAATGATTTCCGGTCGTATGTCCCGGCTTCGAGCCGCCATCAGTGGGAGGATGTCGTGAATCTCATTCCGGGAGCCAATAGCGCATCGCAGGGGCTCCGCGCTGAGCAAGTCCGACTGGAAATCATCAGTCAGAACATTGCCAACGCGCGCACCACAAAGACAGCCGATGGCGGGCCTTATCAGCGGCAGTCGGTCCGATTTAAGGCGGCACTCGGGGATGCCATGGCAGCGCAGTCGTCGTCTTCGGCCAAAAATGAACCGACGCTAGAAATCGTCCGGGATCCCCGCCCTGCCGTACGGGTCTACCAACCCGGTCATCCGGACTCCGACAAAGAGGGGTTCGTGGCCTATCCCGCCATCAATATCCACGAGGAGATGGCAGACCTGATTTCCGCCAATCGTTCGTATGAGGCCAATATCGCCGTCATGCGCAACGGGCGGGCTTTGGCACAACAAGCCCTCTCCATCGGGAAGCGTTGAGTACTGACTGACACCGGCCCGACACCATGACACCCATCACCAACAGCTTCTCCAGCAATCTCGCCGCAGCCTGGGCGCGGCCCGCGATGGCCAAGACGGCGGGAACGGCGTCCAGTGTCGCTGGCGAAACTTCCGTTGCAGCACCCGGATCCCGATTTGGGGATTTGCTCTCCGAAATGGTGCAGAAGACCGACGCCAGTCAGAAGACCTCCGCAGCAACGACCGGTGCCATGCTCTCCGGTCAGAATGTTCCGTTGCATCAAGTGATGATCGCTTCGGAGGAAGCCAGTATTTCGTTCCAACTGATGCTGGAGGTCCGCAACAAGCTGCTGGATGGCTATCAGGAACTCATGCGTATGCAGGTCTGAAATAGCACCTGAATCCACGTGCAAACCTGAGTCCAAGTCTAGAAGCCCCGTTTGATTTCACCCATGGAAGTTGTCCAAAAACTGACCAAGCAGTTGCGAGACATTCTCGCCAAGCTGAGCGTCACCCAGAAGGTGTTGTTCGGATTGGCCGGTCTCGGAATAGTGATCGCTGGTATCGCCGTCGCCCTGCTCGGTGGCAGGACTGATTGGCGCCTGTTGTACGGTCGATTGGACGCGGCCGAAGTAGGCCGGATTGTTGGTGTCCTAGAAGCCCAAAAGGTTCCTCACCGCATTGTCTCGGGTGGATCTGCGATTCAGGTTTCCGCCGAACAAGTTCATTCCCTGCGGGCTCAGCTTGCCGCCAAGGGCATGCCCAAGGCCGACGGAACGGGTTTTGAAATTTTTGACCGCCCCGCCTTCGGCATGTCGGACTTCGTTCAAAAAGCCAATTATGTACGAGCCCTGCAGGGAGAATTGGCTCGCACCTTGCAGCAAATCGACGGTGTCGAAAGTGCGCGGGTCATGATCGTTCTCCCCGAAAACCGGCTAGTGATCGACGCCCAGAGGAAGGCCACTGCGTCAGTCTTCCTGAATGTTCGCATGGCTGGTTTGCTCACGCAGGAGGCCGTCAGCGCCATTCGTTTCCTGGTCTCCAATTCTGTGGAGGGGTTGCAAGCTCGAGATGTCACCGTGGTGGACAACTACGGAGCGATTTTGTCAGAGCCGTCCGACGAAGGTGGAGGTGCTTCGGCGGTCGGTGGTCAATTGCAGCAGCGCAAAAACATTGAGCGGTACCTGACTGAGAAGCTGCGGTCCATGTTCGAGACCATACTGGGTCCGGGCCAGGCCGTGGTGCGTGTCTCGGCTGAGATCTCCTTCGACGCTGTGACGCGCAGTTCCGAATACTATGATCCGGCCGGATCGGTTCCTAAGAATCAGAAGAGGACTCAGGAGACCACCGAATCTATTAATCCGATCGCTGGCGGGGTAGCTGGGGTCGCCCCAAATACCGGAACCAACGTTAATTCGGCCGGAAATCAGGGTTCCCGACTCCAGAAACTGGACCAGACCGATGACTTCTACGTCAGCCGCAGCCAGACCAATATCGTGGGTGGTATCGGTGGGCTTCGTAGAGTCAGTGCGGCGGTTTTCGTCAATCAGCGCTACGAAGGCAAAGGAGCCGATCGCAAGGCAATCCCTCGGACCCAGTTAGACATGGATAAATTGAAGCGGGCCGCAGAGCGCGCTCTGGGTCTGACGAAGGGTGACGAAGCTTTGGGAGACGTTGCCGTAGAGGAGCTGTCCTTCAACGAAGAACCGAAAATCGAGGAGACCGCGCGATTGGATCGAGAAGCTCTCTGGTTCAAGGGTGTAGAGGCTGCCCGTGTGGGTGGTATGTTGCTGGGTAGCTTTCTTATCTTGTTCTTGCTCTGGCGAATGCTGCGCCGTGGTTCCGAAGAGATGATCGCCGCAGGGGTCCCCGTTGGCCAATTGATGGCGGGCCAACAAATGATTCTTGCCAATGGCATGGTTGCGGCTGGAGGCGCTCCCGGAACCGCCCCGGGCGGAGCGGTCGTTGCCGGCGCACCTGTTTCAGCCAAAACCGACTCAAATAACGCTGGAGAAGAAGAGGACCTTGAGGCTGCCCAAGAGCAGAAGAAGAAGATGAAGATGGATTTCGGACTGAGCAAACAGCGTCCGGAGCGGGTCACGCTCGAAGTGCTCAAGGACCTCATCCGAGACAACCCACAAAAGATGACCCAAGCCGCACGAGCCTGGCTTACAGCGAAGCCTGAGGAGGACGGCGAATGAGTGGCATGGAAATAGCCGCCCGGGAGATGCTTCGTGGGAAAACGGTCCCAACGGGGCCCGTTCGCCTCACTCCCTCGCAGAAGATGGCAGCCTTACTAGTGCTGCTTGGCGAGGAAAGCGCCAGCATCTTGCTTAAGAGTCTCGATGACAACGAACGCGAGCTCGTGTCATCGGAAATGGTCAATTTGCCGCTCATGACCGTCGAGCAGCAGACCTCTGTGCTCAAAGAGTTCACGGAGATGGCAATTCAAGCCAATTCCGGGGTGAGCGGATCGGTCGAATACACGCGGATAGTGCTCGAGAAGGCAGTGGGTCTCTTTAAAGCAGCGGAGGTCATCGGACGCGTGGGTACTCGGCGTACCTCAGTGGCTGCGATGCAGCAAATCATCGATCTCGATGCCACCTCTATATGCAATCTTCTTAAGGAGGAGCAGCCGCAAACCGTTGCGCTGGTGGTCAGTTATCTGACGGCCCAGAAGGGATCAGAAGTGCTAAAGAGTCTTCCTGAAAGTCTTCAGGAACAGGTCATTGAGCGTCTCGCGACACTGGCTTCTACCCCGATCGAGGTGGTGGAGACGGTGGGCGAGGTTCTTTCCAAGAAAATTGGTCGCAAGGTGACCAAAGCACTCAACCAGACCGGAGGTATCAAGGCGGCGGCGGCTACCCTGAACGCGATGGAAAAGACCATCCGCCTGGGAATCCTCAACAAACTTGATGAGCGGGTGCCGGATCTGGTGCGGTCGATCCGCATGAAGATGTTCACCTTCGACGATCTGGCCACTCTGGACGTCAAGTCCCTCCAAAAGGTTCTCCGTGAGGTCGAGGCCGCCCGACTGGCCATTGCGCTGAGCGCAGCCAACGAGAATCTGAGACAGTCCCTTCTGGGGGCGCTGTCGAAGCGTGCGGCCGAAACGGTCAACGACGAAATTTCCAACCTCGGGAAAATCAGTCTTCGCGAAATCGAGCAGGCACAAGAAGGCATCGTGGATGTCGTACGCAAGCTCGAGACCGACGGTGAGATCTCCCTCGACTCCAATTAAATGATCCTATGACTCAAACACTGCTGCAACATTCGTCCGCGCTTCGGGACATTCGGCTCTCGGTGCTGGGCTTCCACCGCGAAGAGCGATTGTCTCCGCCGGTAGACCTCGAAGCAATGCGTCGCAAGATCGAACATGAGGCGTATCGTCGTGGTGTGGCGACAGCCACCGAAGCGTGCGAAGAGCGGGTTCGGGTCCTGCGCGAGGAAATCGAGATGAAGCACCGGCAAGAGGTCGGCGTGTTTCTTGAGCAATTGTCCCAAAAGATGTCCACCCAGTTGGCTGAGCGGATGGAGATTCTGGAGAAAGCCTTGCTCCAACTGACGGTCGAGGCCGTAGCCAAGATCGTCGGGAGCCTGCCCATCACCGTGGACGTCATTGAGGCCAGCCTTCGAGAGACACTCGGAGCAGCCCTGGGCTCTCAGGTGCTGCGAGTGATGCTCAATCCGGAGGATTTGAAGATGCTCGAGAATGCTTCCTACAGCGAGGTTCGATCCCAATGCGCGGCCCGTGGAATCCAGCTGACACCCGATTCGGCCGTGGATCGTGGCGGATGTCTCATAGAGACCCAGTCTGGTTTCGTCGACGGACTCCGATCCTCGCGCATCGCCAGCTTCAGCAGCGCCCTTGAGGGAGCTTGATGTTTGAACTGGTTCCAGACAGCCCGACCGGTCTTCGGTTTATACAGCAGGCGCAGCAGCGCTTGCGAGAAGCGCGCCTGACCACCCCTGTGGGGTCCGTGGTGCGCGTTGCGGGGCTAACAGTCGAGTCCTTGGGCCCCAAGGCGGCCCTTGGCGATGTGTGTCATATCCGCTGCTCCAACGGTCGTGAGATTAGCGTCGAGGTAGTGGGTTTCCATAATCAAAACCTCATTCTAATGCCTCTCGACACGATCGACGGATTGTGTCCCGGGGACGAAGTTCGTACTAGTCCCCAGCGGCGACGGGTTCCTCTGGCCTCAGGTCTTTCCGGCAGGGTCATCGATGCCTTGGGAAAGCCCATAGACACTGGACCTCCTCTACAATGGATTGCGTCCACAGGAGATGGCGCGGTGCCAAACCCCTTAACTCGGGCCCGAATCCACCATCCGCTCATCACCGGAGTCCGGGCCATCGACAGCTTCACCCCACTGGGGCGAGGTCAACGTGTGGGAATCTTCGCCGGAAGCGGCGTGGGTAAATCAACTCTCTTAGGAATGATCGCCCGCCGCTCGGATGCGGACATCAATGTGGTGGCACTGATCGGCGAGCGCGGACGCGAGGTGCGTGAGTTCCTCGAAAATGATCTCAGCGAGGTGGGGCGTGCCCGCTCCATTGTCATCGTTGCAACGGCCGACCAACCGGCATTGCTCCGGGTGAAGGCGGCTTTTCTGGCACTGCAAATCTCGGAGCAACTCCGAGATGAGGGGCGCAAGGTGTTGCTGATGATGGACTCGGTCACCCGGTTCGCCATGGCGCAAAGAGAAATCGGTCTCGCCGTCGGAGAACCGCCCACTGCCCGGGGTTATACGCCTTCGGTCTTCGCGGCCCTGCCTCGGCTTCTGGAGCGCGCAGGAAACTCCGATCGCGGGTCGATCACCGGTATTTTCACAGTTTTGGTGGAGGGTGATGACCTGACTGAACCCATCGCCGACGCCACCCGTTCCATTCTCGATGGTCACATCGTCCTTACCCGTGAATTGGCGGACCGCAATCACTGGCCAGCCATCGAGGTGCTCGGAAGTATTAGTCGCTTGAACCGGGATTTGTTGAGCTCGGATCAAATCATTCTTCAAGGAGAAGCCCGCGAATTACTGGCGTTATACCGCCAGAACCGGGATTTGATCGGAGTGGGGGCCTATGTGGCCGGTTCGAACCCCAAACTCGATCGGGCCATAGCAACCCTGCCCCACCTCGATGGATTCTTGCGGCAGGGCCAGACGGATGCGCCGTCTCCGACTCCCTTATGGGAAATGTTGGCGATGGCGTTGCGTCACGGAATGACACCGATCGGCAACGCCTTGGGAGACCGTTCAAAACCTGCTGGCGCGTTTCGTGCTGCGACGACCCGATAAGGTATGGGTCGATTCCGATTTAGCCTGGAAACGTTGCTTCAGATACGCGCCTCTCAGGAGAGTGCGGCGGCTCAAGCGTTGGCTCGGGCTAATCAGGACCAGATGCGCTGCCAAAACGATCTGGACCGGGTGATGTCCGACAGTCGTTCGCTCAACGATTCGCTCTCCGAAGGTGGAATCGCTGCATCAATCTCTATAGCGCTGCGACCCGGACTGCGACTCAACGCCGAGCGCGCTCGAGTCGCTCTGGCAGCCCAACAAGTAGTGGTTGTCCAACGTTTGGAGGAGTGGAAACAAGCCAAGCTCCGTCTAAGCCTTCTCGAAAAACTCCGCGAAACCCGTCTCAAGGAATATCAGCGATCCGAACGGTTGGCCGAAGAGCGCAACCTCGACGAACGCGTCATCCAAAGCTTGTGACTCTCATGCGCACACTTCTCCTCGCCTTATTAATCATCCTGCTCGGCATTGGCACCTCGGTCGCCACGTTCCTTTGGGGTGGCAAAGTGGCGCGGGCGCGCATTCAAACGGCCCTTTCCCAAATCGTCGAAGCCTCTCAGGCGTCGGCGGCGATCAAGTCCCCTGAGCAGGACATCCTCCACGATCCCCCCGATGCCCAACCGGCGGGGGACGAACGCCAGACTGAGCTAAGCTTGGCCGCTTTGGAGGCCATGCGGGAAACCTCCGAACCTGGCTCGCTGCGGTTCGACAATCCGGATGTTGTCAATTTGCTCAACCAACTGCGCAGTCGCCAAGAGTACCAGGACAGTCGCGAAAAGCGTCTGAAGGAAGTCGAAGAGCGTATCCGTCTGGAGATGCAGAACCTCAACCTGGCCACACAGTGGATTTCTCAGGCCCGCATCGCCCAAGACCACCTCTTAACCAATCGGATCGTCTATTTGCGGGTAGAGGAACAACGAAGCCTTCTGGAGCATGGTCGCCGTATATCGGCGCTCCCGCCGGCTCAGGCCGTGGCCATTTTGACCAACTATACGCCGGATGAGATTGCCCGAACGCTGACCGTCATCAACTCCACCAATGCCTCGTCGCTGCTGGGTGCCTTGGTGAGCACGGGAGAATCTGGTGTCCGTCTGGCTGCGGACATTTCTCGTAGAATGATGAACATCTCGCTGCGGTCGCCCGATGGAACCAATTCCACCGCGGGTTCACCTGCTCTATGATTTCAAGCGACCTGAAGGCGCTGGAGTTAAGTCCTCGTGCCTCCCTGCCCTTTTCATGGAATTCCGACGGTGATTCCGGGGTCGCAACCGGCGGGCAAAATGGGGTGACAGAATTCCAGCAACACCTGAAGTCGGCCCAATCTGCTCAGTCTTTGGAGACGAGTTCTTCATCGGTCGCCGTCGACCCGACGAGAGCGGAAACGGCCCCCTCCCCTGATCTTTCATCGAGAGTTTCACCCCAGATTCCTTCGACCCACCCACCGGCTCGGCCTTCGAGCAAACCCGTCCGCAAGGCGTCTTTCAATCTCCGAGCGATGGTCGACTCCAAGGTGCGATTTATTGGCCCGAGTACCGCACCTATTTCAACGGCATTCGGAACCTCTTTGCTTCCATCGGCCCAATCCGGGATGTCCTCTTTGGCGGAGCCCTTGGGGCATGCTGAAGGATTCGAGTCGGAGTTGCGAAGGCCACCGGCCTTGAATTCTGGGAGCTCACCCCGGAATGAAGGTTTTCAAGGACTGCCAGAGCGCCCATTGATGGATTCTCGACGTTTACCCGATGCAGAGGTTGTCCTAGTGCGTAATGGGCGGGCTGATCCACAGGCAGTACCTAGTTCCAAGCAGATATCGGCCGATGTATTCTCAACCCCTTCTGACGCGGGTCAGACTTATGCGTCGAGGATGGTTCTCAAGAGACCCAACTACGCGTCCTCACCAGAATCGAATTTCGAGATGCAGACGGATTTTGCATCGGGTCTTGAGGAGTTGCCGGCTTCGGTTTCGACAAACCCGGGCGGCGGTGAATCGACTTCACCCCCCCAAACGATTGCAGCCATCGGGGCACGAGTAGGAGCGGTGCAAATACCGGCCAACGGGCCACTGCGGGTCGTCGGAAAGACAGAGACATTTCAGTCGTTCCCTACTTCACAATCCGCCACCGTTTCCTATCCGTCGATGGGCAGCGATTCGATCGCGAGCGGGATCCGAGAAACTGCCCGTCGTGCCGTGGCCCAATCGCAAATCCTGGGCACACCACCGGCCTCAGTCACGTCAGTTCGTCCCGCCAACAACAATCATGCTTTTCGCAGTCTAATCCTAGAACCTGGGACCGGAACCCTCCCGAGTTTTGCTACCGATTTGGCCCCTCTTTCCGGGGAGCTCTCGAGCGATAACGCCTTGAGATCGGATTCTGTTACACCCCCGGCCTTCAGCCAGGCCTCCTTCCCACCGTCGTGGACTTCTGAACCCAATGGCGCTGAACTCTCTGTGAGCAATTCTGGAGGGAAATCGGGCTTACTTACGGCAACCGGATCGAACCTCCAGCCCATCATTCCTGTCGAATCGGGCTCGCAAAACGGGGGGGGCATTCAGCGCGAGGCGCGCTCGTTGAACCCGAGTTCGGAGTTCATTAAGAACGCTCCTGCGAACCCTCCACTGGAGACTGTCCCCAATGGGGTTCCCAACCTAATACGGGTCCAGCGGAACATCGCGGCGGTCACTCCGACTCCTCCTATTTCCAAAGAAGTGTCCGGCACCGCGCAGGGTCTTTCAGAATTGGAGACTGGCCTTTCGGAAAACCAAGGCCTTGCGAATACTATTGGAGGGAAATCGGGCTTACTTACGGCAACCGGATCGAACCTCCAGCCCATCATTCCTGTCGAATCGGGCTCGCAAAACGGGGGGGGCATTCAGCGCGAGGCACGCTCGTCGAACCCGAGTTTGGAGTTGATTAAGAACGATTCGCCTGTTGAAGCGGTGGGCTTAACTGCGTCGAGCGAATCGAGTGTCGCCGAATCGCAGGCATCACCCAAGCCGTCGGTACAACCACTGCGACCGGCGAATCGATCACCACGCGCCAAGGGTGCTGATACAGTTGCATCGAACGCTTCCTCGCGAACTTCCCTCGAGGCGGATAACAGGTTTCCAACGCCCTTGGCTCTGGATAACGGCGCTGAAGATCGGATGCGGTTCGATACCCTGGGCCGTGATGCGGGCTCCGGCTCCTCGTCAGATCCAGGTCATGGGCATTCTCAAGCGACTGGAACTCCCGCAACTGGACTGTTCCCCGGAGTTCCGCAGGGCTCATCGGTCCAAGATCCATTGGTTGATGGACCATCGAATTCACCCAAAACCTCTGACGCCGGCACTTCAGCCTCGCTCCTTCACGAATCTCACAAATCGAGTGCGGTACGGCTGGTTCATCTGGATTCCCCAGGATCTGGCGGCTTGGAACTGCGTATTCAAGAACTTGGCGATAAGCTCATCGTTCGGACACAGGATCTTGTAGGTTCCCTCGACGGGCAAAGCACCCAATGGAAAGAGCTCCAGCAGCGTTTGGAGACCAGCGGGATTGTTCTCATGCCCGTGGATGCTTCATTGGGTGCAACGGCCGCACCGATCGAGCCTCGAAACTCATCCGAGGAATTGCGGCACACAATTTGCTACGACGGTAACATGGGTTCTACAGGGCGCGATAGTTCGGATCCTCGCTCGTCGAGTGGTCGGGCACGCTCCTTAGGAGAACCTTCTCACTCGGCCTCTCCGGAGTTGCCCGATGAATCCATAGACTCTGCCGAGGCGCCGCCAGCCTCTCGGCAGTGGTGGGCCTGAAACCAGAGACGACACTGACATGAGCATTCCATCTTACATGGCCTCCACGACCGCCACCCAGGCGGCGCAGGCCAACACGGCGACACAGCGTCCCTTGGCCAAAACACTGGGGCAGGATGATTTCCTGAAGCTGCTAACCATGCAGATGCAGAATCAGGATCCGATGAACCCTCAGACAAATACGGATTTTGTCGCTCAAATGGCGCAGTTTACCACGCTGGAGCAGTCACGGAGCATGACCACCAGCCTGCAGAGTATCCAGGCCCGCCAAGATGTCCAAACGGCAGTCCAACTTCTGGGTAAGCCGGTCCAACTGGCCGATGGCACCCTAGGAGTGGTTGAAAAGGTAACCCTCGACAAGACCGGAGCACCATCCCTGCAAGTGGGTTCCAAGCATTACAGCCTCGACAAGGTTGTGGCTTACGACCAACCCGCGAACTTGCTGTCCACGCCCTATCCAGTAGGTCCGTGAGAATCCCTTTAATACGTTGAGTCCGCACCAATAACCAATAACCGACAAACACTCATGATCAGATCCCTGAATACCGCGAGTCTCGGAATCCGACAGTTTCAATCTTCATTAGATGTTCTAGCCAACAACCTCGCAAACCTCAATACGGTAGGTTACAAGGCGAGCCGAGCTGATTTTGTTGAGTCACTGAACTCGGTGCTTCGGGCTCCGACTCCTGATACGGCGACCGGAAGCGGCACCTCCGGTGTGTCCGTGGGCAATGGTGTGGCGACATCCACCATTCGCTCTAATTTCTCCCAGGGTTCCGTTAACCAAACGGGGTTGGCGACGGATTTCTCTGTGACTGGTAACGGATATTTCTTGGTCAGAAATACTACGTCGGGTGAAGTGTTCGCGACACGCTCGGGCAACTTCCGCCTCGACTCAACGGGATACCTGGTTACCGACGGCGGCATGCGAGTGCAGGGTGTGGAAGATTCTCAGAAGGATCCCAACAAGATCGGTGACATCCGCTTCGACAAGGGAACGTTGCCTTCCACGGCACCCACCTCGGCCGCAGCAGCTTCGATCACCAATATCAGTGTCGATGGCGCCGGTCGGTTGAACACACTCTTGGACGACGGCACTCAATATGTGCGGGGCCAGGTAGTTCTTCAAACTTTCAGCAATGAGCAGGCTATGGTTCGAGCGGGCAACAACTTGTTCACCAATCTGGGAGCTGCCGGTGCCGCAACGCCCGCTACCACCGGTGCTTTTACTTCGACTCCCAACAGCGCGGTTTTGAATGGGGCCCGCAAGGCCAACCAAGATGGTATGGGCCGCATCGAACAGGGCGCGCTCGAGCTCTCCAACGTCGACGTATCGAGGGAGTTCTCGAACATGATTACCACCCAACGCGCATTTCAGGCGAACGCCCGCATGATTACCACCAGCGACTCGATTATTGAGGAGTTGGTTAACTTGAAGCGCTGAGCCTCTTCCGGAAATTCCCATGTCCGACGCACACGACAAAGAAAAAAAGCCTGCAGCGGAGGAAGCGGCTGGCGCACCGAAAGCTGCCAAGGGCGGGATGATGGTCCCGTTGATCGCAGCTGCCATGATCTCGGTGGGTGGAAGCTTTGGCGTGGGTTTCTTTCTCAACAAACAGCTGCTCACCGGTATCAACAAGGAGTTGACACTCGCTCTAGCGCAGGTTGGGGCTTCCGACGATCACGGCGATGGCCACGGTGCTGCCAAAGACCCCAAGACCACGGCAGCGGCTCATGGGGCTCATGGAGCAGACGCGAGCCACGGCAAAGGATCAAAAGAAGACACTCACTCCAGCGGATCTGACCATGGTTCCGCTCCTAAGAAGCCGGATGCAGCGGCCGGCCACGACGCTCCAAAAGCTAAGGATGACGGCCACGGTGGCGCCCCAGCCAAGAAGGAGACCCCCGAGGAAATTACCAAGGCGGCGCAAACGAAGGCTGGGCTTTTCCCGCTTGGCGTCGATCCGATTGTCGCCAACCCATCAGGAGACACCCGTTTTGTGGTGGTAAAGGTAACACTACTCAGTGTGGGCCAAACCGACATATCCGGACCGGTGGAGGCCAACATAGACCGGTTGCGGGATGCAGTTTCAGCATTCCTTGCCGACCAGCGCATCGATGACATGCAGAAGCGCGGCTTCCGTAGTCAGATGGCTGCACAACTGGCCTTGGCCTTCAATCGGATCCTGGGTCCGGGGACAGTCAAGGACATCATCTTCCCTCAGTTTGTGATTCAGTGAGTACTTCCGACAAATCGGCCTCGGCAGTGGGTGCCAAGAAGCCGTCTGAGGTAAAACCCTTTGTGGTGGGTCAGGCAAGTTCCCTGTCCGCCCAAGAGCTCAACCGCTTCCGAATCCACAATGAAGGGATCATGCGCTCGGTGGGCGCACGTCTTTCGCTGTTTCTCCGCGCTGAGTTTGCCTTCGATCTGGAGAACCTGGATGCCATGGAGCTCGGGCGCTATGCGGCCAAGGCAGAGCCCATTAATAATTACATCCTTTTCCAGGTAGAGCGTTTTCCGGGCACCGGGGTGGTTGGTTTTCCAAAACCTTTAGCTCTGGCGATCGGTGACCGAATGCTCGGAGGCCGTGGGTTTGGAGCCAATCCCGACCGGGAGTTGCGTGAGGTCGAGTTGGCCCTGTTGAACCAGGCAGTCTTGTTGGCACTCAAGGAGTACTTCTCCAAATGGAGCGATTCGGCGGATGAAGCCAAGGTCCGCATCGTGGGGCGAGAGACGAACATCAAGCTCCTCGCCGAGGATCATCCCACAGCGGTGGTCTATATTCTGAAGGTGCAGGCCATCATCGGCGATTGCTTCGCCACTGTGGATATCATTCTGCCATTGGAGATGATGGCGCAGAGCATTCAGAAAGCCATGGTGAGCATGGGTGAAGCTGGCTCGGATGCAGGCAATTTGACCAAGGATGAGGTCCAGTGGAATCCCGCCTACAACGACCTGACGATGCGGATCTCCGCCCTTTGGGCCGGTTTGTCCATCACCCCCCGCGAAATACTTCAGATGCGGGCCGGAGACATGATTCCCCTAGACCCATCGAAGATCGATGAGGTCGAGCTACAAATCGAAGGCCTCCCTCGGTTTCGCGGCAAACTCGGTAGTGCCAACCGCAAGGTGGCCATCGAGATCACTGAACGACTTACCTGACAATCACCATGACCAACGACAGCAGCGACAACCCCTCCATTGAGTTCCTACTCGACGTCCCCATTCAGTTGAACGCTGAACTCGGCTCATGCGAGATGACCTGCCGTGAGTTGCTTAAACTCGACATCGGATCCGTGGTCCAGTTGGACAAACCGGCGCACGCCTCAGTGGATCTCTTCGTGAACACGAAGTTAGTGGCTCGCGGTGAAGTCGTCGTGGCTGAGGGTAATTTTGGAATCAAAATCAAGGAAGTCGTGTCCCGCCCAGGTTCCCTACCCAAGGCATGACCAACCTGACCCCAGTATTGCCCGCTGCAGCCGTCGGATCGTCGCTACTGGCAGATTGGACCCGGATGTTGGGAACTCTGTGCTTGCTGTTGGCCACCGTCTGGGTGGGTCTTATTTGGCTGAAGGGTCGCAACTGGTTTAAAACGGCGATAGATCGACGGATACGCCTCCGAGTGGATGAAAGCCGTGGACTCGGCAATCGTTCCTTCTTGCACTTGGTATCCTGTGGTAGCCAGCAGTTTCTGGTTTCCTCATCACCTGCTGGGGTTTCAATGATCGCAGAACTGATGCCGGAGGAATCCCCTTCATCGGCGACTGCTCTTGAGACCTCCGATTTTTCTCAGCGTCTGAACGAGGCGCTTCCCAAGGTCCCCACCGGCAGGCCGGGCGCACCATGAACTTCGCGGACTCTTACCTAGGTTTGCTGCGATTACCGCCGATCCCCAACTGCCGCGGGATCGCGTCCGTCGTACGGTGGGTTTTCGCCGCCATGATGCTGGCTTTAGGGACCTCTTATCTCCACGCACAGGTGGACTCATCCGTCATCACGAACACTGCCTCTGCTGTGCCCACCGGGGTCACTTTCAGCATCAACGGACTTCCGAAACCCCAAGACGTAGATGTCAGCATCCAGATTGTCGGTGCGCTTACCCTGCTGTCGTTAGCTCCCTCGTTGCTCATGCTGATGACGAGTTTCCCGCGGATCATTATTGTCTTCTCGTTGGCGAAGAATGCCTTAGGAGTGGCATCCGCCATTCCTAGCCAGTTGGTGATGGGGTTTTCGCTCATCCTCACCTTCTTCATTATGCGCCCGGTCATCCGGGACATTGAGACGACCGCCTTAGCACCGTATCGCACGAGTCAGATCACCAGCACCGAGGCGCTGGATCGGGCCTCCCTACGGATCAAGGCATTCATGCTCCGACAAACCCGGACCGATCAGGTGGAATTCTTCGCTGGACTGGCCGGCATTCCCCCGACCGAGGCCAAGGACCTTCCGCTGTCGGTGGTGGTTCCAGCCTTCCTCATCAATGAACTCCGTACGGCGTTCCAAATGGGATTCTTGGTGTTTCTACCCTTTCTCCTCATCGACTACGTGGTTGCGATCATCCTCATGAGTCTGGGGCTCATGTTCCTGCCACCGGCCAACATTTCCCTGCCCCTCAAGATCCTTTTGTTCGTCCTCGTGGATGGCTGGGGGCTCATCACCAAGTCCTTGGTCAACAGCTTCATCTGAGCGCTGTCGACATATTTAAGATACGCATCGCATGACACCGGAACTAGCTGTGGACCTCCTCAAGCAACTGGTCGAGCGGATCTTCATCGTGGCTTCGCCACTGCTGCTGACGGCCATGATCACGGGACTCATCGTGAGTCTCATACAGACGGTCACGTCGCTGCAGGAACAAACCCTCAGTTTTGTGCCCAAAGCGCTCACTGTCCTAGGAGTCTTGTTGATGATCCTACCGTGGGCGCTCCAAATCGTGATGGACTACACCACCGGCGTCATCGGCCTCATGGGACGCATCAACCGATAGGACGCCCAATGGACCAATTGTGGACAGGTTGGTGGGTGCTGTGGAGGACTGGTGCCTGCCTGTCCGCATCTCCAATCACCTCGGGGCGCGGGATCCCGGTGCGGGTACGGCTTATGGTCACAGTGGCCGTGGTGTGGGCCATGATTCCGGTGGCCCAACGGCTGCCCGTCCCGTCGATGACATCGGGCTGGTTTGAAATCTCATTGCTGACTGCCCGAGAAACACTCATTGGCCTGCTGTTGGGCTTCAGTTCCCGTTTTGCGATCTTCGCCGCACAAGGGGCAGGCCATTTGATCTCCAATGAGATGGGGCTCCAAAGCTCCCAAATCTTCTCACCAAGCTCCGGTGAGCCCACCAGTGAGCCCAGCATGATGCTCGAATTTCTGGCCCAATTGATCATGTTTGGAGGAGGTTTCTACGATCGCTGGTTATTGGCCTTCGCCGAAAGCTTCCAGTTGCTGCCGATGGTCGCGACAGGCACGACGGATGCCTCGGGACTGCTGAACTGGATGGGTGGAATGACCGCGGCCACGCTGCTGCTTACGGTCAAACTTGCGATGCCTGTGATTGCCGGAGGATTTCTTCTCAATGTCGCTCTACTTCTCCTGGGGCGAGCACTTCCCCAGCTGCCTGTCTTCCAAGACAGCTTTTTGTTTCGCGCGGTAATTGGGCTGTTCCTCTTCGGTGCCAGCCTCCATTTGGCAGCGCTGCACCTCAGCGCCCGTGCCCAGCGATTGCCGGGAGACCTGCTCGACGCTGCCGGTCTGTTGCGGGTGATTCCGGGCAATTGAAAGGCGATCCATGGCTGACGATCCCGAGAGTAAAACAGAGCAGGCGACACCCAAGCGCCTTGAGGAATCCATCACCAAAGGCCAGTTCGCCCGAAGCGCCGAGATCAACACCCTCTTTAGCATCCTGACGACCCTCATTATCCTGAAATGGCTGGGCTCCGATCTCTGGACTGAGCTGTCATATCAATTCCGAGGCCTCTTAGGAAACATCCGACCTGATCTTCCGTCTGCAGACTCGGTCGTAGCCGGAGCCTATTCCAGCGGACTGAGACTGGCGCTCTTCATTTTGCCGCCGCTCGGAATGGCCATGGTATCCGGCATCATCGCCTCCGGGCTTCAGAGTCGATTCCATTTTACGCCGGGCGCCTTGAGCCTCAACTGGGGACGATTGAATCCCTTGGATGGACTTCAGCAGCTCTTCAAGCCCGGAATGCTGGTCCGTACAGGGGTTAAGATGCTCAATCTGGCGGTGATCCTGATGGTGGCCTGGGGTCTTGTTTTGGACTTGGTGAACGAACCGGTTTTTCTGACGGACTCCAGCCTCGAAGAGCTGCTGCGCTTCATGGGCAATGCGGTAGAGAGACTCCTGGGACGGTTGCTCTTCGGGCTGGCGATCATTGTAGCAGCCGATTACGGCTATCAGGTTTGGAAAACGTCTGAGGATCTCAAGATGTCGAAGCAAGAGGTCAAGGAGGAGTCGCGCTCCAGCGAGGGTGATCCGGAGTCCAAGGCCCGCATGAAGAAGGAGCAGCGGAAAATGCGGGCGAGTTGGCGCAAGACAGTTCCAACGGCGGATGTTGTTGTTACCAACCCGACGCATATCTCAGTCGCACTCAAGTTCGACTCTGCCGTAGACAAAGCACCCCGCGTGGTCGCCAAAGGACAGGGTTTCAATGCCCTCCGGATTCGTGAGATCGCCAAAGAATTCCAAGTGCCACTGGTAGAGAACAAGCCGGTCGCCCGGCTGCTGTTCCAGATTTGCGAGGAGGGAGACGCCATAGATCCGAGGGTCTATCAGGCGGTTGCCGAGATCCTCGCATTCGTCTATCGGACCAACCGTTACCGCTACTACCTCGGCAAGAATACCCCACCGAATGGCTAATCCCCTCTCACCCCCGGGTCTGTCGATCCGGATGCCGAAGTCCCAATTGGCGGTGGCGTTCTTCGTCTTGGGTTCGTTGCTGCTGCTCATCCAGCCCATCCCGTCATTCCTGCTCGATGTCCTCATCGTGCTGAGTCTCGGGAGCTCAATCCTCACGTTGATGGTGGTGCTCTTCCTCCGCGACCCGGCGGAATTCTCAACGTTTCCCACGCTCCTGCTCATCACCACGTTGTTCCGTCTCGGCCTGAACGTGGCCTCGACTCGGCTCATTTTGAGCACGGGTGAGGCAGGCCAAATCATCTCGGCCTTCGGCGAACAGGTGGTCGGAGGTAATTATGTCATCGGCGTCATCATCTTCGCGCTGCTGACGGTCATTAATTTCGTGGTCATCACCAAGGGCGCAGGGCGCATTGCAGAGGTCGCGGCCCGCTTCACACTGGATGCTCTACCCGGCAAACAGATGGCCATCGACCAGGAACTCAATTCCGGAGCCATTTCGGAGGTAGCTGCTCGGAACCGGCGACAAATGCTGCAACGCGAGATCGATTTCTATGGAGCCATGGACGGCTCATCGAAGTTCGTTCGTGGTGACGCCATCGCAGCGATCCTCATCGCGGTCATTAACATCGTGGGTGGGTTTTTAATCGGTGTTTTCCAGCGAAACGAGTCGGCCTTGGAGGTGTTGAGCCGGTACACAATCCTGTCCATCGGTGACGGTCTTGTCTCTCAGGTGCCGTCCTTGATTTTTTCGACTGCGGCGGCACTTCTCGTGACCCGAGCGGCGGCCCGGGAAGAACTCGGGACTGCGCTGGGTCAGCAGTTGGTGTTACAACAACGCCCCATCCTTCTCACTGCTGTTGCGATGGGCTTCATGGCCTTGATGCCCGGGTTTCCCACGATTCTCTTGTTGTGCACCTCAGCCCTCCTCTTTGCCTTGTGGCGGACATTGCCCGAGCGACCTGCCGTCCCTGTTGGTTCGGAATCTGGACCCAATGAAGCGGCGGTCAAAGATGCTCCCAAGGCCGGTCAGGAACCCATTCAGCAACTCCTCTCCGTGGATCCGCTGGAAGTTCAATTGGGATTTGGATTGGTCACCTTGGCCGATGTCAGCAAGGGCGGAGATCTTCTGGAAAGGGTCACCGGAGTTCGAAAGAATTTCGCCCAGAGCATGGGCTTCGTAGTCCCTTCAGTTCGCCTGTGGGACAATCTCCAATTGGACTCGCAGGAGTACCAGATTCTCTTCCGCGGAAACATGGTGGGACGCGGGACATTGCGCCCAGGCCGCTGGCTCGCGATGAATATTAGTCATAGCGACCAGGTTATCGCCGGCGAGGCTACCACTGAGCCGGTCTTCAATTTGCCTGCCGTCTGGATCGATGAACTCCATCGTAGCAGCGCGGAGTTGGCCGGGTACACCGTGGTGGATACGACCTCGGTACTCGTCACACATTTTCAAGAGTGCATCCGCCGGCACGCCCACCAATTGCTCAGTCGACAAGATGTCGATGGACTTCTCGACAATCTGAAGAAGACCCAACCTGCCTTGGTCAATGAACTGGTGCCGGCACAACTCAATTTGGGTCAGATCCAGCGCATCCTCCAGAACTTGCTTATCGAAGGCATTTCGATTCGCAACCTAGTGAGTATTCTGGAGCGGGTGGCCGACAGCTCAACGATGACTAAGAACATCGACGAATTGTCCGAACAAGCCCGTCGATCCATCGGTCCAGAGTTGGTCAAAGGCTACCTGGATGACCGGGGTAATCTCTCGGCCATCACTTTGGAAAGTTGGCTCGAAGAAGAGTTGGCCAAAGGACTCCATCCGGGAATGACCGAGAATACGTTGGCTTTAACCCCCATGGCGGCGCAGCACCTCAGTTTCCATATCGGGAAGGCGATCCAACCCGCTGTGGCCGAAGGGCGCATTCCCCTATTGCTGTGTTCCGGAGTCATCCGCCTTGGGCTCCGCAAGTTCTTCGGACCCACCTATCCTGACCTGCGCTTTCTGGCCTACGAAGAATTGCCTCCACGGCTCCGAGTGAACACCGAGTACTCGATCCCCAGTCTGCCTTGATTCATCGACATGAATCTCCATTCCTCTGATCGATCTGCGATTCCCCAGACAGGCCTGATGCTCTTCAAGGGCCACACGGCCGAAGAAGCCTTGGCCAAGGTGCATCAGAGTCTTGGATCCTCGGCCATCGTGGTGCAACTCAAGCGTGTCCCATCGGCCGGCGTCGGCAGGATTTGGGGAGCCATGGAGATTGAGGCGTGGGCTCAGGCCCCTGCCCCACTGACTCCAATCCCAGCGGCAGCGGATGCACCGGTTGCCAGGGTCCGTTCCGCGCCGAAAGAAGCCCGGACGATGGAGCTGCTCAGGAGTCTAGGTCTCAATGAGGAATCGGCCCGGAGGGTACACCAATCCATTCCTGTCTCGGGTGCGGCATTGACCAACCAAGAGGCCTGTCTTCAGCTCGGTGCTGCGCTGCTCGCTGCGTGGGACAAAGGCACCACGAGGATTCCAAAAACACCCCATCGGATTGCCCTGATCGGGGCGGCGGGCTCGGGCAAAAGCATTGCCACAGCTAAGTGGATTACCATCGAATCCCTTCGCCATCGCCAGGATTGCCGGATCTGGTGCCTTGATGGAATCGTCGCCAATTCGGCGGAATTTTTATCACAGCACGCCGAACTGCTGGGGATTCCCGTGGAAACCACCTGGAACCCTGGGCTACCGCCGTGTTCTCGAGAATTTTTGGACCTACCCGGTTGGAATCCCACTGATCCCGATGTCTCCGATCGAATGGCCAACCTGCTTGACCGTTTTGAACCCGACTGCCTGCTACTGACACTCAATGCAGCGTATGAGGCGTCCATCCTTCAGAATCAGGTGGTGCAGTTCATGCCCTTCCGGCCGCATGGGTTGTTCCTCACGCATTTAGACGAGTGTCAGTCGCCATCCAAAGTCTGGGATCTGGTCCTCGCGAGCGGTATCGCTGTCTTTGGGACATCAAGCGGTCGATTCATCCCGGGCGGTTTCGACCGAACAGGAGGCGAGGCTTGGATGGAACGATTGTTTGAGCAGGTTTGAACGGACCTCCTCTTGCCAGCGGGATTCCCCGCTCTCAAGCAAGTCGAAGACTCTCAGAAGAGCTTCGCGAGTTCCGCGGCCTTGCTAATGGAGTTGTTGCAAACGTCATCCAAAGCCTCCCGGGGCACCTGATATCGCTGTCCCACCTTATTGGCAAAGATCTCGTTCCATTCCTCGCCATGAGACGGGTGAAGAGAACTCACATAGTGGGCCGCATCAGGCCGTGTCTGGGCCACAGCATCGTTGTGATCTTTCATGCAAAGCATCACATCTTCCGGCAATTCCCAGTTCAATGCGATCAAGGCCCCGACTTCGGCATGATCCCATCCTAGGGTCTCATGCTCCAGCGTGTGGAGGTCCCGCTTTTCTTCGATCGCGGTCGAAAAAATCTTCATGTAGTCGTCCTTCTTACTGCTGACGATGAGCGGCACACTGAGGTCCTGAAGAAATCCTGCGGTGAAGGACAGATTGGCTTTGGACGGTTGGACGATGTCGGCGAGTTCTCGAGCCAGCACCGCACGGCGTGAACTCGCTCGCCAAAAGTCGCCGAGCGCGAACTTGGCATGGGTCTGACTGGGCATCGCCGCCTTCGAACCGACAATCATGACGATGCGCTCTAAGTCCGCATTTCCCATGAGCATGATGGCGTGATCCAGGGACTGAACCTTGCTCTTCGGAGAGTAAGCGGTGGAGTTCACCGTGTTCATCACCTTGCCGACCAACTGGGCATCGATCGACATGACCTCCATGATTTTTCCGGGAGTCGTGTCGGGATCTCGGAGCCGGCGCAAGGTTTCGAAGACGGCCTTCCGGAATCGAGGAACCTCAACATCCCCGAGGAGTTGTCGGAGGCGATTCTGGATGTCGCTCTGTGACCATCCCGCATACGGATTGATGATCGCCGGCGCAGTCGGAACGATGAGGCCGGACGCCGTGGTGACGGATCCTGGAACCGCCTTACCGCGGATCAAGGACGGTCGTGGCCGCTCGATGACTTGAATGATCGGCCGGCGCGGCGCGACGACGGACCCTTTGCCCCGGCGTCCGCCCTTTCCGGCCGGCACCTTGGGCTTCGCAGCCGGTTTGGGCTGCGGTGGTGGAACGACCGGCTTTGCCCCTCCGTGCCCATGGGTTGCTTTCCAGATCGACAACGTCGGGTTGGACTCCGCGTTCTGGGCGGCCGCCTTTCGGCTTATTCCTCCTAAGGCGCTTTGAAGCCACGACCCCAGCGAACGAGCCAACCGAACGGTGCTTCCGGGTTTCTGATCCTGAGAAACCGACGAGGGTGCTGGTTTGTTGGAAGATCCTTCGCCCGGTTTCATAAGATTTTCTATTCGCCGCGGCGGCCCAACTGGTTGCTGAAGATGGTGAGTAATCCACCCAGCCCTACATAGCCCACCAGGGTCAGCAGGTTTACGACAAATTGGGCAGGCACGGTCTTAGGGAGGATATCTCCGAATCCGAGGGTCAGTGCCACGACGAAGGAAAAATAAATAGTCTCATACCCACTGCGTTGGAAGTCCGACGGGACAAACAGTGCCGGAGTCACTACTCCGAGCGGGGTGGAACTTTGCCAACTCGATTCCTTGCCCTCGGCCGCCGCCAAATTAGAGGCCGCTAAAAGATTCCCCCCGTCCTGATCCTTCAGTTCCAGGGACGATTGAGTCGACCACAACGCCAACGTGTCGTCTTTGGGTAGATAGGCCGCGGTGATCGCCTGGTGGGTGGACTCATGAATCTTCTCACAAAGATGATTCAGAGAGTCTTTTTCAGGATCATAGTGAACCACTGTTCCATTGATGCTCAGCGCCCCCCCTTTGACGGGGGTTGCGAAGCCAGCAGATTTCATCGGAAGATCCGGATCCACCTTAGTGAGACTGTCCGGAAGCAGTGCGAAAACGACGGCAAAGGCACCGATCAACAGAAAATTGAGCACCACCCATCGGAACAGACTTCGTCCGCAATCGGAGGTGAGCCACCACAGCCAATAAACCACCCGAGCCATCTTGCCCTGGTTGCGAAATTCCTCGAGGTAGTTCTCATCCACGATGTGGCGGCGCACTAAATACGCTCCAGTGAAGTCGATGTCCCGAATGTCCGAACCAATCCAATTGGAGGTCGTGTAGTTCTTCAACCCACGCAATTGGATTGCGTGCAAGTCCGCCTTGCCAAAGTCGGCCTGGCTGACATCGCATTCACGTAAGTCGCTTCCGGTCAGGTTTGCCTGGTTGAACTCAGTCTCAATTAATCGGCATTCCAAAAGGCGCGCATCTTGAATAGAGGCCAGATGGACTCGTGCCTTAGCCCAAGTCGATTTTATAGCGCTGGCACCATCCAAGTTGGCACGGATCAAATTGGCGCCGTCGAAGATTGCTTCGCCAAAACCAGCCCCCTGCGCTGATGCTTCACTCAAATTGGCACCCCGGAAGGAGGATGCCATAAACTCTCCTCCATCGAGGCATGCCTGGAACAGCGTCGCCTCATCAAACTTGGCATGAGTCGCTACGACCCCCTTGAAGTTACAGCGACTCAGCTCACTGCCGGTAAAATCGCAACCGGACAGGTCCAGGCCGCTGAAATCTCGCCCCAGAAAATTCATCCCCGAGAGGCGTTGCAACTCGATCGGAAGAGCCTCTCCGCCCGTCTGCGCCTGACGGTAGCGGATTAGGATTTCATCTTCCCGACTCAACGTCTCGACGGCCACCGGGGTTTCCGTCTCCAGAGAATCCGGGGTGACAGCAGCCTCCGTCTCAAGAGAGATCGGGTTCTTTAATGGATCGTTTTCGGTCAACTCGGTGGACATGAGATTGGTCTGGAGGAAACAGATCGGTAACAGTCCCCGGAGTAGGCATGCGGCAGAATCCCCACCTCCTTAAGTGTGGATTGCGATTTGATCGCCCTGCGGATGTCTGTAACTTCCTCCAGCGACCGGTCAGGCGCGGCGGTCTTCGTGTCGCAATGCCAAATCGAAGCGGTTGAAATCCGTCAGCGTTCCAATCCGTATCACTACCGACTTTTGTTCGTCCTTGTCGGATTTTGATGTCGAATTTTGAATCACCGATAGAGCTTCTAATGACTACTGTTCTTCTTGCGGACGACCATGCGATTGTACGCCGAGGCTTCAGCATGATCCTCGCAGCTCAGCCTGATTTTCATATCGTCGCCGAGGTTTCTAACGGTCGCGAGGCGGTCGCGCAGGGAGAACAACTCCAACCGGCACTGTGCGTCATGGACGTGAGCATGCCCGACCTGAATGGCATCGAGGCAACACGGCGTCTGCTCAAGGTTTCCCCACGGACCCGAGTCATCGCCGTATCCATGCACAAAGACTCTGTTTATGTGCGGGAAATCCTTCGAGCAGGCGCTAAAGGATATGTGCTGAAAGACAGCAATGAGTCGGAGTTTTTGAAGGCAGTCCGGGCTGTTTCGGCCGGCAAAGGCTACCTCAGCCCGGAGATCGCTGATGCAGTGCTCGACGATTACCGGAAGCATGTTACCAATCCGATCGATCACCTGACGACTCGGGAGCGCGAGGTTCTTCAAATGATTGCCGAGAGCAAGACCAACAAGGAAATCGCGATGTCCTTGAAACTCAGTGTCTATACGGTCGAATCCCATCGTGGACGCATCATGGAGAAGCTCAATATGCACAGCATCAGCGAGCTCGTCCGCTTCGCTTTCCGCAACGGTCTGATCGACTGATCTGCCATGCCCCGGTTCCTTTGGCTGAATGATCGGATCACCCAGCACACGGTGCTTCGAGGGTTGGTTCCCGGATTTGCCCTCGTGATGGTGCTTCTCGGTGCTGCCGGTCTGGTCGCCGTCCGACAAAGCCGTCAAATTCGCCGAAGTGCTGCCGCAATTGTCAGCAATCAACTGACCGTGACCCGGCTGATCCAAGAGGCTCAGGCTGAAGAAGACACACTCGCAGTCACTCTATACCGACTCCGATCCGAGGAATCCTCCGACCGACGAATCCAGCGCCTGCAGGAATTGAAGGAGGCCGATCGCTCTCTGGCTCGATTGGCTGAGGAGGCCTCACGAACTCCGGACGCGCTCCGGTGGAAAGATCTAGCGATCGAGACCCAATTGTTCTCCCGGGAAGCCGAACAAGCCCTTCGAAAAGGCATCTTGGTTTCGGATCAGGCCATGGCTCCCTTGTTTGCCAGGCATCAGCGCGTGTTAGCACTCATTCGCGAACTCATCCAAACCAGCAACCAGCGTCTCATCCGCGAGGAACGGGAGTTAAACCTACAAATCCAGGAAATGGCGGATGGATCCACCTGGCTATTGGGAAGCTCCTTCATCTTAGCGGCCGCCTGCGCGATAGGAACCATCCTGTATGTTCGATGGAGCATCCGACGAATGGAACAGCACACCGATCAGTTGAACCGTGTTTCTTGGCACATGCTTCAAACCCAAGAGGAAGCGGCTCGTCGCTTTTCTCACGAATTGCATGATGAGTTGGGTCAATCCCTGGCCGCGATTCGAGCCAATCTCACTTTTCGCTCAGACAGTGATACCGAACAGCGTCGCTTCGACTGCGTGGCATTGGTGGACGAGGCGATTGCCAACGTGCGGGAACTCTCCCAACTGTTACGACCGGTCATGCTCGATGATTTCGGCTTGGAGGCGGGTCTCCGCTGGTTGGTGGAGAAATTCGGGCAACGCACCCGAATCCAAGTCCACTTCAAGTCCTCCTTGGAAACACGTTTGAACGGTGACATCGAAACCCATTTATTCCGTATCACCCAAGAGTCCCTAACCAACGTTGCACGGCACTCCTCCGCGACCGAGGTATCCATCTGTCTCAGTGCTAAAGACGGCCAAGTCTCCTTGGTGATCGAGGACAACGGTATCGGCATTGCCAACGAAGATTCCAGACCGATGAGCAGTCTGGGATTGGTCGGCATGACCGCACGGGCACAGCAATGCGGTGGGTGGGTTCGGTTGGAACCCTCTGCCCCATCCGGCTTGCGGGTGGTGGTGCAAGTGCCACTCGTCGCTTTGGACCCACCCGCTGGATGAGGCCTACGGCCCAAACCATCAACGCTTTTTCATTCGGGCCAGCAGGACCTGGATTCTGGGATAAGGTATCCAGTTGGGCTTCTTGGTGTCGGAATTTCGGCGCCGAGCCGCCGGCCCGCACCGTTACCGACTAGGGCTTCGGCCGGCCGGGGGCCTTGATCGTCGCCTTCGGAAGGGTCGACGAGTAGTCTCTCGAATCGGGCACCCCCCCACCGAGGGCCTTGTAAGCCTTCACCGCTGCCATGAGTTGAGTTTGTTTCATCTCGACGAGCTCTACCCGGGACTCGAGGGCTTCTCTTTGGGTGAGGAGCACCTCGGTGTAGTCGGCGCGCGCGGAGTTGAAGAGTTGAGAAGACATCGTAGCTGCCTCGGAAAGAGCTTCCACTTGCCGGGACTTCAATTCATATCCCTGCCCCACGTTGCGGACCTGGGAGAGCGCATTGACCACCTCGACGTAAGCCTTGAGCACTGTTTGCTGGTACCGGTAAACGGCAGCCACCTGGCGCGCTGACGCGCCTTTGAACGCTGCCTTGATGGCGCTGCGGTTGATGAGTGGACCGACCAAATTGGCAGTCGCGCCGTAGGCCATGTTCTCCTTTGCCAATATGGGAGAACCTAGAGTGAACGACTCGATGCCCAGGACCGCGGAGACGTTGAGCGCTGGATAGAATCGGGCCGCAGCAACCTTCACTTCCAACCCGGCCGCTTTGAGTTCCAGCTCCGCCTGTCGCACATCGGGTCTGTGCCGCAGCAGTTCCGAGGGGACACCGGCCTGCAGCGGGCTCAGCATCCGAATTTCAAAGCCGTCGGGACTGCGTTCTATGGGCTGGGGATAACGTCCGGTTAGCACGTTCAACCGGTTCTCGTTCTCAATGATTTGCTGTTGAATTGCGAAGAGCTTGCTCCGGTTCTTGGAAACCTCCGCCTCGAAACGGCGCACCGCCAACTCCGTCACACGGGCAGCGGACTTTTTGATCCGGACCGATTCAAGTGCCTTCTCCTGCATCTCCAGCATCCGTCGATAAATGGCCAACTGGCCATCCAGAGACAGCAGATCGTAGTAGGTTTCGGAAATCTCAGCGACGAGGTGAGTCACCATGAAATTCCGCCCCTCCTGCGTGGCGAGGTAGCGCTGGATAGCGGCATCGCGCTCGTTGCGCAGCTTCCTCCAGATGTCGACCTCCCAGTCCAGATCTGCCGCAACACCGTAGTTCGGCAACGGATCGGGAAACCTCTTTCCAGGTTGAATCTCGAGATTCTCTTCGACTGCCCCGTTGCGCGAGTTGACCGAAACTTTGTCGACCCCCGCGGTGCCCCCAAGCCGGACGAAGGGCAATAGCGCCCCCCTCCGCGCATCCGTCTCGGCCTTCGCTACGGCAACCTCCTGCATCAGGATGTTGAGTTCCTGATTGTTGGTCAACGCGGTGGAGATTAGAGAGATCAGCGCCGGATCTTGAAAATATTCACGCCATCCAATGACCACAGCATTAGTGGCAGCCTCGGTGCCCGGAAAGCGATCCGGCAACGGGGCGACGGCAGAGGGCAGTGGGCCCGGCTTGGGGGCCACGCAACCCGGTGCGACCGCGAGGACCGCGGCGGCGACGAGAGTCCGGGTGAGCGTATAAGCGGATTTCATGGGCCGATTTATTCCTTTTCGTGCTCTTCGCTGAGAGGCAATTGATCCTCGTCGGGCAACAGCTTGGAGCGCTGCGAGAGGCTGGCGAAGATGTAGTAGAGCCCCGGGATCACTATCGCTCCCATCACCGTACCGAGGAGCATTCCACCTGCGGCGGAAGCTCCGATCGTGCGACTGGCGATGGCCCCTGCCCCGGTGGCGCGGAGCAGCGGGATCATGCCTGCGATGAAGGCGAAAGAGGTCATCAAGATCGGACGAAACCGAGCCTTCGCCCCCTCGATCGCGGCATCGAAAATCGACATGCCTTGGAGTTGCTTTTGGGTGGCGAATTCCACGATGAGGATCGCGTTCTTGCCCAGCAATCCAACCAACATGATGAGTCCCACCTGAGCATAAATGTCATTGTCCAATCCCATCCACTTCAGCAGGAAGAACGAGCCCATGACACCGACCGGCAAAGAAAGGATCACTGCCAGCGGCAACAGGAAACTCTCATACTGCCCGACGAGCACGAGATAGACGAACATCAGCACGACGATGAAGATGTAAATGGCTTCATTGCCGCGGCGCGCTTCATCGAAGGAGAGGCCTGCCCAAGCAATGTCGAAGCCGCGCGGAAGGGTCTTGGCTGCCACTTCCTGAATGGCCTTGATGGCGTCGCCCGAGCTGAATCCATCGGCGGGAGCACCCTGAATAGTGGGCGCCGGATAGGCATTGTAACGAGTGATCTCGTTGAGTCCCAACTTGGGCTTCATCGTGACGAACGCCGAGTACGGGACCATATCCCCCTTGTCGTTAGCGACGTAGAGGTCGTTGAGATCCTTGGGAAGCCGTCGAAACTTAGGATCAGCTTGGATGTAGAGCTTGAAGAATTGACCAAACTTGATGAATCCCTGCTCGTAGGTGCTACCAATGAGGATTGAGAGATTGTCCATGGCCTTGCCAATGGAGACGCCCTTTTGCATCGCGGTTTGGTTGTCGATGACCAACTCGATTTGCGGGTAGTTGGCGCTGAAGAACGTGAAGAGGCCCCGCAATTCTTTGCGCTTGGCCAATGCCTCCATGAACTCGCCGTTGACGACCTGAAGACGGTCGTAGTCACCCGTCGCGGTCTTGTCTAGAAGGCGGAGCGAGAAGCCGCCGGCGGCCCCATATCCAGGCACGGCGGGAGGTTCATAGAACTCGATCAGCACGCCCGGAATTGCCCGACAACGGCGTTCCAGCTCCGCGATGATCTGTGCCGCGGTCAGTTTGCGCTTCGACCAATTCTTAAGGTTGATGAGGCAGGTGCCGGCATTCGATCCGCGTCCCTCGGTCAATACCTCATATCCCGCGAGCGATGAGACCGACTCAACACCTTCGATCTGCCGAGCAATTTGCTGCAGTTCGGTGGACTTAGCGGAGGTACGCTCCAGCGTGGAACCGGGCGGCGTCTGAAGGATCGCGTAAATCATGCCTTGGTCCTCGGCCGGGATGAAGCCGGCGGGGATGCGCTCTCCCACCTGTTGGATCGCCACCATGGAGAGGACGATGATAAGCAGGGTTACGAACCTGCGGTTTACGATACGCTTGAGTAGGCCAATATAGGAGTTGGTAAACTTATCAAAAAAGCGGTTAAACAGGGCGAGTAGCCAACCGATGGGACCCTTTGGCGCAGCATGCGCGTTGGGCGTTTTGAGGATCATCCCGCACAAGACTGGGGTTAGGGTCAACGCCATGACGCCCGAGAGCACGATGGAAACGGCCATGGTGATGGAAAACTCACGGTAGAACACCCCCACCGGACCGCTCATAAACGTCACTGGGACGAACACGGCCGTCATAACCAGAGTAATGGCGATCACCGCGCCGCCGATTTCATGCATCACCAGTTGTGTCGCCTTGTAGGGAGACAAACCGGTGTCATGCATCTTCGCGTGCACCGCTTCGACCACGACGATGGCGTTGTCGACGACGATACCGATGGCCATCACCAGAGCGAAGAGCGTGATGAGGTTAATGGTGATGCCCATCATCTTCATCAGGAAGAAGGTTCCGATGAGGGAGACCGGGATCGCGAGCGTCGGGATGAGTGTCGACCGGACGTCGCCCAGGAAGACGAAAACTACCAGCGCAACGAGGATGAACGCCTCAATGAGGGTGTGGAGAACCTTCTCGAAGGATGCATCGAGGAAGGTCGAGACATCGTAGCTAATCTTGTAATCCATTCCTGACGGGAAGGATTTTGCTTTGAACTCGGCGAGCTTGGCCTTGACCTGACGGATGACGTCGTTGGCGTTACTGCCATAGCTCTGCTTGATCACGATCGCGGCGGAGGGACTGCCGTCGAGGTCTGAGTAAAGATCATAGAATTCGCTACCTAATTCAACGGTCGCAACGTCCTTCAGCCTCAGAAGTTCCCCCTTGTCCGTGGCCCGCAGGATGATGTTTTCATACTGTTCCACCTCGTTGAAACGGCCCACATAAGTCAGCACGTATTCGAGCGATTGCGAGGTCTTGCTGTCGGCGCGTCCGAGACGTCCGGGGGATCCGATCACGCTCTGTTCGGCCAGGGATTTCATCACCTCTTCGGTGGCTATCTTGTAGGCACGCATCCGGTCCGGATTGAGCCAAACGCGCATGGCGTACTGACGGGTGCCGAGGATCTTTGCCGAGCCGACGCCCGTAATTCGACTCAACTCGGGGATGAGGTTGACGTACCCGTAGTTGAAGAGGAACTGCATGTCCGCGTTCTTGTCTGTCGAATACAAGTTCACATACATCAGCATGTTCGGGCTGAGATTGTTCACGATCACGCCTTCGCGCTGAACCAGTGGCGGCAGACGGCTCATGACCTGATTCACACGGTTCATGACGTTCACCGTGGCCTGGTTGGGGTCGGTGCCCATGTTGAACACGACCTGAATCGTGGCCTCTCCCGCGCTGGTCGCGTCGGAAGTCATGTACTTCATGTTCGGAACACCGTTGATGGAGCGTTCCAGCGGGATGAGGCAGGACTCCTCGAGCACCTTGGCGCTCGCCCCCGGGTAGTCGAGGGTGACCATCACCACCACCGGAGCAACGTCCGGAAACTGGGAGATCGGCATGGTTGCGATCGACAACCCTCCCAGGAACAGAATCAGCAGAGAGATGACGATGGCCAGCGCGGGCCGGCGGAGAATTTGGGTAAACATGGTGGGATACCTAGGGGCTATTCCGCACGGAGCTTCAAATTCTTGAAGGCCGCTTCTGGCTCGAGGAATTCAAACTCAGCCTTCTCTCCCGGTTTTGCCTGTCGAATTCCTTCAACCACGATCCGGTCCTTGTCGGTCACCCCGCTGCTCACGAGGAACACGTCTTCAATCTCCTCGCTAATGTGGATCCGTTGCTGACTCACAACGTCGTCCTTTCCAACCACCAGGACATAGTGGTGGTCGAGCACCTCGAAAGTGGCCTTCTGCGGCACCAGAACTGCGTCCTTTACCAACTTCCGCATTCGAATGGTGCCGGTTTCGCCATGGCGAAGCAGCTGGTTTGGATTCGGGAAATCCGCGCGGAACGGAATTGTGCCGGTTTCGTTGTTAAACTCCGCCTCGATGGCATTAATACGGCCGGGATGCGGGAAGACCTTCCGGTTGGCCATGACCAGCTCCACGATCTTGCGGTCCTCCGGTTGGGCCTGGGAGGCGTACTCGAGATAATCCGATTCGGGCACATTGAAGTAGACCCAAACCTCGCTGTTGTCGGAGAGCGTGGTGAGCAAATCCCCCTCGTCCACCAGACTTCCGTTCCGCAAATGGAGTCGATCGACAAGTCCTGGGAACGGCGCCCGGATGTCAGTGAATCCGAGGTGTGCCTGAGCCAGATTCACGTGAGCTTTTTCTTTCTCCAGTTTGGCCCAAGCGATCGCTAACTCGGTCTCCGAGACAATCTTAGTGTCGGCCAATCGTTTGGTGTTGTCGTACTCCACCTTCGCAACCTGAGCCTCTGCCTCCGCCCGCCTCAGTTCTGCTTGATACACCAATGGCAGAATCTTGAACATGGCATCCCCCTGTTTGACCGTCTGACCCTCGGTGACCGCCACGCTTTCCAAATAACCCCGTTCCAAGGCCCGGATTTCGATATTACGGGACGAACGGATCTGACAAACGAAGTCGCGGGACACCACCGTGTCCTTCCGCATGGGACGCGAGACCACGAGTTTCGCCTTTTCCTCCTCCTTCTCATGCTCGTGGCCCTCCTGAGGTTTATGGCATCCGCCCAGCAAAAAGGCGGTTGCAACGCCTCCGCACAAAAACGTTATCCAACCGCCAGATCCTCGCAGTTTCATCCTGCCAACAGTCTGGCAAGGTCAACCGCTACTCCGGTATCCCCTCCTCAAGGAGTATTGGCAACCGTGCATGGGGGCTACCACACCCTGAGCCTCGCCTGAGAACCTCCGAGGTACGGCGATTTCTCCGAAAGCGCCGCGTCCACAGACACGGACCGCCGCAGGGGCGGACCGCTCGGAGATCGGTCCCTACCTAGGAACAGCATCGGAACGTCGGCAGAGTCGGATGATCGGAC
>CAINWP010000041.1 GCA_903854475.1 uncultured Verrucomicrobiota bacterium
GGGAGTGCGAAGACCGCTCCGGCGGCCGCCGGCATCCAGCGTTCCGGCACACCGGCCTCAAGCAATTGCAGACCCACGGTCTTCGATAAGCCGTCGGCGAGAATGAAGCTGCAGCAAAGACCGGTGATAAAGGCTTCGGAAAGTCGTCGACCCTCAAGAAACCCCAGAACGAGGCCAAAGACCATTCCCAGCGGTAGTCCATTTAAGAACAGGCAGAGTGTCCCGAAAGACGGCGGCAGGAGACCAAATAAGATCCAGGCAGCCTCGGCCACGGCGATCAAAGCAAAGAGCGTGGCGATTCGGCGTCGGGGTGGCATCTCGGCGATAACTCGGATGCCCATGGCCTTGGAGGCGGTGTAGCCCAGGACTTGAGCACTCACCAACAGTGCCTTGAAACCCGGGCTGAACGGATCACTGACATAAACGCCCGCGGTGAAAGGTTTCCGAAAACCGTACATGCAGGCGTAGGTTCCAAACGCCGATACGGTGCACCAGGCAGCCAGAGCTATCGGGTCTTTTTGCCAGCGGTGGATCATGGCTTTCATGGCGAAGAATCGACGGGTTTTCCGGCCCAATGGTGGACGTAGCTCACTATGGGATAGTTCACGATCGCTCTAGCAGACCCAGTGACGATCACGAAACACCAGCTTCCAAGCCATCGGGAATGACTGAGACGCGCTGCCATTTTCCGGAGTCTGCCAGTCGGAAGGCTTCCTCTAATTGGCTCAATGGGATTGGAGGTGAAACCAAGGACTCCCAAGGGTAACAGTCTCGATACTTCGACAGGAATGCGATTGCGGCATCGAGATGACGGGGGGCGTAGTTGTGAATGCCTCGCAGGGTCAGGCATTTGCGGATCAGGGTTTCACCTGTCAGTTGCAGGGCCGAATCCGGATGCACTAGCCCGGCGATGGCGTAATGCCCACCCGGTCTCAGCCAGCCAATCCCATCGGCGATGACCGAGGCACTGCCGGTGACCTCAATGACGACATCGGCCGAGTTGGCATGAATCGCATCGTGGGTGGTCGACAAGATGGGGACACCGCCAAACCGGGGCACCGCCAAGAGTCGGGCTGGTTGACGATCTACGACGAACACTTCTTTCCAACCGGCAGTCTTCAGCAGGGCGCAACCGTAGAGCCCGAGCAATCCAGCCCCTTGAATCACGACCCGTTCTCCAGGTGTTGGAAGGGATTCGAGGACGGCGATCATGGTCGCCAGAGCGCAATTGGCCGGAGCCACCATGGCATCGCTCAGAGAGTTGGGCACTCGCACGAGGTGTGTGCCGGATCGCAAAACCATGTGAGTGGCGTAGCAGCCGTTCAATCCAGATCCGTCCGACAGGCTTCCGTGGCCGTATTTGAAAAGTCGTTCGCATTTTTGCGGTAGATCCCAACGGGTACAAGGATCACACACACCGCAGGAGTCGGTCAGGGTCCATGTGATGCGCTGGTCTACCCACGAGGGGTCTAAACCCGATCCCACCGCAACCACCCGTCCGACCGCCTCGTGACCCAGCACCATGGGGGTGGGTCCGCGGCGTCGCCCACAGTAGGTGTGGAGGTCAGAACCACAGAGGGTGGTCAATAAAATGGCCACCAATACCTCCCCGGATCCGAGAGAAGGCTGACAGAACCGCTGATAGATGAATGGGGAATCCGCTTCGGAGAAAACGGCGGCCAAAACGCTGGGGTCCATGGTCGTAGAAATAATAAAGACTCGTGCCAATCTCGAGTCTAATTCGATCGAAGACAGGTGGATGGTTGTTACAAATGAGCGATGGATAAGGTGTGTTTTGGTCAGTTCCGTTAAACGTCCGTGACGGGCTTTGGTAAGGTTGAATCCCGCGTTTCAAGTGCTAAAACCGGAGACCGATTAGGGCTGCGCCTTGAATCGGTTTTTCCAACGATGATCATGAAATCAACCTCTATCAAAGAACCTGGCGTTCGGCGGCATTTGCTGTCGGCCATCGCTGCGTCCCTGATCGCCACGGCGATGCAGGGTTCACTTCAGGCTCAGGCGGTCTCCAACCGCCTGTTCGCTGAGAACTTCGATTCATTGCCCCTGGGCCCGAACCGGGAGGAAGCGCTTGCTGGTTTGGAAGTGTGGACCGGAACGCCCCCGAGCGGATGGGTTCTGGATAACTCGGCAATGCCC
>CAINWP010000042.1 GCA_903854475.1 uncultured Verrucomicrobiota bacterium
CAGTGCCGCGGGGTCAGTGCCGCGGGGGCGGACCGCTCGGAGATCGGTCCCTACCTCGGAAGCTTATCCGGCTACATCCCTGGTTTCTGCCACAAACTCAGCCTCACCCACGCACTTCCGAGGTAGGGCGATTTCTCCGAAAGCGCCGCTTCGACGAACAGGACAGTGATGCGGCACTCTCCATAGCGAGTACTCCCGACGGAATCGAATTCCTGTTCACCGGCAGGCTACGGTTTGCGCTCCAACCACGCTTTCAGTTCGGCGATTTCTTCCGGCTTCAGGCGTCGCTTGGGCGGCATGTAACCAAAGTCCACCAGCACACGAATCGGATGCGCGTGCACCTGATACAGCGCGTCGCGGTCCCCTCCGTCATCGTGGCAACGGGTGCAGAACTTCAGCGCTAATTTCTCGCCGGTCGGGGGCTTGGGGGAGTTCTTGGGGAAAACGAACTGGGATCGCGGTTGATCGGCGATGTGCTGGCTGATCGCCGCAGCCAACGGGGCATCCAGCACCAGGTCTTCCCGCGCCGGATGAATGGCGAGAGGGCCCGACGAATGGCACTTGTAGCAACTGGTGCCCTCGAATCTGGGGCCATCGGCCGTGAGCTCGGCATAGTAATCGAGAACGGGTGTCACCGTAAGATCTTGGACGATCGAGAAATGAGACCACCCCGTGTCTGTGGAGGTCTTCTGTACCAACAAGTAAACGCGAGCGACCGAGTTCGAAAACGCCGCAATATGATTGAGCATGGGTTTTCGGATCACGTCCTCCTGAGTGCTGATCAACCCCACATCCGACACCGGCACCGCTTCCCCACGGTCAAACAATCGCTTCGCCTCCAGCATGTAAAACTTCACCTCGGCCTCAGTCAGCCCCTGAGCACCAGCGCGCGAATGCGGCGACAAGGTGACCACCGGACGCGTCCACGGCCGTCGAATCTTCTCTGCGCCTACCGTGGCCATGGCGGCCGCGAATTTCTCCCGAGTAAACTCAGGCAGCGTCAACGCCGGCTCCAGCAGCAGCCCGGTTCCGGTAGACACGGCGGGAGCAATGAGCTTGGCGGCCTGGTTTGCGGATGATCCCCCCGTTGCTGCGGCACAGAACAACGCGCCGGACATCCACCCACTCAGCCAGAACGACGCCCGGGTAAGAAAACCGACGGCGCGGAAGATTCTTTTGCAAGACGCGGTGAGAGCAAGGAGTCGGCCGATTTGAGCCCGATACTGAGGCCCGTAGCGGGCCAACAACGAAGCTCGTGCGGACGAAGGCGCAACCAGCAAAACCGATTCCCTTGAACCATTTCGTAGGCACCGGGTGAACCAAGAAACTCGCGGAAAGGTGTTCACGTCGACCGTAAGGCTGAACCCATCTCCCTACTTGGCAATCGCCAAGGACAAACCCCTTGGGACATCCAGTGTGTTTGCGTCTCGGGCGGAACCTCAAACCCGCCCCTGTGAAGCGACTCAACACTCGTGATCACTAAAAAACCAACCACAACCGTCTCCCGTAGAATTTGCCTTGATGATGCCACTCTACGCCGGAGACCCGGTACTTCCGACGATCAAAAATGGACGCGTGGAACTGGAGATCCGCTGGATACTCGGCAAGTCTCGCGGCAAGTCTCGCGGTAAGTCTCGCGGTAAGTCTCGCGGTAAATCTCTCGGCAAATGCAGGTTCAGGCTAACTTTTCGACACGTCGCAGGTCGGATGCGTCGCTCTTCTATCAAGTTTGTACCAGCAAAAAACCCCAGAGTTGACTGGGGTTTATCGTCGAAGGCATTTCGGAGTTTATTCGAACTGCATTATTCGAACTGCATTATTCGCACAGCATAGGACTGAAGGAATGGTGCCCACGACAGGACTTGAACCTGTACGATGTTACTCACTAGAACCTGAATCTAGCGCGTCTGCCAATTCCGCCACGTGGGCGACACCTGTGACACCGTCCGCGATG
>CAINWP010000043.1 GCA_903854475.1 uncultured Verrucomicrobiota bacterium
CTCCTTGTCGGTCGTCAGCTTCTTGCCGCCATGCCGCACCGAGACGTAGCGCATCGAACCGGAACTGTCGTCGTCATTGCTGCCACCATAACGGTGCAAATAATCGACCTGACCGCTCACCGCATTGGTCACGGCTAAATCAGGCAATCCCTCGTAAATGTCGTAGGAGACGTTATTGGTCGTCCATCCCGGATTGTTCAACCGGGCGTTACCGAAGAGAACGATGCCGCCCCAGAGACCCCGCGTCGGGAAGGGCAAATCACCCGCGTCGCTCACGTCGTCGGCCACTGCCGTGAAGATGATGGGCCGATTGGGCGTGCCGTTGGCATTAAGCTTGCCACCGGTGCAAACAAACAAGCAGCCGAAGTCATTCGCCGCGCTGCTGGAGGTTCCGGTTCCGGAGGCTCCCTTCACTACCGTGCCCGCCTCGATGTTCAAGACGGCGTTGCTCATCACGTACGTGAAACCCGTCAATATGTACGTGTTAGTCGCCACCCAGTTATGGCTGCCGTACAGGTAGCCTGTGATGCGGTTGGTTTCGCCTCGGACCTGGGTGCCGATCAGCGCGGAAGTCAGGGTGATCCAAAGGATCAGCCAAGCCGGAATTCGACGAGTTTTCATGATTTAAAACCTGAAGCACTCCGTTTCAACCGGAACCGGTTTTGAGCACCGCAGGTTGTATGATTGTCTGGAGCTCATGTGACAACTGCATGACGCTTGGATGTTTTTCCCGTAAAGACCGCCTGATTTCTAATTCCTTGAATGCAACCATCATCGATGTGCTTCCGTCACACCCTCCGCTCAATCCGCCAATAGCATCGAATAGGATTCACAACGGAAAATTTCAGGTGACGACCCGTTTCCAGCTTGGAGTCGGCGGACGGGACCTCTAGCAAGTTACGGGTCATTCCATCGTCTCAACGAAGACGACAGATCTCATGAAGTACAACGCCATCTGGATTTCGGACCTTCACCTCGGAAGCAGGCATAGCCAGGCGGAACTCCTACTGTCGTTCCTGCACAACCACGAATGCCGGCACCTGTATCTTGTGGGTGACATCATCGATGGCTGGGAGCTCCGACGGCGATGGCTTTGGAGCAGCGAGGCCAATACGGTCATTCAGAAAATCCTGCGGATGAACCGCAAACAAACCCAAGTCACCTACGTTTTCGGAAACCATGACGAGTTCATGGAGCAATTCTTGGGTTTGAATTTGGGTGGAGTGCGGCTGGTGGAACGCGCCATTCACGAAGGTGTGGACGGGCGTCGTTATCTGGTGCTTCACGGCCACCAACTCGATGGATTGGTCCTTTTCAACCGACTGCTCGAGCGCGTGGGAGCCCGTCTTTACGACTGGATTCTCGAATTCAACCTCCACTTCAACCGACTCCGACGTCGAATGGGCTTTGGATATTGGTCGGTGGCCGCCTACTTGAAATTTCAAGCCAAAGGCGCAGTCCGCTACGTCACCCAATATGAGGAGGCCATGGTACGATTGGCACGCCAGGCGGGTGTCGAGGGTGTCATTTGCGGGCACATCCACCGAGCTGAGATCCGAACGGTCCAGGGCTTCGAATACCTCAACTGCGGCGACTGGGTGGAGAGTTGCACCGCTCTCGCCGAGGATTTTGAGGGCAACATCCACCTGCTGAGGCTCGACGACTCTAAAAAAACCACCATGAGCAACCCCGCGGTGGGGGGGGAAACCTCCGATGACCGGACACGGATGCGGAAGTCCGAACGCTCAGCCTGCCGATCGGTCCCCGTGGATCCGGTTCGGGATATCGTCTCCCTGTGAGGGGATTTGCCCTCGTTCCGGAGTACCGGACCTAGTGCAGTATCTCTGATTTGTATTTAATAATTTGTCAGTTTGGTGTCAGTGCTAGCGTTCGAGACGAAGTCGAGCCCGTGAAGTCAGGAGAGGAGTGACTACTCTGGGACCACCAGTTCTTTGGTAACAGTTTCTCTTGAGGCAACGGGTAAAACAATTTCCACCTCACCCAAGGACCTCCGAGGTAGGGCGATTTTTCCGAAAGCGCCGCGTCGGCACACACGGACCGCTCGGAGATCGGTCCCTACCTGGGAGGCGCGTCGGCACACGCGGACCGCTCGGAGATCGGTCCCTACCTAGTGCAGTGTCTCAAATAAGTCTTTCCTAATATTAACCGGCCATGCCATC
>CAINWP010000044.1 GCA_903854475.1 uncultured Verrucomicrobiota bacterium
CCGGCAGGTTCGGAACGGAGCAGCCGGGCCACCAAAGGTGCCTCTCCGACCGCATCCAGGGGTTTTCTCTTTCGGGCCATGTCAGAGAGTCCCAAATCTCAAACCACCAAACAAGAAATTTTACCGATATATATGGTGATTTGGTATCAGGGCTACTATCATGCGCCTTATCATGGCTGGTATCCGATGCCCTACGGTCACTTCGTGTCGGATCGAGGCTATTATTACGGCGGCGCTTTTCAGTCCAACCCTCACCTCTACCCCGCCGTGTCCGCCAGCAGCCCGTCCCAATCGGGCAAGGTGCAGTTGGCTCCGTCGGGATCCACCACATCGGGATCGGCCACCACTTCTCGCGGTGGTTTCGGTTCCAGCGCACATTCCACCAGTTCGTCCTGATGCAACGGCTCACGCAAACTCCCAGGCCCGACTGGCCGGCCCGCGTTGAGGCGGTGGGGCTGACCTACCACACCCCCGACGGCGTGCCCTATTGGGACGAATCGGCCTGCTACCGGTTTTCGCCTGCGCAAATTGATGTGTTGGAGGCCGCCGGGAACACCCTCCATACCATGTGCCTCGAGGCCGTCGAGCATGTCATTGCAACGGGACGCTTCGACGAGTTCGGTTTGTCGGCCTCGGCCGTTGGCGCGATCGTCGATTCGTGGAACCGCGACGACTTCAGTCTCTACGGGCGCTTCGACTTGGCCTACGACGGCATCCACCCGCCCCGGCTTCTCGAATACAACGCAGATACGCCAACGGCCCTTGTCGAGGCCGCGGTGGCGCAGTGGTACTGGCTGCGGGATCTCGGTGGCTTGCACGACCAGTTCAACAGCATTCACGAGAAGCTCATTGCGGCCTGGAAGACCTTCGCGTCCGTCCACTCGGGGCCGGTGTGGTTGGGTGGATTGAAGGGGTGTCTCGAAGATGCCCAGACGGTGCTCTACCTTCAGGACACCTGCCACCAAGCCGGGTTGGAGACCCGATCGCTCTTCGTCGAAGACATCGGGTTTGATTCTGCACGAAAGGCGTTCGTCGATTTCGAAGGTCGGGAGATCTCGGCCTGCTTCAAACTCTATCCATGGGAATGGATGTGGACCGACGAGTTCTCCAAGCACCTGCCCTCCACGAAGACCCGGTTCATTGAGCCTCTGTGGAAGATGCTGCTCTCCAACAAAGCGCTCCTGCCCGTGCTCTGGGAATTGTTCCCGGGCCATCCGCACCTGTTGCCGGCCTACACCGACACACCGGCGAATCGGCAGCGCTTTGGTGGGGAATTTGTCCGCAAACCGAAACTGTCGCGTGAGGGAGCCAATGTGACCTTTATCAAAGGCGACCGAGTGGTCGAGGAGACCGGCGGCGATTATGGGAGCGAGGGGTTGATTCTTCAGGAGGCGGCGCAACTGCCGAGCTTCGACGGCAACCATCCGATTTGTGGTGTCTGGATCGTGGCCCAAGAGGCCTGTGGACTGGGCATCCGCGAAGACCGTTCCCGGATCACCGGCAATGGCAGTCGGTTCATCCCGCATTTTTTCTAATTCAGGAGACCCATCCTCGGGAGCCTTCGCCACGGACTGCGCCAAATCAGCGACCTTGCAGCCACCCCTCTCCTCGGGTCTTTTCGAGGTTGGGAAAGTGGTTTGTACAATTTCTCAGCCCGCTTTTGGCTTGCGGAAACGGGAGCGGCCTGTCTCAGGTTTCCCTTATACCCATGAAGACTCGTTTTCAGCCGCGCCCTCGTGCCGGTTTCACCTTGATCGAACTCCTGGTGGTGATTGCGATCATCGCCATCCTGGCCGGGATGCTCCTGCCAGCTTTGGGTCGTGCCCGCATGAAGGCCACCGGGGCCAATTGCGTGAGCAACCAGAAGCAGCTCGTCCTGGGTTGGATCCTGTACTCCAACGACAATCAGTCTGACCTGATGCCGCTCCAGGTCCGCATCAATAATGTGATGGTAGATCTGGTGGGTGGTGGCTATTGGCGCAGCCCCGTGCCGGGCCTCTCCGCTGGCATTACTCAGACCGAGGCCCTTCGACGGGTCTACAACGGCATGAGCAACGCCCCGCTCCAGCAGTACTGCCCGGGCTATCAAGTCTATCACTGCCCCGGTGACTCCCGCACGAAGCTCGCGCCCGGCAAGGGATGGGCCTTTGACAGTTATTCCAAGGCCAATGGCATGAACGGCGGGCAATGGGATTCATCCATTCCCTACAAGAAGGAGTCTGAGGTCTCCAATCCCTCGGAGAGCATGGTTTTTGTCGAGGAGGCCGATTCGCGCGGTTACAACATGGGCACTTGGGTCATTAACACGTCGCCGCCGGGTTGGGTGGATCCCTTCACCATTTTTCATGGCCAGGTCAGCACCTTCGGGTTCCAAGACGGCCACTCGGAAAGCCACAAGTGGGTGGACGGTGCGACCATCAAGGCGGCGAAGGATTCGGGTGCCGGGAAGGACAGCTTCTACTGGGCGGGCGGCACCTCCAAGAACCCGGATTTCCGCTGGGTTTGGGACCGCTACCGCTACGTGAACTGGAAGCCGTTGAACTGAGGGGCAATCTAGCCCCGGGACCCAGTGCTAGAATTGGGTCTTCCCTGTTTGGGCAGTTAGGCGCGATTCGACGAGGCGCGGGGGAATACCTTCCGCGCCTCGGTCGTTTCAAACTGGCCTCGCGTGACACCGAGTTGACTGGAGAGCTTGAGCTCCTGCCACAGCGCCTGGCCCGTGATCTCATTGCGCAGCAGGGCTCGGTAGCGGCCGATCACCGTGGCTACCTGCTCCGGCGTTTCGTCCACGAACTCGATCCGGAAGACGCGCACACCCAGTTCGACAAAGCGGGCTAGCGACTCGGCTCCCGTTTGGGCTCGGGCGTTGAAGACCGTGTTGCGGCAACCACTGTCCGCCTTAAGTGGGTGCTCTGCACCGGTCCGATCCCGGAGCTTCACCACATGCGTGTCGCACGGGCGTCCGCAGTTGGTGTAGTCGGTGCCCTTCGAGAGGAAGGCGCAGAAGACGCAGTGCTCCATGTGGAAGAGCGGCATGTGCTGGTGGAGCGTGAGCTCAAACCAGGCCGGAGGGGCTGTCCGCAGCAACGCGGTCACTTGCTCGGCGTTCAAATCGTAGCTGACAGTCACTCGCTCCAAAGCCTCGTGCGTGATGAACCAATCGGCCGCCAACGGGTTGGCCACGTTGAGTGAGAAATCGCCACGGCGTCGGTGATTGGTAAAAAAACGCAGGTGTTCCGGGTTTCGCACCAGATAGCCATCGGCGTTGCTGGAGAGCACTTGCTTCAG
>CAINWP010000045.1 GCA_903854475.1 uncultured Verrucomicrobiota bacterium
CTCAACTCCCCCCGGTACGGCGAACGCTGGGGACGCCATTGGCTCGACGTCGCCCGCTACTCCGACACCAAGGGCTACGTCTACGGACGCGAAGAACCCCGCTTCGTCCACGCACCCGCCTACCGCGACTGGGTCATCAACGCCCTCAACACCGACCTGCCCTACGACCGATTCCTCCTGCTCCAACTCGCCGCTGACCAGTTGGTTCCGGCCGACTCAACTGACCTCGCCGCCCTGGGATTCGTTACCGGAGGCCGGCGCTTCCTCGGCGTCACCCACGACATCATCGACGACCGCATCGACGTCATCACCCGCGGCACACTGGGCCTCACCGTCGCCTGCGCCCGTTGCCACGATCACAAATACGACCCCATTCCGACGGCCGACTACTACTCCCTCTACGGCGTGCTCCGGGGCAACGACGACCAACTGGTCACCTTCAACGAACCGCAGGATTCCGAACTCGCCGCCCTGCGAAAAAAATTCTCCGACCAGATGCGCCTGCGCCGTTCCGAGGCCAACGCCCGGCTGCGCCAGCGGACCGGTGAATACCTCGCGGCGCAGCTGAATCTGAAGGACTACCCCGAGGAAGGCTTCGACCAACTCCTCTCCACCAGAGACATCATCCCCATGTCGGTGCGCCGGTGGCGGGATTTCCTGAACGTGTCGGCCACTCCCGATCACCCGATCTTCGGACCTTGGCGGATCCTCATCGCAGACCTGCATCACCTGCCCGACGCCGACTGGCCATCCGCGGCCGCTCGGGCGCTCGCCGCCTCCCGCCACCTCGCACAGAGTTGGAACCCACGGGTGGCTGCGGCCTTTGCCCAAGCGCCGACCTCCCGGACTGAGGTCACCCGGCGCTACGGCGATCTCTTCACCCGGGTGGACAACGACTGGAAGACCCTGAGGGAGGCCTCAAAAAAGGCTACAAAACCGATCGACCCACAGGCCGGTACTCCCGCCCCGATCGCCCTGCCCGACCCGCCCTCCGAAGCCCTCCGCCGCTTTCTCCACGACCCGGCCTCGCCCACCACCGTTCCCGACACCGGAATGGTGAACACCGAGTTCTTCTACCCGACCGACATCACCGTCGAACTCTGGCAACTCCAGGGTGCGGTCGACCGACGACTCATCGCCCTCGGTGTCCAAGCCGCACTCGTGCTCGTCGACCGCCCCTCGGAGCCACAGCCCGTGGTGTTCCGCCGCGGTAGCCCGTCTCAGCCGGGGCCCGAAGTCCCACGCCGCTTTCTCGAAGTGTTGTCCGGCCCTGACCGCCGTCCGTTCCAGAAGGGCAACGGCCGCTTCGAACTGGCCCGAGCCATCGCCTCGCCCGACAACCCCCTCACGGCTCGCGTCATGGTCAACCGCGTCTGGCAACACCACTTCGGCACCGGCCTGGTCAAGACCCCCAGCGACTTTGGCCTGCGCGCCGAAGCCCCGAGCCATCCCGAGCTGCTCAACTGGCTGGCCCTGCGCTTCGTCGAATCGGGCTGGAGCCTCAAGGCACTCCACCGGCTCATCGTCTCCAGCGCCGCGTACCAATCGGCGTCCCAGGGACACGATGGGCGCAGTGCGGACGAACGGAACCGAATCCAGAGACTCGATCCCGAGAACCGCTGGCTCGCGCAGTTCCCGCTGCGCCGATTGGAATTCGAACAACTGCGCGACGCCCTGCTCACCGCCTCCGGCCGACTGGATCCCCGGATGGCTGGTCCGGCCGTAGGTCTTCTCGAACCCAATAACCACCGACGCTCTGTCTACGGTTTCGTGGACCGACAATTCCTCCCCGGCGTGCTGCGCACCTTCGACTTCGCCAACCCAGATTTGCATGTGGCCGTCCGACACGAAACCACCGTGCCGCAGCAAGGGCTCTATTTCCTCAACGGCACCTTTGCTGCCGATCAGGCCCGGTCGCTGGCCAGATCCGGAGCCGCACTGTCTCCCACGGCCCGCATCCACGACTTGCATCGACGCCTTTTCCAACGAGCCGCCCGACCCACTGAAATCACTGACGGACTCCGATTCGTGACCGCCGCCGAAACCGCACCCGACCGGCCTGTGCTGCCGCCGATCGGACCACCCGAGCCACGACTGAGCCCTTGGGAGCAGTACGCCCACGTGCTCCTCCTCACCAACGAGTTCGCCTTCGCCGATTGAACGACCTGCTCCTCCTACCATGCCTTCCAGGTTCTCCCCGTTTTCCAGCCAGAGTTCGCATCGGCCCTCGCTCAGTCGTCGTGATTTCCTCACCCGATCTGGCCTCGGCCTCGGGGCCCTGTCGCTACAGACCCTGGGAGATCTTCCTACCGCGACGACCACGGGTTCCTCCATCTCTCCACTGGCCGCCCGGTCACCCCACTTCGCACCGCGGGCCCGCCGCGTCGTGCATTTCTTTCTCAATGGTGGGCCGTCGCAGGTGGATACCTTCGACCCCAAGCCGGCCCTCGCGAAATACGCCGGCCAACCCCTGCCCGGCCAATACCTCCGCACCGAGCGCAAAACCGGCGCAGCCCTGCCCTCGCCCTTCAAGTTCTCGCGCTACGGTCAAAGCGGTTTAGAAATTAGCGAACTCTTCGCCCGCACCGCCGCCCATGCCGACGACATCGCCGTCATCCGCTCCATGCACGCGCAAGTGCCCAATCACGAGCCGTCGCTCATGCTCATGAATTGCGGCGACAGCGTGCAGCCACGGCCCAGCTTCGGATCCTGGGCGCTGTATGGGCTCGGTACCGAGAACCAGAACTTGCCGGGCTTCGTCTCGCTGTGCCCCGGCGGCTTGCCCATCAAGGACTCCGAGAACTGGCAATCGGCCTTCCTACCCGGCGTGTTCCAGGGAACCTTCGTCGATCCGCAGCACCGCGACGTGGAGCGGCTCATCGAGAATATCCGCAGCCCGCACGCCACTCCGGGCATGCAACGCCGGCAGCTGGATCTTCTGGCCTCGCTCAATGCCGCCCACCGGAACGACCACGGATCGGATCCTCGACTGGAGGCGCGCATCGAATCGTTCGAGCTGGCCTTCCGCATGCAAATGGAAGCCAGCGACGCCTTCGATTTGTCCCGCGAACCGGCCTCCGTCCGGGCCATGTACGGCGACACCGTGCACGGCCGGCAGACGCTCATCGCCCGACGTCTGCTCGAGCGCGGAGTCCGCGTGATGCAGTTGTGGCACGGAGCTGGGCAACCCTGGGACCATCACGACAACATTGAGGCCAATCACCGGAAGAACGCCGCCGAGATCGACGGCCCCATCGCCGCCTTCATCACCGACCTCAAGCAGCGCGGCCTCTTCGACGACACGCTCATCCTCTGGGGCGGGGAGTTCGGGCGCACGCCTTCGGTGGAACTCGGCGACAGCGGTAAGTCTAAGCTGGGCCGAGACCACAACCACTACGGCTTCAGCGTCTGGCTGGCGGGCGGTGGTGTCCGGGGCGGCGTGGCTCATGGCGCCACCGACGAGTTCGGGTTCCGCGCGGTCGAGAACCCCGTGAGCGTGCACGACTTGCACGCCACCATGCTCCACCTGCTGGGCTTCGACCACGAGCGCCTCACCTACCGCCACGCCGGCCGCGACTTCCGCCTCACCGACGTGTCGGGCGAAGTGGTGCGGCCGGTGGTCGCGTAGGACGGCCCCGATCAAGCCGATCGCTGCGACTGACGCAACTTCTGCACCTTCCGGATGAGCTGAATCTTGTTGTAGGCGTTGAGCGCGGCAATTTTGTAGCACTCAGCGAGCGTCGGGTAGTTGAAGACGCTGTTGATGAAGTAGTCGAGCCCACCTCCGAGCAGCATCACCGCCTGCCCGATGTGCACCAACTCCGTGGCCCCAGAACCGATGCAATGCACCCCGAGCAGCTTCTCGGTGTCGCGATGGAAGATCATTTTAAACATGCCAGAGTGGTCGCCGAGGATCTGTCCCCGGGCCGTCTCGTTGTAGCGAGCGATGCCCGTCTCGTAGGGCACCTTCTTGGCCGTGAGCGCCTCCTCGGTCTCACCCATCATGGAAATCTCAGGAATGGAATAAATGCCGATGGGGAAACGATCTCCGAGCGGAGCGCTCTCCTCGCCGAACATGTGCAAGGCCGCCAGACGTCCCTGCTCGCTGGAGGTCGCTGCCAGCGACGGGTAGCCGATGACATCGCCCGCCGCATAAATGTGCGGCACTGCCGTCTGGAAATGGGCGTCGGTTTTAATGCGGCCCCGATCGTCGGCCGACAATCCGACCACCTCGAGACCCAGCCCGTCGGTACAGCCCACACGACCGGTCGAAATGAGCACCATCTCGGCGATCAGAAACTTGCCGCTCTCCAACTCCAGCAACGCCTGCTTCCGATCCCCATCGCTAATTTCCAGACTCTTGAGCCCATCACCGCACCGGAAGGTGACATCCAATTTGCGCAGTTGGTGGATGAGTTCGTCGACGATCTCATGGTCCAGGAACTCCAAAGGCCGCGGGCGCTTGTCCACGACAGTCACCTTCAGTCCCAAAGCCGCGAACATGGAAGCGTACTCGATGCCGATGACACCGGCACCCACGACCACCACCGATCGCGGCAGGCGCTTAAGATTTAGCAAACTGTCGGAGGTGACCGCAATCTCCCCATCTAGGGTCACCCCGCGGGACTCGGCCGGCCGGGTACCCACGGCGATGAGGAACTTCTTCGCCTTCAAGGTCTCATCCCCAGTGAACCCGCTGACCACCAGTTCGTTCGGCCCAACAAAACGCGCCGCCCCCTGGAACATTTTGATGTCATTGCGAGCCAGCGAGTCATGGACCACCTGGCACTCACGACCCACCACCCCGGCCACCTGGCGCATCAAGCGCTCCATCGTCGGCCGAGCGGGACCAGAATGCGAACCGCCCGTGTCCTCATGATCGTGCGCATAGAGACGTCGCACCGCCTCCCGGAAGGTCTTCGACGGAATGGTACCCGTCTCGATGCAAACGCCGCCGACGTTCGCCTGTTTTTCCACAACGGCCACGCGTTTGCCCAACTTAGACGCCTGAACTGCAGCCCGCTGACCCGCGGGACCGCTGCCGATACAAATGAGGTCGAACTCGTGCATGGAAGAGAATTGAAGGATTCGGGAAGAGACATGGGGCTCCGGACCCGTCTCAAGACGGCAACCGCTTAGCCCCAGAGTAACTTCCGGTGGATTTCTCCGCGGATTAAGCCAGAACTATTCAGTCGGAAAGAAAGTGATGGGGTAGCGGATTCTTTCACAAGATCGGGGTAAGCGACGAGTCGGCCATGGTGAGGCCCGTGACGAGCCTCGTGCGGAGGAAGACGCAGCCAACACAACGGATCCCATTGAATCGTTCCGTATAGGCTGGGGTTTTATCCTAGATGTCGACCGAAGGACCTCCTGGGTAGGGACCGATCTCCGAGCGGTCCGGTCTGCGGCGGTCCATGTCCTCTGACGCGGCGCTTTCGGAGAAATCGCCCTACCTCGGAGGTGCTTGGGTGAGGTTGACGATAGACCTTGAGAACCGTTTGAGTCTGGCCTCGAAGCGGACTAAAAAGGGCCTAGCTTGTCCGGCGGCCTACCCCTCGATCACTGGTTCACAACCCGACCCTGCCGTGATGGAAGTTGCCTCCCTTCGCGGAGATCGTTAGCCAAGGCGGATGAAGACAGACGTCGGCCTGTGGGGAATGCGACTAGGGCAACGATGGCTGGCCGCTGGCGTTGCCCTGGCACTCACCGTCACGCTGGCACAAGACGCAGCCGCCCAGGCCAACTGGCCCCAGTTCCGGGGGGCCGAAAGCCGCGGGGTCGGCACCTCCGACCGGCTGCCCTTGGTCTGGGGCTCAGACACCAATGTTGCCTGGCGTGCAGAGGTTCCCGGACGCGGGTGGTCATCGCCGATCGTGTGGGGAAAACGGGTGTTCCTCACCACGGCAGTGAGCGAGGGAGAACTGGAAGCTCCGAAGAAGGGCCTGTATTTCGGCGGCGACCGCCCGGAACCCCCGAAGCAGCGCCAACGCTGGATAGCCTTATGTCTCGACCGCGACTCCGGCAAGACCCTCTGGAGCACCGAGCTTCACGGAGCGGTTCCTACTACGCCCATCCACCTCAAGAACAGCTACGCCTCCGAGACCCCGGTCACCGACGGCAAGCACGTGTACGTGCTGTTCGGATCGGTGGGGCTGTTCTGCCTCGATCTCCAGGGCAAGGTGATTTGGTCGCAACCCATTCAATCCCGCAAGATGCGCTATGGCTGGGGCACCTCCGCCTCGCCGGTCTTGCACCAAGGTCAGGTGTATGTGGTGAACGACAACGAAGAGGCTTCGACCTTGAGTGCCTTCGACGCCAAGACGGGCAAAATCCTGTGGCAAGTCCCGCGCGACGAACCCAGCAACTTCAGCACCCCCTACCTTTGGAAGACTCCGAAGCGCAGCGAACTGGTGGTGCCGGGCCGCACTCAAATCCGCAGCTACGACCTGACAGGCAAGGTGCTGTGGCAACTGCAAGGGCCCTCCACCATCGTCATCCCCACCCCGTTCGAGGCGGATGGGCTGTTGTATGTCGGTGCCGGGTACGTCGGCGACAACCTCAAGCTCAACAAGCCCGTCTACGCCATTCGGCCCGGCGGAGTCGGCGATCTCACCCTGCCCGAGGGA
>CAINWP010000046.1 GCA_903854475.1 uncultured Verrucomicrobiota bacterium
CTTATGATAGACCCACTTGCAATATTCCAGTGCCAAAGCTCTACGCTCAATGCTGTCTATGTGAACCAACTGCTTACGAACGGTGAGTTGGTTTAGGTTGCTGAGGACGAACTTAGAAACCGCATCTGTAGTGTTACTATCGTCATTGAACCGTTGAATTCGTGGGTGGTCAAAAGCAATTGCGGTCAAACTAGTATCTCTAGTGTCTTCAGTAAGACCAGGAATTCTATAGCTCTTGCTGAAACCAGCATTAACATCAGCTGAATAGATGTGGTTGATGTCCAAGCAATCGTGCTGTTGCAACCAACTCAGAACCTCGGGATAATTGTTGCCAAGATAGCTGCTAAGAGTACGGCTGTGGATGTTATGGTAGAGACCCACATCCTCCGAGTCACGAACGATAATGTGATGAACCAGTGCTCTATGGCGTTTTTCGTTTTCAGATAGATTGCTGGAATCCAGCAACGCCCCCAAGTGCTCAGTGACAACAAGCAATTCTTGTCGTAACCACGGTCTTTCAGCATTCTGTTTCTGCTTAAGAGTCACTTTGCGCCTACAAACACAACACCCCGACCTCAATCAGTTGAAGCCGGGGTGCAGTAATTGTTCTCTCTAGCTTAAGGAACTTGGTTGATGCGGAAATATCGTCCCACTTGATTCACATCAAATTCTTGAGCGAGTTCTTCTGCTTGGGCAACAAATGCTGGTCCTGTAGATGTCCAAGTTTTCAAATCAGTTGACGCTTCTAACTGATATTTTCCCCCAAGTACTACCTTGAGCCGAACAGATACTCTGCTCACCTCAATAGCCAAAGAAGGAGCAAATGGTGGTGAAGCGATTTGAATGCTGGGTGCTGATGTATAACCACTACCGGAGTTGATGATAGTAATCGCTGTTACCATACCATTTACAACGGTTGCGGTGGCAGTAGCACCACTTCCGCCACCACCAATCAATAACACCGTAGGCGCTGTATCATAGCCGAAACCGCCGTCCGTAATCTTTGCGCCCACAACAAATCCGTTTACGATATCCGCAGTACTAGTAGCTTTACGAGGCGGAAATGGAGGAGGGGCAATAGTAATCGTCGGAGTGCTAGTGTAACCACTTCCTGAATTGTTTATTGTGATGCTGGTTACCACTCCATTGATTTGGGTGGCAGTAGCTTTAGCACCAGTTCCACCTCCACCAGTGATGGTGACAGTTGGATTCTCAACATATCCGTAACCGCCATCTTTAATTGTAGTACCAACCACAAAGCCATTCACAACCTGAGCTGTTGCGGTTGCGGTGCGTGGGTTAAGTGGTTGAGGAGTGGATTCGTAATCGTAAAGAGCTTTAACCTCGGTGTCAGAAAGAGCACGGTTGTAAATGCGAATGTCATCTACTAAGATAAAGCCTCCTAACATCTTGAATCCTTTTTCAAAGAAATCTGGTCCCATTCCGGCATATCCTTTTCCAATAGTATAATCACGATCACTACCATTGAACTCATTCCATCCATTATTAGACGCAAATCCACCATATATTTTTTGAGAAATCATCAGACCATTGAGATATAGTTTGACTTGCTGCCCCTGCCTTGAATAGACAATGTGGATCCACTTATTGGTTGGGAGAGCAAACGAACCTGATAAATTGCCCCAGCATGGGGCATCTATGTTCGCTTCTGTAATTCCGCTTCGCAAAGTTAGATTCATCCAACTGGGAAGACCGGAACATCCACCTCCTTCTGTTTGCTGACGGCGTTGAAGGATATATCCTGAGATTGTGTCGGATGATGCATATACCCAAATTGACTGGGTAAGGAAGTCAGGGTTCTTCGGAATAATTTGGTTGCGTGTTCTTTCCCAAACAGCCCAACCACCGTCTGAGAATTTTAAGCAACCTCGCCCCTCATAGACGCCCTGTGTGGCACCTGAAGGCGAAAGATTCCAATCTTCTGTTCCACTAGTGAAAGTAAAGCGCCTCAAAAGTCCCTCAGTTTGGAATGTCTCTTGACCCAGTGCAGAGAGGCTGAAGAGCAGTCCAAGCAGTAGGTTGAACACGGTGATGGGACGCCAACGGTTGGGTCTGGTAGACAGAGGGTTCATAGATGGGGGAATGACTTGGTGCTGGTGACTGCTGACCTTTTGGGAATTGAAGCAGAAGCAAGGTTCCTCGGAAACCATCATTTTGACCGTTACAAGGAAAAAGGTGCAAGAAATGGGGAATTTGCGCAGAAATGGAGGATTTACCGGTGGATTCGGCACGATAGGGTGTTGGTGGAGGCTACTAGATGCGCTGGTAGTGCCTACCAAATGCCTACCAGTAAACGCCCGTCAAACGCACAGGACGCAGCGTCACAAAAAAGTCTCGCCAAATGCGAAAATCCCCTGTGTTTACGGCACTTCGGTGAACATTGGCTAATCCTGAGGGCGTTGAGCTTGACTACAAATGGGCACCTGTTCCCTGTTGTGTAGCAGGTTAGGAAACCGTAGCTCTATCCATTTGAGCTATCGGGACAGACCAATGTTTACGGGGCTTTGGTGCGTTTTTGGCGTTGTTGACAACTGTTTCGCCTAACAAAAAACTACCAGTGAACGCACTGCTGACTCCCGACGGCCATACTGTGCCGATGAAATCCAAGGCTGCCAAGTCCAAGGCATTCAAGAAGACATGTCCGGTGAATCAGGTGACTGGGGGTAGGGAGCGAATTGCACCTTTTGGTTTCCAGCTTTCTGATCGTTTATTGGGGGAACTCTTTTGAATCCTGGGAATGAGTGGTCGCGCTGTGGACAAACCCCATGATCCTCGAATCTTGGCTCCTTCCGATCTCATCCCATGGAAGGATGTCATACCAGACGAGCCCTAATTCCGCCAATCAGCAGGAAAGGCCTTCCGTCGGAATCTCGGAGGTCAAATACCTCCGCGAACTCTTCCAGTCGGTATTTTGAGCCTAGCGCCATGAGGCCATGACTCGGACCGCCTTCTGGAGATTGGTGATGCGCCACTTGCGACCGTCACCTACCAGCGACACCCGAGTTTGTTGGGCGCGTGCCTCGGCGGGACTGCGACCAGCAATTTCCAAGGCGGCCATCCTGGCATCTCCCTCCATCCGCTTGATCTGCTTTGCGCTTACACCCGACATTGCGGAACCGTAGCCCTCGGTTGCGAGATTCGGCAACCACCTCTTTCCACCTGTGGCTATTGCTGCTGTTGGTTCAAAAGTTTTGACACCCTGTTGGATTGGCTTGGCTGCGGACGATGAGGTCGTTGACTCAAAAAGGGCGACACCGGCCAGAAGAAGGAACACCGACCAACCGCAAGGTAACCATGGAGGTGGTGTCACGCTCGCAGTAGTGGAGCCCGGAACAAACCCGCCCTATTGGCGGTTTGTATTGAGCAGCGTTTCAGAGAAGTGTCCGCGCATGCGGATTATCTGGCATGTGCTGGCGGTGGTGAATGCGGCGGTGTGGTTTGGGGCGGGGCTGTTCCTGACCGTTGTGGTGGGCCCGAACTTCTTCTCGCCGGCGGTGACGGATCTCGTTGGGCGGCAAAATGCGGGTCTCATCGCTCAGTCGGTGTTGGCCAAGTACTTCGTGCTGCAAGTGGTCTGCACGGTGATGGCGCTGGCCTTGCATCTGCGATCTGGCGCTGCTGGCTCTGCCTTGGCTCGGCGTTCTCGCTGGGGTTTGCTTGCTATTCTGGCGTTGGTGTGTGCGGGCGGGTTTTGGCTGCAGCCCAAATTGGTGGGACTGAATCAGCAACGGTATGCCATCACAACGTCCGCCGAGGAACGCCCGATCTTGGCCCGGCAATTCGGGATGTGGCATGGGGTTTCGCAAGTCGGCAACTTGCTGGTGCTCATCGGGGCTTTGGCGCACCTGGTAATCCTGGCTCATGGACCTCAGGCGGGGCGTTCTTGCGATTCCGCCAAGCCGAACCCGTGATTGGCCTCGTTGGCTGGATGCGATGTACTTCGGCGGTTGGTTGATCAGGCCGCGTCGAAGCCTCGGTGATCGTCGATTTTTCTGGGTATTCGCAGCGAGAGATTGGGCCGATTTGGAAAACCGTGCTTGAATCCCCGACGGGTCATTCGATTCTCATCCCATCTCCTATTTTCTATGAGCAAGCCCACCGCAAAGAAATCTCCCGCCAAGAAGTCCGCCAAGGCTCCGGCCGCCGCTGCACCGGCTGCTCCGGTCGCTCCGGCTGCCAACAATTTTCCGAAGTTGCACAATGCGATGTGGCCGGGTTTGGTGGGCAAGGGCGGGGAGGGCGCCGAGGCGTCGATCGATCTGGACACGATGCTCGACTACACCGCCAAGGCCGAGGTCAACGGCGTGAAGTTCGATGGCGTGGACTTGTTCCTCTACAACCCGCACGTCGATATCGACATCACCGATGACGGCATCAAGAAGCTCGCCGAGAAGATTCAGTCGCGCGGGTTCGTGGTGGGCACGGTGGTGGCTCCGGTGTGGTTCGATGGCTCGGCTATGGGCGATACCACGCAGCGCGCCAATTGGGTGTCCGCGGTGCGTAAGGCCTGCCGCATCGGTCAGAAGCTGCGCGATCTGGGCGTTCGCCCTTACGGTGTGGTTCGCATCGATTCGGCCGCGCCGGTGACCGCCTGGGATAAAGACCCCAAGGGCAACACCAAGCTCATCGCCAAGACGTTCCGCGAGGGCGGCAAGGTGGCCAAAGATCACGGTGAGCGTCTGGCCGCCGAGGGCGAAATTTGCTGGGGTGGTATGCAATCCTGGAAGTACATGATCCAGACGCTGGAAGAGACCGGGATGCCCAAGGTCGTGGGCTTCCAGGCCGACATGGCCCACACGCTCCTCTACACGCTGGGCTACAATGCCCCGAGCGCCCACCGGATCGTGCCGCAGAACTACCACTGGGAGCCGGAAGCCTTCCACAAGGCCATGAAGAAGATGACCGCGGCGCTGCGGCCGTGGACCATCGACTTCCACGTGGCCCAGAATGACGCGACCGTGAAGGGCTCGGGCGATCACGAGAAGACGGGTAAGCACTGCCTAGCGACCGATCCGAACGGCAAGTTGAACATCGCTCGCGATGCCGGCTACTGGATGCGCGATGACGCCAGTAAGGTTACTAAGAAGTTTCAGCACATTTGCTGGGACGGCTGCATGTTCCCGAACGATGTCATGGGCAAGCAGGAAACCTGGAACAACATCCTCTCGGCCATGATTCAGGTTCGCGAGAATCACGGCTGGCGCGCCTGAAGTGCGGCCCTAGTGGACCCCCAACCAGCCCCCGGAGTCGGCTCTCGAAGCTCTCCCGGGGGCTTTTCGCTTCATCGCTCCGGAGGGAAGATCGCCTGTTTCCGCCGACGCGGACTGAACCCCTCAATGGAGGAAAGATTTCTGGGGTTGCCCTCGGATTTGCCTGCGAGAGTCCTCCACGGTTTTAGCTCCGAAGCCGAACGGGCATTTTCCAATTGAGATCGAACAATCGCGCTTTGGCTTAGCCCACGTTTCTCGGCCGTTGCTCGAAGCCAAGCAGCGAGATCCGGGGGCAGACAAATGGAGATGCGTTTCGTTATTACTGGAAAAAGATGGGTTTAAACTGCCGCCATGGCCGATGCGGGAGTGGGATTTTGGAGGGGCGTCCGAGCTCTTGACGAACCCGCCTACCGTGGCCCGGGGGGCAGGGTTTCGTGGAGGAAGTCGGTCATCAGTTGGCGGAGGTGGACGCTGGTGTTGAGGCCTTCGCTGATGGAGTGGGAGCGGTTGGGGTACGACATCATGCGGAACTGCTTGCCATGGGTGATGAAGGCGTTCACGAGCGCTTCAGCTCCTTGATAGTGGCAGTTGTCGTCGCCGGTGCCGTGGATGAGCAGCAGCTTGCCCTGAAGTTGGTTGGCGAAGGTCAGCGGCGAGCCTTGGCGGTATCCCTCGGCATTGTCCGAGGGCAGGCCCATGTAGCGCTCCTGATAAATGGTGTCGTACAGGCGCATGTTGGGGACCGACGCGATCGAGATGCCCGCGGTATAGAGGTCGGGATGGCGGAGCAGGGCGTTGAGCGTCATGGACCCGCCGCCGCTCCAACCCCAAATGCCGACGCGCTTGGGGTCGAGGTACGGCCGCGTGGCCAACACGTGTTTGAGCGCGGTCGCCTGATCTTGCGAGGCGAGGATGCCCACTTGGCGGTAGATCGATTTGCGCCAGTCGTGGCCCCGGGGTGTGGCCGTGCCGCGGTTGTCGAAACTCATGACCACATAGCCCTGCTGGGCGAGCATCCAGTGCCAGAGTTGGCCGGATCCGCCCCATTGGTCTTTCACCGTTTGCCCAGCCGGTTCACCGTAAACATGCACGATGAGCGGGTGTTTTTTTGTACGGTCGAACTCCGGCGGCAGCACGCACCAGCCGTCAATTTCGATGCCGTCTCCCACCGGAACCCGGAAGAACTCCGTGGTGGGAATCTTCAAGGTGGCCAGCTTCTCGCGGATCTTCTGGTTGTCGGCTAGCACGCGAATGGTCTTGTGGTCGGGCAGGGAAATGAGCTCGGTCTTGGGCGGCACGGTGAAGGACGACACCGTGTGGAAGGCCCACCGGCCATCGGGTGAGGCCACGTATTTATGGGTGCCCGGAGCGTTGGTGGGGGTCAGGCGTTCGAGGCCGTGTCCGCGGAACGAGCTGCGGTAAAGATACCGCTGGGTCGGGTTGTCCGGGGAGGCCATGAAGTAGAGTTCCTGCCGAGCTTCTTGCACTCGTACCAGCTCGGTCACATCGAACGCACCGCGCGTGGCGGGTTTGAGTTTGCCCTTCTTCAGACCGGCCCAGTAGAGGTGCTGCCAACGGTCCCGTTCACTCCAGAACAGGAAGCGGCGGCCGTCGCTGTGCCAGGTGAGGTCGTTGTGGGCTTCGACCCAGGCTTTGTCGGAGTCGACGAGCAATGGAGTGACTTCGCCCGTGGCGGATTCGGCGATGAACACGCGGTTGGTGTTCTGCAGGCGGTTCAATTGCTGCAGCAGCAGGCGACGAGTGCGGGGGATCCACTGGAGGTCGTGGATGTAATGCTCGCGCGGATCGCCCGGGGTCTTCACCCAGCGAATGTCGCCACCGGCGGCGTCCACCACGCCGATGCGGCAGGCAGAGTTGAGTTCGCCCGTCTTGGGGTAGGGAATGCACTGAACGTTCGGGTACAGGCTGTCGGTGTTGTTCACCAAGGACACTTCGCGGACGCCCTCAGTGTCCAACTGCCAGAAGGCAATGGACTTGCTGTCGGGGCTCCAGCGGAAGCCGTCTTGCATCGAGAACTCCTCTTCGTAGACCCAATCGAATGCGCCGTGGATGAGGTGCTCGTTGGGCGTGTCGGTGAGGGTGGTGACCTTGCGGGAGCGCAGGTCTTGGGTGTACAAGTTGCGTTCGCGGACGTAGGCCACATGGGTGCCGTCGGGCGAGAACTTGGCGAACTGCAGGCTCGAGGCCGGGGCATTGCCACCGAGTTGGAAGAGCTCGTGGCTGGTGCGATCGAGCATCCAATAATCACCGCGGGCGTGGGTGCGCCACACCTTCTTGCTGTTGGTGTAAATGAGCACCTTGGAGCGATCGGTCGACCAGGCGTAGTCGTCGACCGAGAGCGGTTGAGTTTTGCCGGCCGGAATTAATTCGGAGGCGGCCAAGAGAATGTCGCGTTTGTCGGTGGCCGGGTCGTGTCGAACCAGGTCCTGACCAGGCCCCCCGTTGCCGGGCTTTTCCCAGGTGACATAGCCCGAACTGTCCTCCAGCCAGTGGCCGCCAAACCCTTCGCCCCCGAATTCGCCGCCCTTGAAGATTCGCTCGACCGTGAGCAGCGGGTTGGGGGCGTTGGTGCTGCCGGGCTCGGCGGCGCGGCCGATGGTGGATACGAGCGGAGTCGTGCCCAGCGCGAGGAGGACGGCGAGCAGGATTCCGGGTCCAAGGGACAGGCTCCGGAGCGTGCGCGATGGGAGGTTCGGCAAGGATGGGTTCATCGGGGCGAAAGGATGGGGCTCAGTGGATGTCCACGACTCGCGGGCCCAGCACATTCATGCGCGGGGTGAAGCCCAGTCCGGGGCGATTCGGGGCCTCCATGTATCCATCCACTCGTTGCGGAGCGCCTTCCGCCGTGCTGACGGTGACGTAGCTGTTGAAGTCGGTGCTGGTGAAGCGGTAGGCCTCCGGAGTGCTGTGGGCGAGATGGGCGATGGCGGCCGTAGTAATGTCGCCGCCCCAACTGTCTTCGAGGGTCATGGCGATGCCCATGCTCAGGCACAGGTCGCGCGCCTGCTTGGTCTTGGTGAGGCCTCCGAGCTTGCTGATCTTGAGGTTCACCACGTCCATGGCCAGGTCGGCCTTGGCCCGCAGCAGCAGGTCTAGGCCGTCTACGTTTTCATCCAGAATGAATGGGTGATCGGTCTGCCGGCGCACGGCGAGGCACTCTTCGTAGGTGAGGCAGGGCTGCTCGATGTACACGTCGAGGTCGCGCACAGCCCGCACCACGCGGACCGCCTCATGCTGGGTCCAGCCAGTGTTGGCGTCGGCCACCAGGCGTTCGCCGCCTTTAAGAATGCTGCGGACCGTGCGGATGCGGGCGATGTCCACATCGGGATCGCCGCCCACCTTGAGCTGGAAGCGCGTGTAACCCTCGGCCCGGTAGCCGGCGACCTTAGCGGCCATGATCTCCGGGTCTTCCTGCGAAATGGCCCGGTAGAGCCGCACCTTCTCGCCGTAGCGGCCACCCAAGAGAGTGCACACCGGCAGGCCGGTCGCCTTGCCCAAAATGTCCCAGCACGCGATATCGATGCCCGACTTTACATACGGATGTCCTTTGAGTGCGGCATCCATGCGGTGGTTGAGCTTGCCGAGTTCCAGCGGGTTTTCGCCGATGAGCAACGGACCCAACTCGAGAAGACCCGCCCGCACGCCGGCCGCGTAGGCGGGCAAATAGAAGGGCCCCAGCGGGCAGACCTCGCCGTAGCCGATGAGGCCGGTGTCGGTTTCAACACCGACGATGGTGCTGTCGAATACAGTGACCGATTTACCGCCAGACCACTTGTAGGTGGTCTCGTGCAGCGGGAGATCGACCTGATGAGCGAAGATGCGCGTGATAGTCATGGGGGAAGGGGTTTAAGGAATCAGGATTTACGGCCCCACAGGCGGACGAGCAGGGCGTCCACGTCGGGATCGTGCTGTTGAAGTTCGGTGCGGTTGAAGGGATAGAAATCGTTGCGAGAAAAGAAGGCCTCGGTGCATTCGGCGAAGTACTCCATGGGGTCGGTCATGGCATAGGCCCGGTCCCAGTGAATTTTGCCTGCGGCGTCTTTGCGTTGAACGCGCTCGTAGCGTTGGCTGTCCTTGGCGGCTTTGTAGGCGGCGGCAATTTCGGGGTTTGAGAATCCGCCGGGCAGCACGCGGTCGTGGTAGGCATGGGCCAATTCATGCAGCGTGAAATTGGGCATGCGCCGGGTCTCGGACTCGAAGTCCGGGATGTCGGTGAATTCGACGCCATGCACCATCGCGGGGTCTCGGCCGTTGTCGCGCAGCCATCCCGCGCCCGGATGATACTCGGCCCGTCCGCCTTGGCCAGGGTAGGCGCGGGTGAACCAGAGGGTGATCTTGCGCAAGGGTTGGACGGCCGGCGCGGGAACCACCTGAAGGATTTCACGCAACTGGACCGCTAGCAGTTCTAGGGCTTTGTCGGTGGCGGGGCGTTGTTCGGACCACAGTCGGGTGTCGATCCGGACGGTCCAGCCTTCGACCTCTCGGACCACGCGTTCGGGATAAGAAACCTTCGTTTTGGTGGGGGCCTCTGCCAAGAGCTGAACACCCGAAAGCAGGGACGGTGCGACCAGCAAGCCAGTGATCCATCCACGGCGTGAAAGGCTGCGGTGAGAGGGTGCGGGTGGGGTCCGGTTTGCGCTCAACGTCTGAAAGCCAAGCAGAGGATCGCTCCGGAGTCTTGGGAAGAATCCATACTTTCCAAAATAGATTAGACTAGTCTCAAACTAGTCTTAGGGTTCGTTGCAATGAACAGCAGTGTGATTTCGGTGCCTTTGGCCGAGGCAAAAAGCAAATTGTCTGAGCTCATCGAGCGGGTCGGGCAGGGTGAAGAGTTCATCATCACGCGCCATGACACCGAGATGGCCCGACTATCTCCGGTCCATCGTTCTGGTCGCGCCGAGGCGGCTGAGTCTATCGCCCGGATGCGGGCTGGCCGGGCGATGCGTTCGGCTTCAGTCGAGGAACTTCGTAATTGGCGTGGAGAGGGGCGTCGATGAACGGCGCCTTTGTACTGGATTGTTCAGTGACCATGGCCTGGTTTTTTGACGGAGAGTCGACAGCTGTGACCGATGAAATTCTCGATCACCTGAATCTATCAGGATCAGCAATCGTCCCCGGGCATTGGCCGTTGGAAGTGACCAACACCTTATTGATGGGTGAACGTCGCAAGCGCTGCACGCCCGCCGATTCGGCCCATTTCATGGGAATTTTAAGTTCCCTCGCGATCGAGGTGGATCGTGAGACTGGTTCCCGGGCGTTTTCGGAGACATTCGCGTTGTCTCGAACCCATGCTCTCACGCAGTACGACGGAGCCTATTTGGAGCTGGCGATGCGGAATAAGATCCCGCTGGCCACGCTGGACGCGGAGTTACGCAAGGCCGCCAAGAAGGTGGGTGTCGAATGTTGGCCGCAGCGGATTTGAGATTACTGGACGTGGTTTGGACGGAGTCCTCGAAAAAATCCCCCGAGGCGTGGGGTCAACCGTCCGGGCTTGGAGCTTGATGCGAGAGGGTCGGCCCCGTTTGCTCTCGCCACGAATGATATCGCCCTGCGTTTCGGTGGCCATCCATCCGAGCCTGTTTCCGGATGCGGTTCACGCCCGGTTGCGTGCCTCGTTTCAGACCCGGCGCATTCATGGGGCCTTTCATTACGACACGGCCCGTCGGGCTCGTCGTTGGATGGAGGTGCATGCGGCCCATTCCCCAGCCGTCACGGCACAAGATTCCCGATCCATTTACGATCAGGCCGCCCGTGAGTCGGTGGTGGGTTTAGCGGCTGGCCCTTGGGGCTGCATCGGATTGGGTTGCGGAAGTGGTCACAAAGAGGCTCGCGTCGTCGCGGCCTTAGTGGTCCGGGCCTCTTCGGTGACCTACCTGCCGCTGGATGTGAGTGTGCCGTTGGTGTTGATTTCACGGGAGGAAGCGTTGGCCCAGAGCCCGGGCCTCACGGTGCATCCAATCGCCGCCGACCTCACCGACGCCGACGACCTCTCCGCTACCATCGATCCGTTGTTACCCAGCGGAGCACGCCGTTTCTTGACGCTCTTCGGGATGCTTCCGAACTTTGAGCCGGAGTTCATTTTCGAGCGCATGGCCTCGTGGCTGCGTCCCGGAGATCGGATGCTCTTCAGCGCCAATCTGGCCCCGGGTCCTGATTTGGAAACAGGAGTTCGCACGGTTCTGCCTCAATACAACAATCCCGAGACCAAGGCCTGGCTACGGACGTTGCTCGAAGACCACGGGGTTTCGGCGGAGGCCGGTTCGGTGGAGTTTCACGTCGAGCGGGATCTAGGATTGCCGGGTTGTGCGCGAATCGCGGCCGACTGGGTGGTGTCACGGAGTTCGGAATGGGTTCTTGAAGGCGAGACCTTCTGCTTGGAACCCGGTGAACGAGTCCGCCTGTTCTTTTCCATCCGCCACACACCCAGTTCCATCGAGTTTGGATTGCGGAGCCAAGGGCTGCGACTCGCGCAATCGTGGATCGCTGGATCGGGAGAAGAAGGCGTGTTTTTGGTCGAACGATCGAACAACGCCTGAGGGGCTTTGACTGGTGATCCATTGCGAACAAAGGATTGCCCCAGGGGCCTCTTCCCCCTGAAGGTGAGGTCGAACTGAATGAGTGACGCCGCTTTTGACAGTGTGTCCGTGAATCCCTCAGCGACCGCGGTCGCCAACGGGTTGGGGGCTGATGATGATTTCTCGGTGCCGGTGCCGAGACCGAAGATCTCGGTTCTTAAATTGGTTGGCCAGGTGCTCGACCATGGCGGCCCCGGCTACCTCCAGTTCGCCATCACCAACATTTGCAACGCCGACTGCGGTTTCTGCGGTTTTGCGCGCAGTCAGTTTGACCCCAAGAAGCGCCGGTCGGTGACTTTGAAAGAGGCCAAGGACGTCATCGACATCGCCGTTCGCAACCACATTGGTTATCTGCTGTTTGTGGGTGGCGAGCCGATGGTTCACCGCGATCTCCGCGCCATGGTCCGCTATGCGGCCCGCAAGGGGATTAAGCCCATGATCTGCACCAACGGTGGATTGTGGACCGAGGAGAACATGCGGGCCTTGGCCAGCGACGGCCTCAGCAGCGTCATCATGTCGATCGACGCCCACGACATCGTGGCCCACGAGAAGAACCGCGGGCTCAAGGACGTCTGCGCGAAGATTCGTCGTGCTAATGAGTTTTTCTTGGGTTTGGGAGTTCAGACCACCGCCAGCATCACGGCCAGCAAGCTCATCGAAGATTACGATAAGCTGCCCGAATTCTTGGAATCCCTGGGTTTTGAGAACTGCACCTTCAGCTACCCGCTCACCGATCTGAAGAGCAGTTACTTGAGTTTCAGCGAAGGGGGACTTGTTAGCTTCACCAAAGATGAACTCTACGAGGTCTTTGAGAAGATCAAGCGGATGAAGCACCGCAGCGGCTATCCGGTGGTCAATCCGACCGAGTCGCTGGATGAGATGCAGCGCCACCTGCGTGGTGAGACCGAACAATTTGGATGTCTGGGAGGCTTCAAGTACTTCTACCTCGACTGGCATCTCAACTTGTACCGCTGCCACTTCTGGGAAACTCCGATGTGCAATGTGTACGAGTGGGACGAGTCCAAGCTGGTGCGTGATGGTTGCACTCGCTGCATGATCGATTGTTACCGCGATCCTAGCGTGTTGCAGTTCGTGGCCGTCAGTGCGATGGACACCTGGAAGGCTCTTAAAAAGGGGCAGTTCATCAAGGCGGCCCGTCACGTGTTCGACCGGCGCAACCTGACTTCCATCAAGGCGGTGGCCGAAGATTTCAAGTGGGTAACCAAGGTCTAAGCCGGTCGTGGTGATCCTGAGTTTCTGAGATCGGTTCGTTCTTCATTCTAGAACTGAACCGGATCTTGGCCTGGGCCGGGGGTGACTCGGGTGGTATTGAGGATTTTCGTGATTTTTTGGTGATTTGACTGAAATCAGGCTTGTGCGGACTGGGGGCTATGGCCTATCCAGTTCGCCCGCTCCAAACGGAGACTGTGCCAGCGTAGCTCAGCGGTAGAGCAGGGGACTCATAAGCCCTTGGTCGGAAGTTCGATTCTTCCCGCTGGCACCACTTTCTGCTTCAACGGGTTACTCTGGAAACACTCTGGAAACACCCGAAATTACAGACCGCCCGGTGAGGGCCACGGGCGGATAAGGCACCGCCCAACCCAGAAAATTTGTTGTCGGCCGAGTCTCCCGACCCGGCCTTCCCCACTCCCGATAACACCAATCCTTTGGGAAGTATTCCTGCCAGTTTACGGCTAAGACCGAGGATCGAGGTCCAGTGTTGTAAAACCCCGGGTAGGAGCAGCGTCGCGGCATCGCAGGTGGGAGCACTGAACGATCGTCACGTCGTAAGATGACAGGCAGCTTGGTGGCCAGAGCTGAGTTCACGCAGCGGTGGGACTTCGGTCTTGCAGCGCGCTTCGGCGACTGGACAACGCGGATGGAAAGGACAGCCGCTGGGCGGATGAATCGGTGAGGGTATATCGCCGGCAAGGAGAATGCGCTGGCGTTTGGAATCGGGATCGACGACAGGAACAGCCGAGAGCAGCGCCTTGGTGTAAGGATGCTTTGGTGCGCGACAGACCTCCTTGGCCTCTCCGGACTCGACGATACGGCCCAGATACATCACGAGGATGCGGCGGCTGATGTGTTTCACTACCGCGAGATCGTGCGCGACGAATAGATATGCGATGCCTTGTTCGCTCTGAAGATCCTGGAGTAAGTTGATAATTTGCGCTTGGACGCTCACATCGAGCGCACTGACGGGTTCGTCGCAAACGATGAGCTTCGGCTCGACGGCCAGGGCGCGTGCGATGCCGATGCGCTGACGCTGTCCACCACTGAATTCGTGCGGCAGGCGCGATGCGTGGGAAGGATCTAGTCCCACGTCCTTCAGTAAGGCGTCGATGCGCTGGCGCCGGGCCGTAGCGTCGGGGGCGAGGCGGTGAACATCTAACCCTTCGCCGAGGATATCGGAAACGGTCCGTCGAGGATCTAGCGAGCCGAAGGGGTCCTGAAAGATCATCTGGAAGCGGCGACGGCGGGCGCGCAGTTCCTTCCCGCTCAAGGCGGCGATGTCCTCGCCCTCGAAAATGATGCGGCCGGAAGTCGGGTTAATGAGCCTGATGGCAGCGCGCCCGAGCGTGGTCTTGCCACAACCGCTTTCACCCACCAGCCCAACCGTTTCGCCAGGCGCGATGGTGAAGCTCACGCCATCCACGGCGCGCACGAATTCTTTGGCCCGGCCAAACAAGCGTTGTTCGACAGGAAAGTGGACCTTGAGGTCCTGGATTTCGAGAAGGCTCATGCCCGGTGTGAAACGGTTTGAGGTGCGATCAGCGAGTCCCAGAGCGGGCAGCGCACCCGACGGCCCGCTTTGACGGAGGCGAGTTCTGGAGCCTGGGTGGAGCAACTTGTCTGTGCCTTCGAACAACGGGGATGAAAGCGGCACCCGCTCGGGAAGGACCCCAGCAGTGGCACAGTGCCGGGAATCGCCGTTAGACGCTCCACTTCGGCCTCCAGGTCAGGCACGGACTGGATCAACGCCTGAGTGTAGGGATGCAGCGGCCGCTGGAGAACCTCGCGCACCGGCCCATGCTCGACGATCTGTCCCGCATACATCACCGCCACGTCATCGGCGAGGTCACCCACGATACCGAGGTTGTGTGTAATGAGCAGTACAGCCATGCCGAGATGTTTGCGCAGGTCGCCTAACAGCTCGATGATCTGCGCCTGGATGGTGACGTCGAGGGCGGTGGTTGGTTCGTCGGCCACGAGCAGCTTCGGCTGCGACGCGAGCGCCATCGCAATCATCACTCGTTGCTGCATGCCGCCGGATAGTTCGTGCGGATAATTTCTCAGCCGCGATTCCGGCGCGGGAATGCCGACGAGCTTCAGCAATCGGATGACCTCGGTATCGTTGGCTGCCGCAGGCCGATGGTATTTGAGCGATTCCTTGATTTGCGCCCCGATGCGAAAGACCGGGTTCAATGACGCGCCCGGTTCCTGGAAGACGTAGCTCACGAGTCCGCCCCGAATATCGCGCAATTCGCGCGAGGACATTTTCAAAACGTCCCGGCCTTCGATGAGAATCTCGCCGCCGACGTAGCGCGCGGGCGGAGACGGAACCAGTTTGGCAATCGAAAGCGCTGTGACGCTCTTTCCCGAGCCACTCTCGCCGACGAGACACAATGTCTTGCCCGCCTCCAGCGAAAGCGAGACGCCGTCCACCGCGCGTGCGGCGCGAGCACCGGAGTCGAATTCGATCTGGAGGTTTTTGATTTCGAGGAGGGGCATGATTTCTTACAGAAGGAAATGAAGAGAACCCTCCAGGGTGACACTTCGTTTACTTCGTTGGCTTCTGTGAAATTCCGGATTCATTAGTTTGCGCCGGAGAGAATCATGCAAGAGATACCGTCTGCCAGTTTCGGCTTATGGAAGTTGATGACGAGCCCGATCGGAATATCGAGCAGTTTCATGTAGCTGAGGAGTTGAGCCTTATGGATCGGGAGGATGTTTTGGACGCACGTCAGTTCGAGCATCAGGCACCCATCACCCAACACGTCGAATCGCAGCGGTTCATCGAACACAAGGCCTTTGTATTCGATTTGAACGACGCGCTGGTTGACCACGGCGATATCTCGCAGCTCCAACTCGGGCAGCAGGCATTTTTCGTAAATGCTCTCGATCAACCCGGGCCCCTTCAAGCGGTGGACCTCGATGGCCGCTCCGATGACGGTGTGGCTCAGCTTGTCCGCTTTGGCGAAGAGAGGGTGCATCTGATTTTTTAGGTTCCTCGCTGTTTCCAATGGGAAAGGGGGGAGGTGACGGCCACAGGATGATGCGGATCGGTGACACCGGAGGAGACACTTGGATGGTTGCTCGAGCTAGGCAGGGCTTGGCGTGTTCTGGAAGTGCGGCTGAGGCAAACCTCCCAGAAAAATCACCTCACC
>CAINWP010000047.1 GCA_903854475.1 uncultured Verrucomicrobiota bacterium
CTCGTTTTCGCATCTGGGCCACCCGGCTGCTGCGGGAATACATCGTGAAGGGTTTTATCCTCGACGACGAGCGGCTGAAGAATCCGGATCAGCCCTTCGACTATTTCGATGAGTTGATGCGGCGGATTCAGGACATCCGCACTTCGGAGCGGCGGTTTTACCAGAAGATCACGGACATTTACGCGACGAGCATTAATTACGACCCCACGCAGGAGGTGAGCCTGCTGTTTTTCAAGACGGTGCAGAACAAGGTGCATTGGGCCATCACCGGCCAGACGGCGGCTGAGATTGTGCACGGTCGTGTGGATGCGGCGAAACCCAATCTCGGTCTAACGAACTGGCGGGGTGCCGTGATTCGCAAACAGGATGTCTCCACCGCCAAGAACTACCTCAGTGAGCCGGAGTTGGAGGCGCTGAACAACCTGGTGGAGCAATACCTGATCTTTGCCCAGGGCCAGGCCATGCGGCGGGTACCGATGCACATGGCGGACTGGATCGAGAAGTTGAACGGGTTTCTGACCTTGAACGACCGCGACATCCTCACCCATGCCGGGCGGATCTCGCACGAGATGGCGCAGGCCAAGGCCGAGTTGGAATACGACAAGTTCAAAGCGCTCGAAGCCAGGGCACCTCGCCCCGTGGACGCCGACTTCGAGCAGGCCACGAAGGATTTGAAGAAGCTGCCGAAACCGAAGCAACCCAAGCCGCCGAAGAAATGAGCCTCAACGAATCCATCGTCGAAGACGCCGCCCTCGAATGGTTCGGAGAGCTGGGCTATGCGGTCGGGAACGGGCCGCTCCCCGCGCCCGGGGAGCCGGCGGTGGAGCGGGAGTCGTTTTCGGAGGTGTTGCTGGTGGGGCGCTTGCGCGAGGCCATCCGGCGGATGAATACGGCCATTCCCGAGGAGGCGGGCAACTATTAAGCGTCACTTACAAGTTCGATTTGAGAGGAGACTGAACCCATGAGCAAAAAGATACCTACACCCGGCGGTCGCGCCAAAAAGAAAGCCGAAGTCTCCCCGTCCGCTCGTCGTCGGCGGAATACCTGACCTTTGTGGCGGCGAGCGGCCAGGGCGGCGTCGAGGCGGTTTACGCCGATGAAAACGTCTGGCTCAGCTAGAAGATGATGGGGGTGCTCTACGATGTGGATGTAAGAACGATCAGCTATCACCTCAAGAACGTCTTTTCCGACCACGAGTTGGAGGAAAATACAGTTATCCAATTTTTTCGGATAACTGCCGCCGACGGCAAAACCTACGACACCCAGCACTACAACCTCTCCGCCATCATCGCCGTGGGCTACAAGGTGAACTCGGAGCGCGCCGTGCAGTTCCGCAAGTGGGCCACCGGCATCATCGAGTCCTTCACGATCAAGGGCTTTGGATGACGAGCGCCTGAAAAACGAAGGCTCCATCCTCGGTAAAAAATATTTCGAGGAGCAGCTCCAGCGCATCCGGGAAATCCGCCTGAGCGTGCGCAAGTTCTACCAGAAGATCACCGACATCTACTCGACCTCCATCGACTACGACGTCACCGCCAAGTCCACCCAGCGTTTTTTTGCCACCGTGCAAAACAAACTGCATTGGGCAATTCACGGCCAGACGGCGGCGGAGGTGATCGTCTCCCGCGCCGATGCCGGCAAAGACCGCATGGGGCTCACCACCTGGAAAGACGCGCCCAAGGGGAAGATTCAGAAGTTCTATGTCGTCGTGGCGAAGAACTACCTCACCGAGGACGAGATGGCGCAGCTCCAGCGCCTCGTTTCCGCTTACCTCGATGTGGCCGAGGATATGGCGCTGCGGCAGATTCCCATGTCCATCCAGGACTGGGAAACCCGCCTCAACCGCTTCATCACCGCGACAGACCGGGAAATTTTGAAGGATGCCGGCAAGGTCACCGCCGAAATCGCCCAAGCCCATGTTGAGAGTGAATTTGAGAAATACCGCATCGTGCAGGACCGGCTGTTCGAGTCTGACTTCGACCGGATGGTCAAGAAGCTGCAACCGAAGACCGACAAGTCATGACCCTCAACGAATCCATCGTCGAAGACGACGCCCTCGAATGGTTCGGGAAGCAGAGTCGTGTTGCTCCAACCCTCATCCCGGCGTTTTCCCAGGGGGAGAAGGAGGCAGAGCGCGAGGCCACCCGGCGGCTGAACCCTGCCATTCCCTCCCGCACCCTCGCCACCCTGCGCGACACACTGGTGCCGGAGCTGCTGAGCGGGGAGTTGAGCATGGCAAAGACTGTTCTTTATCCCGTAAACGAGTAACCTTTCCACCACTATGGCCCGCAGCACGCTGCTGAACACGGACACCGAAGACCTGAAAGAACTTCTCAGCAACGGGAAGAGCTATAGCGTGCCGCCTTACCAGCGCGATTATTCGTGGAAGCAGGAGCACTGGGAGGACCTTTGGGAAGACCTCGCCACGGTCGAAGCCAATCGCGAAGACCATTACATGGGCGCCATCGTGCTGGAGAGCGGCGAGCGGAAGCAATTCCGGGTGATTGACGGCCAGCAGCGCATGGCGACCCTGAGTATCCTGATTCTCGCGTGCGTGGATTATCTCTACGGCCTGGCCAGTGTGGGCGTGGATGCGACCGCCAACGAGGAGCGCGCCACGCTATTGGAAAGCAGCTACCTTGGCGCAAAAGACCCGACCAGCCTGCGCATCACGCCCAAGCTCAAGCTCAACGCCAACGACGACGATTTTTTCCAATTGAATCTTGCGCAGCGCAAGCCGCCCCAAGGCGGGGTCCGTGGCTTGCGTGATTCAGAGCGCCTGCTTTGGGAGTGCTTTCAGTTCTTCAAGGGCAAGGTTCAGGGGAAATTTTCCACCAAGAAGAAGGGCGAGCAGGTAGCCGCATTTGTGAGCGAGATTGCCACGGAGCGTCTGGTTTTCATCAGCGTGCGTGTGCAGGACCAGTTGAGCGCCTACACTGTTTTTGAGACACTGAACGCACGGGGTCTGGAGTTGACGGAAACCGACCTGCTCAAGAACTACCTGTTGTCGCTGGCGGATCGTCTCAGTAAATCCCAGATGGATCCCGTGCTTCGCCAGTGGGCGCGCATCACGGCCAAAGTGGGCATTGCCAGCTTTCCGGAGTTCCTACGGCACCATCTCAACTCACAACGTGAATACGTCCGACAGAAGCAACTCTTCAAAACCATCAAGCAGGATGTGTCCACACTCGACCATGTTTTTTCACTACTTGACCGACTGGAGAAAGACGCTGCGTGGTCCGAGGGTTTGAACGATTTCGCAAGCCAGTTCTGGTTGGATTACCAGGGCGCAAAAGAGCAAGTGCGGGTGCTGAACTTGTTCAATGTGTCGCAATACACGCCGCTCGTGCTCGCTGCCAAGGACGCGTTCACCGCACCGCAGGATTTGGTGGAGATACTCCGCTACTGCGCCTTGTTGTCGGTGAGGTTCAATGGCGTAAGCCGGCGAAGCACGCATATCCTCGAAGAGATTTACAATCGCGCCGCGTTGGAAGTTCGCCGCGGCTCCGCGACAACCCTCGTGGCGGTTCGTCAGGCATTACGGCCGATTTACATTCCAGATGAGGAGTTCGAGGCGGATTTCGCTGCCCTCAGACTCCGGAACCGCAGCACATCAGGCAAACGCTTGCGCTATATCTTAGCCAGGATCGAGAAGCAGTTGAGCGGGGCCGACATCACCGATGAGGGAATGACCGCCACCGTGGAGCACATCCTGCCTGAGAATCCGGGCGAAGTCGGCTGGGAACATTTCACCGTTGAAGCTCACGAGCGCAGTTACGAGCGTGTTGGAAACTACTCCTTGTTGGAACGGGGTTTGAATGGACAGCAAGCGGGCAACGCGGCTTTTGCCCAAAAGCAGACTGTGTATGCACAATCGCAGTATCGAACCTCGAAGGATTTGGACCAATTCACTGACTGGACGGAGGAGACAATCGCAAAGCGGCAGGCTGACATGGCAAAAGTGGCCAAGGCGATTTGGGCGCTGACATTTTGATCCAAGCGCGGAACTCGGCGAGATGTCATGTCTCTCAACGAACCCACCGTCGAAGACGCCGCCTTCGAATGGTTCCTCCTTCGTTCCGCTTCGCTGAACTACGGTGAACAGGTCGGGGAACCGACAACGAGGGGGTGATTTTTCTCGAATACCCAATATCCGGTTCTTCCGGTACAAGGTCTCCTTCCAGTTGATCCCGAACACCACCACCGACCGGAGACCGCGCTCCACCGACACTTGATCCGCCATGCCTCGCACCTTGGAAGCCGACCTTGAGCGGTACTGCCTCGACCTCCTCAAGGGGGAGGGCTACCAGCATTTCCCGAGTGACAGCTTCGACCCGGATGTGGTGCGTGGAGAGCGCACGAGCTTTCATGACGGGCCCTGACTGGCCGCTTCTGAGCGTCTATCGCTCGGCTCAATCCCTTGGTGCCGCGCGACGCTGTAGACCGTGCAGCCAATGCTGTCCTCGATCAGCAGTTTCCCGAGGTGCTGTCGGAAAACCGACGCATCCATCGTCTTCTACTAGACGGTGTGCCGGTGGAATACCAGCGAGGCGCTGAGACCATCCATGACCGAGTCCGCTTGGTCGATTGGACCGACGCTTCCAACGACTGGTTCGTGGTGGATCAGTACACCGTTGTGGGTAGCTCGAAGCGCCGACCAGACCTTGTCCTTTTCCTCAACGGATTGCCGTTGGTGGTGATTGAGTTGAAGGCAGCTGAAGCCGAGGCCGCGACAACCCAGTCGGCCTACAATCAGCTCCAGACCTACAAGAAGGACATTCCAGCCCTGTTCCGCACCACCCTGCTGGGAGTGATTTCAGACGGGCTGAGCGCTCGGTACGGGACGATCTCGGCCGACTACGATCGCTTCATGGCGTGGCGGACGGTGGACGGCGTGAAGCTTGAGTCCCCCACTGGAACCTTGGCCATCGAGACGCGGATCCGTGGGCTCCTGCGCCGCGAGGTGCTCCTCAATGTGCTGCGCTTCTTCACGGTGTTCGAGGACGACGGGACCACCACGATCAAGAAGGTTGCGGGGTATCACCAGTACCATGCCGCCATGAAGGGCTTGCGGAGCACCAAGGCTGCGATGACAGGTGGCGGCAAGGGTGGAGTGGTGTGGCACACTCAGGGCTCCGGGAAGAGCCTCCTGATGGCGTTCTTTGGCGGGATGCTAGTCCACGACCCCGTTCTTGGAAATCCCACCCTCTTGGTCCTGACAGACCGCAACGACCTCGACACTCAGCTCTTCTCGACATTCTCACGGTGCAAGGAGCTCTTTGGGCAAGACCCTGAGCAGGTGGAGAAGGTCGCCGAGCTTCGCAGTCGTTTGGATCGGCAGGTGGGTGGTGTGGTGTTTGCCACCATCCACAAGTTCCGACCAGACGAGAACGGTCAGTTCCCGGAGTTGACCTTGCGCAACAACGTCATCGTTTTTGTGGATGAGGCGCACCGCAGCCAGTACGGCTTCGCTGCCAAGATGGACGTCGCTACCGGAGTGAAGAGCTACGGCTTCGCCCACTACGTTCGCAAGGGGTTGCCCAAGGCCACCTTCATTGGGTTCACAGGCACACCCGTTGAGCTGGTGGATAAGAACACCAAGGACGTATTCGGGGACTACATCGACATCTACGACATTGCCCGTGCAGTCGAGGACAAGGCCACGGTGCCCATTCACTACGAGGGCAAGATCGTGCGATTGACCCTCGATGAGACTGAGGGCAACACCCTCAATGAAGAGTTCGAGAATGTGACCGATGATCTCGAGGAGGAGGCTCGGACACGCTACAGCCAGAGGTGGTCACAGTTGGAGGCGTTGGCAGGAACGGAACGCCGCCTCGACGAGCTCGCGAAGTTGGTGGTGGAGCACTTTGAGCGTCGGCAATCGGGAATGGTCGGTAAGGGAATGGTGGTTTGCATGAGTCGCCGCTTTTGCGCTGAGGTCTATGAGCGCATCGCCAAGCTCCGACCAGAATGGCATGACCCTGCCGACGAACGTGGCGCGATGAAGGTGGTGATGACCGGTGCCGCATCGGATCCCCAGGAGATGCAGCCCCACATCCGGAGCAAGACGGGTCTCGACCTACTGGCCCGACGGTTTCGTGATCCCAAGGACGGCTTCCAGTTGGTGATTGTCCGAGACATGTGGCTCACCGGTTTCGACTCGCCGTCGATGCACACCCTCTACATCGACAAGCCGATGAAGGGGCACAACCTGATGCAAGCCATCGCCCGGGTGAACCGCATCTTCCGCGATAAACCAGCGGGGTTGGTGGTAGACACCATCGGTGTGGCCACCGAGCTCAAGGCGGCCTTGAGCTTTTATTCGGCAGAAGATCGCGACCTGACAGGTGTGGACATCGAACAGGCGGTCGGCGCGCTACTGGACGCCTTGTGCGTGATGCGCACCCTGTTCCATGGCAACTACCAACCGGCGCTTTCCGGTTCGCCTACGGACCGCCTGAAGCTGTTCCCTGCGGCTGTGGAGCATCTTTTATCGTTGGCAGGGACCGGTGATGAGGACCGCAAGGCGGGGCGCAAGCGGTTCATGGATGCCATGGCCAAGCTTGAGAAGGCGTTCAAACTGGCGTCGAGCACCGAGGATGCCACGAGGGTGAAGGATGAGGTCGCGTTCTTCTGTGGAGTCCGCACTTCTCTGCGCAAGCTGGAGTACGATGGCCCCAAGGGGACGCGCCCATTCGACCGGGACGCGGCTATCCAGCGCCTCGTCAACCAAGCGGTCGTCTCCACCGAGGTGGTCGACATCCTTTCCGCTGCCGGGATCAAGTCCCCCGACATCTCGGTGCTCAGCGATGAGTTTCTCGATGAGATGCAGAAGATGCCTCACAAGAACCTTGCGGCCGAGGCTCTGCGTAAGCTCCTGCAGGACGAGATCTCGACGCGAACCCGCACGAACGTCGTCCGCAATCGGCAGTTCAGCGAACGATTGAGTGCGGCCATGGCCAAGTACCACAACCGGGTGATCACGGCGCTCCAGATCATCACCGAGATGATTCAGATCGGGAAAGACCTGCGGAACGAGCCTGAGGACACCCTGAGCAACGAGGAGCGAGCCTTCTACGACGCCTTGGCAGAAAATGGGAGCGCGTGCGAGCTCATGGGGAATGAGCAGCTGCGGATTATCGCGGCCGAGTTGGTGAAGCAGATCCAGTCCAAAGCCTCGGTTGACTGGTGGAAGTTCGAGCAACGGAGAACCGAGATCCGGGTGGCGATCCGGCGCATCCTGCGGAAGTACGGCTACCCGCCTGATCTTCAAGCGGCAGCGGTCAAGACCGTCGTGGAACAGGCCGAGGTTTTGGCCATGGAGTTGGCAGGTCGAGATCCAAACCGAGCGCAACGGTCCCACTGAATTGGAACTGGTTGAGGAGAGGGCGATGCCGCTCGAACAGCACCAACCAAATTGGGCGAGAGTTGAACGAGGGGGTACCCCAAAGCCCCAGCGGTGTCGTTCTGAGACCCCGCTCCACCCCCGGGGGTTTCTGGACATCCTGCTCGGAGGTGATCGTGCGGCCTTCTACCGTCGTCCTCCATTCAACGCCACCCGGTCACGAGAGATCTGAAGTGGGTTGCTGAGGCGACGGTCACCTTTGGCATTGGGAATCCAGAAAAAGCAAAGAGCCCGCTAAAAGTGCAAATAGAATGCGAATGTGAGGTTTTGAATCGAAGAATAAAACTCTGAAAACCCATCAAAAACCCCAATAAAACCCCAATAAAACCCGTGGTGCACCGGGCAGGACTTGAACCTGCAACCTTCTGATCCGAAGTCAGAAGCTCTATCCAATTGAGCTACCGGTGCACGGGTAGGACTGACAGAGAAGACAGTGCCTATCCGGCTCAGGGGATGCAATAGCGACGCGATACTCCGGGAAAATTGCTGCGAAATATCAATCCAACCGGCGGCCCGTCTGAGCGGTGTTATCACCGCCTCCATCCCGCTCCACCGTGGCACCGGTGGGTCCAATTTCGATGCGGCCTAAGGAGGCGGGTGTGGCCAATCCGGGTGACACCTTCAAGAATCTGGAGGCGAAGCGCTCGGGATCGGGTCGCGCCCGAACCTCAGTCGTTGGAGGTGTTGAGCTTCAGGTGTTGAGCTTCAGACGGAGTGCCTGCACGACTTCGGTGGACACGAATGGCGAGACGTCGCCCTTGAGGCGGGCCACTTCTTTGACCAGGCGCGAACTCAGGAACGAGTAGGAGTCTTTGGGCATCAGAAAAACGGTCTCCACATTCTCATTCAGTTTTCGGTTCATAAGGGCTAACTGAAATTCGAATTCAAAGTCGCTCACGGCCCGTAGACCGCGGACGACCGCACAGGCTTTGTGGCGAACCACGTAATCCACCAGAAGTCCTTCTAAGGTCTCGACGACGACGTTGCTTAGGTTCGAGACGGCCGAGAGCGCCATCTGCTTGCGTTCTTCCAGGCTGAAGAGCGGGTGTTTGGTTTCATTGTTCGCCACTGCGAGAATCACTTGGTCAAACATTTTGGCCGCACGCTGGACCACGTCGAGGTGGCCGTTGGTGATCGGATCAAAGCTCCCGGGATACACGACGGTTCGCATGGGCAAACGATAGCGGTTTTGGGCAAGAATGGGAAGGTGCCCCCCTACCAAGTCTTCGATCTTCCCCATTAGAGTTCGGCAGGCCATACTGCCTGCGGGATTGAATCCGAGGCGACTTTTGGAGTCGATGGAGGCCGTTGGTTCCACAGTCCACAACACCGATGCTCGTCCTCCTGACGCTGGTTGCAGCGAGTTTCTTTTTTGCACTCGCCGAATCGGCCCTGTTTTCACTGGGGTCGTGGCGGGCCCGTCGTCTGGTCGAATCGGGTCGCCGGGGTAGCGAACGGGTCGGCAACCTGCTTGCGCATCCAGCCGATGTCCTCGCGGCCATTGCTCTGGGTAACACCCTGTCCAACTCGCTTCTGGTGGCCTTGACCGTGGGCAGTGGGCTGGCGCTCGATCCGGGGATTCCCGGAGTCTGGTGGGCGGCGTTGGGTCTGCTCCTGCTGTTGCTGACGTGCGAGGTGACTCCCAAAGCACTGGGGGTTCGAAGCCCAGAGGTCTGGGCCTTGAGAGTGGCTGAACCGCTGTGGCTCTTTGTTAGTCTCACTCGGCCAGTGCGAAAGATTGCGCAAGCCTGGGTGGATGGAGTCGTGGAGCGCTTGGTGCCCAAGTCCGCCAAAATTCAGACGGGTGTCTCGGACGACGAATATGCCGATCTCATTGAATTGGCCCATCAGCAAGGAACGCTGGGAGCTGGAGAAAAAGAGATTTTGCTGCAGGTGCTCTCGCTCGATCAACGCACCGCTGGAGATGTGATGCAACCGCGGGCCCGGATGGTGCTGCTTCGGGATGATCTGCCCATGGACCAGATGGTGGCGGAGGCCCGGAAATCGGGTCACCACTGGATCCCTCTGTACGATGAATCGCCCGACGATGTGGTGGGTGTGCTGAACACGCGGACCCTCTTGCTCGATTCCGACACCGACCTGTTTATGGCAATGGAGTTTCCATCGTTCGTGCCCGAGAGCATGAATCTTCTGAAGCTCTTCGAATCCATGCAACGGCAGCGCCGGGGTGTGGCGATCGTGCTCGACGAGTATGGCAGCATCGCCGGTCTGCTGACCTTGCAGGACATTCTGGTTTCGGTTGTTGGTCCCATCCGTCGGGAAGGGGAGGCGCAAGGGTTTGTCTTCGAATGCCTCGCGCCCGGCCGTTGGCGGGTCAATGGGGCCATGCGCCTGGATGATTTTCGGCGCGAATATCCGGCGCTAAATTCCCTCGATGAGGTGGAAACCATGGCCGGGCTGGTGCTGTGGTTGGCGGATGTCGTGCCAACTCCGGGCGAGGTGTTCCGTTATCAGGGGCTTCGGATTACCGTCAAGCAGGCCGACGAGCGACGCATCCGGGAACTGCTCGTGGAGACGGAGGCTGCGCTGTGAACCACGAGCTGATGCATTGGACTTCGGTGGCGGGTTGGCTCTTGGTGTCGTTCTTTCTCTCGGGCATGGAAGCCGGGGTCTTTGCACTGAGCCGACTCCGAGTGAGGCAGCGGGCTCGGGCTGGCAGTGGCAACGCTCGTCGTCTGCTCGCCTACATGGATCGACCGGAGGACTTTTTGTGGACCATTCTCGTGGGCAACACGGTGGCTAATTTTTCGGCAGTAGCGCTGATTTGGCAGGACCTTCAGGGATGGGCCAAGGGTCGAGAATGGACGTTGTGGCCGATGCTGCTGGCAATCGGACTGGCTATTTACTTGGTGTGCGAATTGTTGCCTAAGCGTCTGTTTCAACGCATGCCCAACCGGCTCTGTTTACTACTGCTGCCGGTCTTTGCGGCCATCCACTGGATGCTCTCGCCCGCGGTGTTCCTGGTGGGGCGATTTGCGCAAGGGCTCCTTTGGGTGACCGGCGACCGTGCTCTCAGCAGCCGCCTCTTTGCCAATCGGGATGAACTGAAGGCCTTGATCCAATCGAGTACCGGTGAGCTGTCCAAGACGGAGCGATCACTCATCAACCGCGTGATCGATGCTCAGAACCTCACTCTGTCACGGGTAGCCAAACCGTTAGATTCCGTCCAGACTATCACCGCCTCGGCCACCTTAGAAGAGATCCGGGACTTGTGTCGCCGGGAAGGGCGAACTCGCATGCCTGTTTGGAGTAGCCGTGGGGTAGGTCGTCGGATCGAGGGAATTGTCAGCCTCAAGGACGTGCTGTATTCGGATCCGGATGGCCAACGCAAGACGGCGCGGGATTGGTTGCGGCCAGCGCTGTTCTTGGAGGATTCACTGCGCATCGAGGAGGCTCTTCGGGCCTTTCAGCGATCCGGAGAGCATCTGGCGATTGTCCGCGGACCCGGTGGCGTCGAGGTGGGGATCGTGACGCTGTCAGATGTTCTCGGGGCTTTATTTCTAGAGGTGCAATCATGAGCGACTCCTCTTCGGTTCTCGAAGTGGTGGGCAAGCTGTCATTGGCCTTGTCGCTGGTGGCGTTCAATGGTTTTTTCGTCGCGGCCGAATTCGCTTTGGTGAAGGTCCGGGACACCCAGTTAGAAGGGTATGTCCAGCGACGCCACCGGCGGGCCGGGATGGTTCGCCATATTCTAGGTCATCTCGATGGGTACCTGAGCGCCTGCCAGTTGGGCATTACCTTGGCGAGCCTCGCTTTGGGATGGGTGGCCGAGCCGGTCTTTGCGGCGCTCTTAGAACCGGTCTTCGGTTGGTTTCAAATTGAGTCCGCCCAATTGCGTCACCTGCTTTCGGCCTCGGTGGGCATCATGGCGGTGACTTTTTTCCACGTTGTGGTGGGAGAGCAGGCCCCCAAATTCATCGCCATTAAACGCCCGCTGCCCGCGTCGCTCTGGGTGGCCTATCCGCTCCACTGGTTCTACGTGGTGACCTATCCCTTGATTTGGGTCCTGAACTGGACGTCGCTCTGGGTGTTGCAACGATTGGGTATCGAGACCTCGGGTCATGGTGAGGTGCATTCGGAGGATGAGCTTCGATTGATGCTGGGTTCCACGTTGGCTGCCGGCGGGAGTTCGGTCTTGGCCCGAGAAATTGTTCAAAACTCCCTCGATCTCGGCCGACGGCGGGTGCGGGAAGTAATGCGACCTCGGCGGGAGATCGTCGCCCTAGACATTCGGCGCCCTATTGCCGAATGCCTCCGATTGGCCGACGAGACTCGGTATTCTCGTTTTCCATTGAGCGATGGCGGAGATCTCGACCGGTTGGTGGGCGTGGTGCACGTCAAGGACATCTACCTGCGCCGGGGTGCGGCTGGGTTGGCTTCCGATCTGCAAGCCAGTTCCAAGCCGGTTATTTATGTCCCAGAGACCGCTCGATTGGACCGGTTGCTGCAACTCTTTTTAGACCGTCGCCTTCATCTGGCGGTGGTGGTGGATGAATACGGCAGCACCACCGGCATGGTGACTTTGGAGAACGTCCTCGAGGAACTGGTGGGTCAGATCCAAGATGAGTTCGATCAAGAAAAGCCGCGCATCGAGGTGTTGGGCGATGGCCAATGGCGATTGGACGGGTCGCTTCCGCTCTTCGAGTTGTCGGAGTTGGTCGATGAACCCGTGGAGGCTTCGGAAGTCCATACGGTCGGTGGTTGGATGACCGAACAACTC
>CAINWP010000048.1 GCA_903854475.1 uncultured Verrucomicrobiota bacterium
CATATGTTCTGCCAGCAACAATCCCGCCGGATCCCGATCTCCGCGCATCGTTGCATCCGACAATGTGCGACGCTGCCACGGCTCGACCGTGGTGCAACCCGTGCCCAACGCAACGATAACCGCAACGGCCGCCAACACAATTCCACCCGGACGGGAGGAACAGGCTGGTTGAAGGGGGGGTAAATTTTTCAAGTTCATGTCGATTCTATCGATCAAGTTTAGGCTTTAACCGTTTTTAGGAGGCGCTCGATGATTTCAACGTACTTTTTGCGGGTGGCTTCCCCTTCGTATTTGGGATGCACCGAATCAAGACGCCCCTCCGGTCCGAAGAAATAGGAGGTCGGCATTCCGGGAGGGCGAACCTTGGATGCCAGCTTCTCATGGGCATCGCGCACGATCGCAAAACTTACCGGGTTCTTCTTGAGGAAACGGTCCATGTCCGACTGACGCTCGTCCATGGAAACACCAATAAGCACATACCCCTTGGATCCATAGGTTTTGTGGAGGTTTTCCAGCACCGGGAAGGACTGACGGCAGGGCACACACCATGAGGCCCAGAAATCGAGGTGAACCACCTTGCCGGACAGATCCGGAAGAGTTCCTTCGAGCTGCAGGCTCTTGAGGTCCGGAAGGGTGTCACCGGGCTGAAGCCCAGCGGCCCAGCTCAGCGATGTCGTAGCCATCAGCGCCGTCCAGGCAGCCGAGGTCCGCAGGAATTGGCGGCGTGGCAGGGAGATTTCAAGAGGCGACATGTTCATAAAATCGGCGACTGCTGAGTTTGGATTGAGGCCCGTGAAGGAGACCCTCGGCCCCCGGTTGAGATTCGATCAGACGGAGACCTTCATCGGCACCCAGCACGAGGGCCGCGGTGCTGAGCATGCCCGCAAGGGTGCAACTCGGAGCCAGAACATGCACGGCACGGCACCCATTTTGCACCGGCCGCCCCGTGCGCAGGTCCAAAATGTGACCCCAGCGCTTTCCGCCTGCATTGAAGCCGCGGTGATAATCGCCCGAGGTGGCCACGGCGGCTTCGCGGACAGCCAGCCCACACCAAGCCCGGCCCGCTTGGTTGGGGTCTTCGAGCCCCAGGTGCCAACCCGGGCGACCATCGGCCGGCAACCCCATCACCCGGATGTCGGCCCCGAAGTCTATCAAGGCCCCGGTCAGTCCGCACTGACGCGCCAAAAGCGATACCTGATCCACCGCGTACTCCTTGCCCATGCCACCCAGATCCAAACTCATCCCGGGCTCGCTCAGCCTCACTGAACCCGGCTTGCGTTGAACCTTTCGCCAACCGACACACTGGCGTGCGGCTTCAATCTCCGGCTCGGTGGGAATTTGCGCCCGACGCCAATCCCACACTTGAATGAGAGGCAACGCGGTGGGATCAAACACACCGCGGGTCAAAAAATGCATCTCGTGGCACAGCGCCAAAATGCGGTCGATCTCCGGATCGGAAGCCACCGCAGGACCACCGGCTGATGCATTAAGAACAGAGATCCAACTGTCGGGCAGGAATCGGGAATACTTGGCCTCGAAGGCTGCCAACCACCCCAAAGCCTCGGTATCGAAACGGCGGATCGACTCCGAAGAACCCACCGTAACCCACCGACACGTGGTCCCGAGAGCCATGAAGCGCAACTCCCGACCACCATCGGTTCGGGATTCGTGACACGACTCCCGGATCCGGCGAAGGACCGGTGCGGCATTTCCCAGGACCACGGTCGCAGGCGCCGGTTTGCTGGATTGGACCGGGGCGCTCACCATTGGAAACCAATACCCATCGTGAAGACATTTGCCTGCGGGTAAGCCGACGACAAGGTCACGCCATCGAGCCCTTGCATGAGGTAGCGCTTGTAGGCCAGGTCCACAGAAACGTGTTCATGGACTTGCCAGTGAATGCCGACTCCCAGCGTCCACGTCTCGAGGTGACTCAGGCGGTAATCCGCCGAATAATACTTGGGCCACGCGGGCACTGAGAAAACACGCCCATCTCCGGGGAACCCAGGCTCCCCATCAAAAATCAGACTTCCGTCGGACTGCAGGGCCGCATTCACGCCGTTGGGATCCACCAACGTCCCGTTGAACACGGGCGCGTAGAAGTCGGCCGCCGACTGGACGTGGTAGCGCAGCATTGGGGAGATCACGAGTTTCTCGCCGACCTTCTGGTTCCACTGGACTGCCGCGGTGTTGGCCCAAATGCCCCAGTCGTCGTGGTGGAGGCGGTAGTTCGCGTCGACGCTGCCATTGAGCGCGCTCAC
>CAINWP010000049.1 GCA_903854475.1 uncultured Verrucomicrobiota bacterium
ACCGATCGGTAATATGGACATCGTTGACTCCAAAGCTCTCGGTGAGACGGTTCGTTTGGCCCGGAAGCGGTTGAAGGTCACCCAGAAGGACCTCGCATTGGCTTCCGGCACCGGTCTGCGTTTCATCATCGAGTTGGAGCAGGGAAAACCTACCTGCCAGCTCGGCAAAGCCTTGGGAATTCTTCAGGCCCTGGGATTGCGCCTCAAAGTGGTCGAATCATGAAGCGCCTCGTCGTGTACCTCAACGGGGTGCGGGTGGGCGTTCTTTCCGACGCCGAGGAGCCGGCATTTGCCTACTACGCCGACTGGCTGGCAACGGGCCCGGGCTTTCCGCTGTCGCGACAATTGCCCCTTAAGAAAGAACCCTTTTCCGGTCGCGCGGTGCGCGCTTTTTTCTCGGGCCTTCTTCCCGAGGCGGAACCGCGCGATCGAATCGCTTCGATCCTCGGAGTCAGCGGCGGCAATGACTTTGCGATCCTAGAGCGGATCGGCGGGGACTGCGCCGGAGCCGTTTCGCTCCTTCCGGAAGATGTTCCAATGGCTGCTTCGCGAACCGGGGCGCTTCGTTGGCTGGATGAACCAGCTCTGGCATCCATCGTGGAGCGGCTCCCTCAGCAGCCTCTCATGGCGGGTGAATCGGGACTCCGACTTTCTCTAGCGGGGGCACAGGTCAAACTTCCGATTATTGTCGCGGAGGATGGCGCTCCAGCCGAAATGCGGGTCGCGCTGCCGTTGGACGAAACACCGAGCACGCACATTCTCAAACCGGAGCCAGCGCGTTTTCCCGGATTGGTGGCCAACGAAGCCTGGTGCATGGCCCTGGCGCGCGAGGTTGGACTCACGGTGGCCGAATGCCACCGACGGATTATCGGCAAGACCCCGTGCCTCATCGTCAAACGATACGATCGGGCTGCGGGGCCAGATGGCCGTGTCCAGCGATTGCATCAGGAGGATTTTTGTCAGGCACTGGGGTTTCCCGCCTCCCGCAAGTATCAGCAGGAAGGAGGGCCCTCTCTGAAGGACTGCTTTAGCCTGATCCGCGAGTGGTCGTCGGTACCGGTGATCGACATTCGTGACTTTCTGGACGGGGTGATCTTTGCCGCGCTGACCGGCAACGCGGATGCACACAGCAAGAATTTTTCATTCTTGTACTCGGCGAAAGAGCGCCGCCTGGCACCGCTCTACGATCAGGTTTGCACCCTGGCTTGGCCCGAGCTCTCGAAACATCTCTCGATGAAGATCGGAACCGCGGGAACGCTGGCGGAGGTATCGCCGGAGCATTTCCAGCAATTGTCCAAAATTACCGGACTGAGTTGGCCCATGGTGCGTCAGCGCTTGAAAGAAATGGCCGATCGCCTTGCGGAAGCCTGTCGTCGGTTCGATGAGTCACCCGAAGGTGAAGCGGCGGCGCAGGTTCCGAGAGTTATCGTACTGGAACGATCCGAACGCATGGTGTGTTTGGCTCAAAAGGCTTCCTGAACGCTGTCCTAGTCCAACGTGGCCATCGCATTGGCCGTGATGACGGTTCATCCGGGGGAAATCTTATCAAGTCTGGTAGGTCACGAACGCATTCGGCCTCATCTGGAAGAAGGAAGAAACGCGGGTGCTCATACAGGAAGAAAACGCACCCCAAGAACACGGCAAAACCGCGGTTTTCAAACCGGCAGATTTACGTGGGTTTCGAAACGGTGCTGACACTCGACAAGGGCAACTTGCCGAAGACACCCCGCGATCAGTAGCCTGAGCGCTTGAGGGTTGTTCGCGTAAAAAGGTCACTTGTCAGATAAAAATTGTCTGAAAAACATTTATTTGATGATTCCTTGCAATTAAAGACGTTTCAAACTAAATCTTGTCGTCAAGAAATTCCATCTTGCGCATCCATGCTCATCGAGTTCTCCGTCGCCAACTTCCGTTCCTTTAAAGATCGGGCAACCCTTTCATTGGAGGCCAGCCCGGACGATTGGCTTGAGGATAGCCATGTCGTTCAAACGGACCCGCTGCGGTTGCTTCGCACCGCGGCCATTTACGGTGCTAATGCGGGCGGAAAATCGAACTTCCTCGTGGCGATGGCCTCATTTCGCGATTTGGTGAAGAACTCCTCGAAGAACTTGCAGCTTGGGGATCGGATTCCAGTGATCCCGTTTCGGCTTCACTCGGAGACCGAGCGTGCACCCAGTCACTTCGAAGCGGTGTTTCTCCACAACGGGACCCGGTACCGCTACGGCTTCGAGGCGACCGCCGAGGCGGTGACATCCGAGTGGCTATTCAGCCAGCGCGAATCCATCCGGGAAACCACCCTGTTTACCCGTGAAGGAACCCGGATCGAGGTCGGTGATACGTTCCGGGAAGGCAAGCCGGTGGAAAAGCTGACTCGTCCCAACGCGCTCTTCCTCTCCGTCGTCGCACAATTCAACGGCGAGGTCGCAGGCTCCATCGTGAATTGGATGAATCAGTTCCGGAACATTTCTGGTCTCAACGATCAGGCGACGCTGGGGTTCACCATGCTCTTGATGTCCGATCCGCAGTTCGCGGCGAACTACGGGCCGATGATTCTCGACCTGGTGAAACAGGCGGACATGGGTATTGAGGGATTGCATCGCCGGGAGGCCTCCCCTGAAAAGCTGGCGTCGATTGTCCCCTTGGGGATCCCCGAAAACATCCGGGCCCAGATCCTGAATTCTACCGGGACCGGCGCCTTCACGGTCACCTCGTCGCACCGCAAGTACGGTTCTGACGAGACACCCGTCGGCAGCGTTGAGTTCGACTTCGACTCTGACGAATCGTTCGGCACGCAGAAGTTCGTGGCGCTGGCCGGGCCATTCCTGCACACGCTGAATGAAGGTTCGATCCTCTTCGTCGACGAGCTGGAAGCGCGTCTCCACCCGCTCCTCACCAAGGCCTTGGTCGACCTGTTCAATGGTCCGGCCAATCGCAAGAACGCTCAATTGATCTACGCCACCCACGACGAGGGGTTGCTCGACCCGAAGCGCGTGCGGCGGGACCAAGTCTGGTTTGCCGAGAAGGACCGCAAGGGTGCCTCTCGTCTTTACTGCCTCGATGAGTTCAAGGGCGTGCGCAAGGAGGCAAAGTTCTCGAAGGAGTACCTGCTTGGTCAATTCGGTGGTGTCCCCCGGCTCGGTAACTTGGAAGAGGTAATTCAACATGTCCGCTAGGAAACCCTGGGAACGAGCAGATGCGGGCCGGAGTCGCGATACGCGGTCGCGCCGTCGGGTCCTGATCGTGTGCGAGGACGAGAAGAGTTCCCGGTGGACCGATCTCGCACGGAGATCGTGGCGTTGGGCACCGGACTGAACACCCTCAGCCTGGTCGAATACGCCGTCGGGCTTCAGAACCGCGCGGACGGCTCTGGTACGCCGTACGCTTCGGTCTGGTGCGTCTTCGACCGCGACAGCTTTCCGGAGGATAACTACCGCAAGGCGTTCGCGCTGGCCCGCGAGAACGGTATGCGCGTGGCTTGGGCGAACGAGGCGTTCGAGCTCTGGTACCTTCTTCACTTCAACTACCACGACACTGCACTGCCGCGCGCTCATTACGTGGCCAAGCTCAGCCCGCACCTCAGTAGTGCCTACGACAAAGCCGATGCATCGATGTATGATCACTTGGAGTCGAGGCAATCCACGGCCCTGAAGAACGCCAGACGTTTGGAACGTCACTGGGCCGAGTTGAGCGTGGACAACCCGGAACGAGAGAACCCCTCCACGGGGATTCACAAGCTCGTCGAGCACCTCAACGAGCTGAGGAATTTGGGGGCGGCGTAACCCGCCATTTCATGAAAGCTCAGCGTGGGATCCGTAGGAGCCCTTCTGACGTGGCGTGAAACCATGGGTCCGGAGGCAACCGAGCGCATTCTCCCCTCGCTCACCTCTGGATGGGCCAAAAACCGCGCCATCCAGTACATCGCACCGAAGGCTTCTCCGCTGGTTCGTGATGTTCACTCCGGTCCGGTACCGCTACCGCCGGTGGTGCCTGAAATCGCAAACCGTCCTTGGATCATCGCCTCCAAGCTGGGGAGCGATGAATCCAAGCCCGCCGCGATCGCGGGCAGTGATGAAGGCGTTCCACCACTCGCGTTTCCAAAATCGGAAGCCGTTTCCTGAGCCCGTTCCCTGACCTCGCCGCAGTTCCCTGCCCCGTCGCCTATGCAGTCTTCTTCAGATGAAGAGTTCCGGGCTGACGCGGAAGTGGTCTGCCAGTTTGCGGATGTGCCCCACGGTCAGATTTCGATCGCCCCTGAGAATCATGGCCCCGAGGTTCCGGCTCCCACCCAGGAGCCGCGACAGATCGGCAGCCGACATCCCGGATTCGTCGAGCAGATGTCTCAGCCGGGCCCGCATCCCCACCTTGGGCCAACGCAGGTGCGCCCGATCGTAGTCCTCGAGCAATCCGCAGAGCAGGTCGAAGTAATCTCGTTGATCGGCCGTGAAGTCCTCCTGCCATAAGGCCATCGCATCGGTGACCTCCGCCACGTTGGCGTACTCCACCCGGTCGTGGACCGGACGCGGCATCTGAAGCCGGCAAAGCCCCGCGTAATCCTTCGGCAATGCCGGAAACTGCAGTCCATTCTTAGCCTTCATAACTCGTCTTTCCATTTGTCCTTGCTGTACTCGGCGTGCGTGAAGAAGCGCAACGTGTACACCATCCCGTGGTCGAAGTGGACGGCCGCGATCAGCCGGTAGGTGCTGCCGCAACCGTTGACCACGATGACCGACTTCCCGCTTCCCACCGCCACCAGATCCGCGCTCGGATAAACTCGCCGCAGATCGGACAGATTCTGCCAGCGGGCCGCTCGCACGGTGGCAATCCAGATCGTCAGGTACTTGGCAGCCTTCGGATACGCCATGGCGGCGTCCCTGATGAAGCCTTCTTTGATAATCCGCACGCATACAGAATGTATGCAATTGATGAACCGATCAACTGCCCAGAGAAGGGGTCAAGGAACGATTTCCGAATTTGGAAATACGGCCGGTGGGATCCCTTCATCCATGCTCGGGATCTTGGTGGGTTAGGGATCATGGATCCCAGCTTGGGAGGCAAGCCCGCCGCGATGACCGGCAGAGGGTTCGATGCCTCAGGCAACACCGACAGCAGCGGGATCGGGCCGGAGCGAGCTCTGGAAGCGATCAACACCTCCCCTCGCGCACAGCGCGAAAGCTCCTCCTCCTCCGAGCTTACTAGCGGGCGCAGGACCGATCCCGCGGAGCCTACGCCAACAAGGGTTTGATAACCTCTCCGGCGATGTCGGTGAGGCGGAAGTCGCGGCCTTCGAAGCGGTGCGTGAAGCGGGTGTGCTCAATGCCCAGGAGGTGCAGCATTGTGGCGTGCAAGTCGTGCACGTTCACCGGGTCTTCGACGATGTTGTAGCCGAAGTCGTCGGTGCGCCCATACACCATGCCGGGCTTGACGCCGCCGCCGGCCATCCACAGCGAAAAACACCGGGGATGATGGTCGCGACCGAAGCTGTTGGCACTAATGTCGCCCTGCGAATAAGCGGTGCGCCCAAACTCACCGCCCCAGACGACCAGCGTGTCGTCGAGCAACCCACGCTGCTTAAGGTCCTGGATGAGGGCGCCGCTGGCTTGATCGGTGTTGCGGGTCTGGGCCTTAATGCCATCGGGCAAACCACCGTGATGATCCCAGTCGCGGTGACACAATTGGATGAATCGAACCCCGCGCTCGGCCAAGCGACGCGCCAAGAGGCAGTTGTTGGCAAAAGACGATTTGCCGGGCTGGGCCCCATACAACTTGAGCACCGATTCGGGTTCGGTAGATAAGTCCACCAACTCCGGCACGCTCGTTTGCATGCGGAAGGCCAACTCGTAGCTCTCGATATGCGAGGCGATGTCCGGATCACCCAGAATTCCCAGACGCTTGCGGTTGAGTGTCTGCATGGCGTCGAGCAGTTGACGGCGCGAGTCACCGCTCATGCCTGGCGGATTGGAGACATAAAGAACGGGGTCTCCTTGGCTGCGCAATTGCACGCCTTGGTAGTTGGCCGAGAGGAACCCATTGCCCCAGTACCGGGCTTGAAGCGATTGCCCACCACTGCCGCTGACGAGCACGACATACGACGGCAGGTTCGCATTCTCCGAGCCCAACCCATAAGCAATCCATGAACCCATGGTGGGGCGTCCGGGCTGCTGATTGCCGGTGCCAAAAAAGGTCACCGCTGGATCGTGGTTGATCGCATCGACATGCATCGTGCGAATCAGGGAAATATCATCGGCCACCGCTCCGATATTGGGCATGAGCGACGTGATCTCCATCCCGCTCTTGCCGTACTTCTTGAACTCAAAGGGAGATCCCACGCACTTGAGCACCGACTGTCCGGCCGTCATGCCGGTGATGCGCTGCCCCCGTCGGACACTCGGCGGCAACTCCTGGCCGGTCATCTCTTTGAGCTTGGGCTTGGGGTCAAAAAGATCGAGGTGCGAGGGTGCACCCGACTGGAAGAGGTAGATGACCCGCTTGGCCTTCGGCGGTAAATGCAACGCCTTCAGCGCACCAGGGACGGCCTGTGTGGTTGACTTGCCCGACGCTCCCCGGAGGTGCGCCGGCAACAGCGAGGCCAAGGCCATGGCACCGAGGCCCGTAGAGCTGCGGGTAAGGAACGTACGCCGGGTGAGTATGCGCTCGGCTTCGCCCTGAAGGTAGGAGGGGTTCACTTGGTGATGGTCTCGTTGAGGTTGAGGAGCACGTTGGCCACTGCGGTCATGGCTGCCAGCGCGGCAGGATCGGAGGATTCCGGAGCCTTAGACTCGCCCACGGCAATGAGGGCCTTGGCGGCCGCCGGGTCGGCCTGGAAGCGGGCCAACTGCTGTTCGTGAGTTTGCCTCAGCACGGCCACCTCGTCGGGTTGGGGCTTGCGACCCAAGGTGTGCCGGAAGGCGCGGATCAACCGACGGTCGAGATTGGCTGGTTCCTCCTTCAACACCCGCTGCGCAAGGCCGCGGGCCGCTTCGACGAAGGCGGGGTCATTCATGAGTACGAGAGATTGCAACGGGGTTTGCGTCCGCTGGCGTAAAAACGTGCAAACCTCGCGGTTCGGCGCATCGAATGTCGCGAAGGACGGGTAGTGCGCCGAGCGTCTCCAGAACACGTACATGCCTCGGCGGTAGAGATCCTGGCCATGATCTTGAACGAAGACCGAGTCGGTGCCGTCCCAGATGCCCGGCGGTTGGTAGGGCTTGACGCTCGGACCACCCATCTTCGGGTTGAGCAGGCCTGAGACGGCCAGCGCGTTGTCGCGGATGTATTCGGCGTCCAACCGCAGGCGCGGACCGCGGGTGAAGAGTCGGTTGTAGGGGTCTCGTGTCAGCTTCTCCGGGGTAGCCGTCGCCGCCTGCCGATAGGTGGAACTAGTCACCATCAGGCGCAATTGGTCCTTCACGCTCCAGGGCTTGAGGTGGGGAGTCTTTTGGCCGCGCCGCTGGGTCGTCGCAGCTCCAGAGCCTCCGTCGCGGAAACGGACCGCCAGGAAGTCGAGCAACTCCGGATGGCTGGGCCACTCCCCTTGGGAACCAAAATCGTTGGCCGTTTTGACCAACCCTGTGCCGAAGAGCATTCCCCAGTAGCGATTAACCGTTACTCGGGCCGTGAGCGGGTGCTCCTTGGAAACCAACCAACGGGCCAACGCCAGGCGGTTAGTCGGACCGGCCGGCAGCGATGGCAGGAAGGAGGGAGTCCCCGGATGCACCCGTTCCCCTCGCGTGCGGAAGTCACCCCGAACCAACACGTACGTCTCCCGAGGGGGATCCAACTCCTCCATGATGAGAGTGGTCGGAATCTTGGAATAGAAAGCGTCCTTGTTGCGGCGTGCCTGGGCCAGCGCCTTCTCGGCCCGCAGGAAATCGACCGCATGGTTTTCGCGGTAGAATCGAGCTAACTCACTGCGTTCTTCGTCGGAGCGCTGGCCCCGCGACTTGGCCACAATCGCCGCATAACCCTCAAAGGTGAGTGATACCGCCTCGGTGGCGGTGAGCGTCCGAGAATAAATCCGCAAGTCATCCAACTGCCCGGTCAAGAAAGACTCTCCGTTGCGGGAGCCGATGCGAAGGGGTTCTTGAGTGGCGAAGGATCCCTTGAGTTGGTCCTTCTCGGTTTCCAGATCCTTGCGCACTCCGTTGACGAAGAGTTGAACGCCGGAGGCCTTGGCCGATCCATCGTAACTCATTGCAACATGAAGCCACTGGTTCTGAGCCAACTGTTCTTTGGTGCGGACCTTGATGGCGTCCTCGGGCCAAGCATGGATGAGGTGGGTTTGGAGGCGTCGATCTGAAATGAGTAGGTCCACCCCGCGGTATCCGGGACCTTTTTCCATTTGGCTCAAGACGGCGCCATCGCCTTGGAGCCGGACCCATGCGGCCACCGCGAAGGCGTTGGTGCGCCCCCAGTCCGAGCGCGAAGCGGTCTCGGCATGGGCCTTGCCATCGAGCTTCAATGCTTTACCCAAGCGGGCATCAGCAAACTCCGGCGCGTTGGTTCCTTTCCAAGCGACTGCCTGATCTAGGGCGCCATCGAAATTCCACCGGACCGTCAGGCCGTGGTTCGACGCCAGCACTGGAGTCTTCTCGCCCAGTTCTCGCTCCCATTTCTCCTGAGTCTCGCCCAATTCGTTGTTCCGGTCCTGGAGGGTTTTCTCGGCATCCTTGAGAGCGAAATCGGCCTCCACGAACCGAGCGGCCTGATCGGACGTCGGCACCGGCAGGCGCGGTGGCGGGTTGTCGGTGCGGATGCGATCGAGCCCCTTTTCCGGGACGTTGTGGAAGAACGCGTACAGCCGGTAAAATTCCTTGGTGCTAATGGGATCGTACTTGTGGTCGTGGCACTCGGTGCAGCCCACGGTCAACCCCATAAAGGTGGCCCCCACGGTGTTGACCCGATCCACCACGTACTTGTTGAGGTACTCGTCCGGATCGGCGCCACCTTCGTCATTGGTCATGTTATTGCGCACGAAACCAGTGGCCACCCGCTGACTGACGGAAGGATTGGGCAAGAGATCGCCCGCCAACTGCTCGACGGTAAATTGGTCGAAGGGCTTGTCGGCATTGAAGGCATCAATCACCCAGTCCCGCCATAACCACATGAACCGGACGCCATCGAAGTGGTATCCGCTCGTGTCGGCGTAGCGCGCTAAATCAAGCCAGTTCTGGCCGACACGCTCTCCGTAATGCTGGGAATCCATCAGACGATCGACGAGACGCTCATACGCATCCGAACGCTTATCGGCGAGGAAGGCGTCAACCTCCTCCACAGTGGGAGGCAAACCGGTGAGGTCGAGGGTGACACGGCGCTGCAAGCTAACCGAGTCGGCCTCCGGATTAGGCTTGAGCCCTTCGGACTCCAATCGAGCCATGACGAAGGTATCGATGGCATTGCGGGCCCACTTGCCATCTTGAACTCGAGGCAATTCCGGAGCCGTGGGCACGATGAACGACCAGTGCTGTTGCCAGCCAGCTCCTTGTCGCACCCATTGCTGGAGGAGTTCAATCTGAGCGGGCGAGAGGGGCTTTCCATGCTTGGGTGGCGGCATGATCTCGTCGGGATCCTTCGTCAGGATCCGCTCGACGAGGGTGCTCTTTTCGGGCTGACCAGCGACCAAGGCATGCTGGCCAGATTTGAGCGTTTGAAAGGCGTCTTCCTGACGATCGAGGCGTAACCCGGCCTTGCGTTTGCCCTCATCCGGGCCGTGGCAGGCAAAGCAATGTTCCGAGAAAATAGGACGAATCTGTCGGTTGAAATCCACGCGCGGTTCCGACGTGGGTGCGGTTCCGGCTTGGAGGGCCACGGAACAAAGGCTCATCAACACCACCCAAGCGACACCGTGACAACGGATTTGAAGAGCGCGGCACGCAATGGCAAAACAGAGGGTCACGCCGCGGAGGATGGTCTAGCTTGGAGGGTCCAGCAACCCCCCATCGTATCAGCCGCCCAACAACCTAGCCCACCACTGCTGCAGGGCTCTTCGCAGACCCAGGCGGAACAGTCCTCGGACCTCGTCATCGAAAAGGGCGCGGTCATAAATTCGCACTTCGTCGATATCGCCCTGAAAGAAGAAGTATTGATCCCAGCCGATTCGGACCGGCGAATCGCCTAAAGCCAAAGCCCCCTCCGCAGACGTGGAGTCCCTCCGTTCGCCGTCGATCCACAATTCCAAGCGACGCCCGTCCCAAGTCTGGACCAGGTGGATCCAAGTGTTTCCCAAGTAATCGAGGGGGATATACTGGGAGCACATCCTGTTGCTTTCTCCTTCAGAATGGACCCAGACCTCGCTTTTAACGACACCCTGATCCAGGGCCAGCGTCCATTGACGCCCGGGTGAATCTCGATCTCCAACGCCTCGATCCTTGATCAAGAGCTTGCCTTGGGTGGCGATCTTTCCGCGGTTGGTCGGCTGTGCGAGCACCCACAATACCGTCGAAAAGGCATTGGTCTCCGATTCCGGAAACTCCGGAATGCTAATGCCGGCCTCTCCATTGAAATGCGCCGCGCGGGAAGGCGTCTTGGAGGCGTCGGCGGCCCAGGACACTCCGAAGAGGGTGCCATGATGACCCCGGCCACTGTGGTCTTGAGCGTCTCCATCCAGGGGATAATACGCCACGAGTCCCTCCGTCGGTTCGCCTTCAGGCACGGTTGAGACCAACGCGCCCAGGACCTTGAAAACAGGCAACCGAGGCAACCATCCGCACTGAAGGAGGATGAACCACAACAGGACCCCAGAAAATACGACACCAACGCCCCACCTCACCGCTCGGTTGCCAGGGGGCCGCAGGAGCGCCTCGGCACGGGACATTCGTGCTGCGTCTCCCGATTCCACCGCCTCAAGGACCGCCTGCACCACGCCCAGTTCCCGCAATCGATTCATTCCCATCGGATGGCACAGCGCCTCGATGAGGTGATTCATCAGGCGATCTTCAGGTCTCCAAAGACCGACGCCCGTCAGGCGCGACGGCAACGAAGGGAATTCTAAGCGGGTGTTTCCGCTCCACAGCTCGTAAATGGACTTTCCGAGCGCGTAGAGATCTCGCCCACTCCCCTCACTCGTTCCCGGCGGGCTATACCCCTCGGTGGATACGGTGATGGCCACGACCTCATGGACCGCGACCACGGTGTCGTAATCAGCCAGAACCCAACGCCCTTGGAGTTGGAGCACGTTGGCGGGTTTGACATCGCCATGGGCCAAACCTCGACGATGCAGGAATGCGAGGGCTTGAACCACCGGCAAGGCGGTCTTGGCCGCGACTGCCGTCGTGCCCGAAGCGCCCACAGCCACGGTTACCGGTGAATAGTTCTCAAACACCACCGGCTTCGAGTCCACCGAGTCCGCCAGCGGCAGCTCTTCCCAAGCAATTCCATGGACCGGCTCCAGACCATAATCGAGAACCGGTAACACTCCGACCTCGGCGGAGAGGCCCTTGAGGGCTTCGCGCACTTGCTGGAAGCGGACCAGCGTTTCGGAATCGCACTGACGGGCAATTTTAAACACTCGCCAGGAACCGAGCGAGTCCTCGACCAGGTAGACCTCGCGAAAATTTCGAGACGAGAGACATCGCAACTTGCGACACGATCCCAGCCGTTGGCGCAGGGATTGCGGCAGCAGTTCCAGGGGATCTTCAGAGGGTGACGGGACGTCAATCATCCGTGGCTAAACAAAACTATGCGATACGGACATCGGCAGCACGTCTGTTGTTCGATCCAGTAACTTTCACTGAAGGCAGGTTGTTATTTCTCATTGTTCTGTCGGAAGAACTCGACTGAGGCTGTGGGCATGGGTCCAGAGGGAATTAGTTTTCGACCCCGCTCCACACCGCCACCTCCGTTGGGCACCCTCACCGAGTTACGGATTGAGGGTATGGATTGCGGAAATTGCGTTCGATCGGTCACCGAAGCCCTCCAAGGCGTGCCGGGAGTTTCCCGGGCCGTGGTGGACCTCCGCAGTGCCATGGCACGGACTTACTGGATGCCCGGTCAGGCTCCGGAACCCGCACGGTTGACCGAGGCGGTAAAACGGGCGGGTTACCAGGCCTGCTTGGCCGAGGGCCCCGAATCGCCCTCCACTGCCGGATCGCCCCCGGGGAACACCCCATCCAATCCCTGGACGATGGCCCTTTGGCTGGGTGTTCCCGCCACGCTGTTGCTGCTGACAGGCGATTGGCTCGGGGGCTGGGGAATGCAACGGAGCTTTCAAACCCTGTCGTTGGTGATGGCGAGCGCGGTCCAAGCGGGGGTGGGGTGGCGATTCTATCGCGGGGCCTGGCGGCAGTTGCGGGTCGGCCGCTCCAATATGGACACCCTCGTGTCACTGGGTTCGTCGAGCGCCTACTTCTGGAGCCTGTGGCTGTTTTTCACCCAGAGCCACGCCCACCTCTTCTTCGCGGAGTCGGTCAGCATCCTGACGCTCATCAGCGTGGGCCATGCACTGGAAGCCCGGATGAGCTCCAAGGCCGGAAATGCTCTGAGAGCGTTGATGGAGTTGGCTCCTACCGCGGCCCGACGATTGGACTCAGCAGGACACGAGGTCGAAACCCCCGTCGCCCAACTGCGAACCGGGGACCGCCTTCGCATCAAACCCGGAGACCATATCCCGGTCGATGCGGTCGTGCTGGAAGGGGATTCCTCGGCAGACGAATCCCTGCTGACCGGGGAAGCCATGCCCGTGCGCAAATCTTCCGGAGCGTCACTCTTGGCCGGATCCATCAACTTGGAGGGAAGCGTGCTCGTCCGAGTCGGTGCCACCGGCCAACACACCACCCTGGCCCGCATCGCCGCGGTGGTGGAACGGGCGCAGTCCAGCCGGGCTTCCATTCAACGCCTGGCCGACCGGGTCAGCTCGGTCTTCGTGCCCGTGGTGGTGATCATCGCTTGCCTGGCAGCAGCGGCCTGGGCCTGGGCTCCCGAGACGCTCCGCCACTGGCAATCTTTCTTGAGTCCCCTACTCTGGCACCCTCAGGCGAGCCTGTCCCCCATGAGCGATGCTATTTCGGCCTTCTGTTCGGTGCTCATCGTGGCCTGTCCCTGTGCCATGGGGTTGGCCACACCGGTGGCTCTGATGGCCGGCATCAATGCCGCCGCCCGACGCGGCATCCTCATCCGGGACGCGGTGGCACTCGAAAAAACCGGGCGCATCTCAGCCTTGGCTTTCGACAAGACCGGCACTCTCACGGCCGGTCATCCCTCCATCACCCGATGGGAAGACCTCCGGCCGGAAAATTTCCGATCCATTCCACTGCCCGCACTGGCCGGGCTTCTGGCCGATCGATCCCAACATCCAGTCTCGCGGGCCGTGAGCGCAGCGGACAAGGGATTGCGGGATGCCTCCCCAACCTCTGGGCACAGCCTACCGGCTCTGATCTCGTGGCGGGAACTCCGCGCTCAAGGCATCGAGGCACTCGCAGCCGGGAGCAATCCAGGCTCTCCCCTGAGGTTGGGGTCGGTGGGTTGGATGCGGTCGTTAGGGATCCCGTTGAGCGGCGAGGCCGAGGCCTGTTTGCAACAAGCATCCGAAGGCGGACACAGCGCGCTGTTGCTGGCCGAAGGCGGCGTCCTGCTGGGAATTCTGCACATCGGTGATGCCGTCCGCCCAGACTCGCCCGAGGTGGTCCGACGCCTGCAGGCGCAGGGGACGGAGACGTGGCTCATCTCAGGCGACACCGGCCCCACGTGTCAGGCCGTGGCCAAGGCCGTGGGCATCCCGCCGGAACGGGTGCGTGCCGAATGCCGACCCGAGGACAAGGTGCGGATCCTGGGCGAAATTCAAGCCCGGGGGCTTCAGGTGGCCTTCGTGGGAGACGGCATCAACGATTCGCCAGCACTGGCTGCGGCCAACTTGGGCATCGCCGTCGCCAAGGCCTCCGACGTAGCCCGCGAGGCCGCCGACATTGTTCTGCTGCGACCCGATTTGGCCGCGGTGGTCGAGGCCTTGAATCTCGCCGATCGAACCCTGCGAACCATCCACCAGAACTTGTTCTGGGCGTTCTTCTACAACGCCGCCGCCGTGCCGCTGGCGGCCCTGGGATACCTGAGCCCCGTGGTGTGTGCCCTGACCATGGGCCTTTCGGACCTCATCGTCATCGGCAACGCCCTGCGCCTGCGGCGGAGGACCTCCGCCCCTCACCGAAACAACGGACACTCCGGCAAGGCGAAGGATCCAAGGATCAATCGTTAACAGGTTCTTCTTGGAGAGCCCGGCGTTGAAAGAGGCAAACCCCCACCCGTTCAATGTGGGCTGCCACGTCCGGGTCGAGGTTCCGGTCAAATCGAATCAGGCTGAAGCGATACGGCAGCAGCAGATCATCGAGTGCATCGTAGATTCTACCGACAGATCGCCACTCGAGCGCTTCACCCTCGAGCGAGAGATCGATATCCGATCCCGATTTGTGGGTACCCTTGGCCCGGGATCCAAAGAGCACCGCCTTTTCTACCTCGGGAAACCGCGCCAAGACCTCCGCGATGAGGCTTAGCGTTCTTCCGGTCAATCCGTGCATCGAGGTCATGGTTCCAACGCCTCCAACTCGGAAAACCGGCGACGGAATTCCTCAAATCTCGGAACGAAACTCCCCAGGATTGCAGCCGCAATTTCTTGTGCGGTCTTTTCGTTGTAAGTGTGACTGCTGCGATTGCGGGCCTGAATCATCGCCATCCATTCGTCACCGTCGACGATCAATCCCTTGGCAAAACCCTCGCGAGTGGCGTCTTTGGACCCGTAAAGAGGGCCAGTGCCGCGCGATTCCAGGAAATCCTTGAGCGTGTTCCACGCCAGTTCATGGGTGAACTCAAAGGCTTGGATCAACCCCTGCTGTTCCAAATCCGACAGCCGCCTCTGCTTCGCCAACTCGGCTGCCGCCGCCAACTGAGAGAAGGCCTTGCCGAAGCTCTGGAAACGCTGACGCCAGCGGACATCTGGAGTCTTGGACATGGCGAGAACCAATCAGAACGCCCCTGTCCTCGCAGCATCAATTTCAGCCCATGAATCTCGAGCACCCATCTCACTCACTCCAGGAACCCATCGATGCCACCCTGTTCTTCCCGTTTCTTCCGAAGGCGGGTAACCCGACGGTCCCGGGCACTCAGGCGCGCAGGGTGGCGCCGAGGGCCGATTGGAACACGCCGACGAGGCGGTCGTGGGCGGCTTGGACTTCTTCGTCCTTCAAGGTGCGGTCGGCCGCCCGATAGGTGAACGAATAGGCCAGGCTCTTGTGTCCCTCGGGCACGTGCTTGCCACGGAAGACATCGAAGAGTTCCACCGCCTCGAGGTTGTTCGGCTTGGCCTGCTTGACCGCGGCCAGGACTGCTTCGTGAGTGGTTGCCTCAGGCACGATCATCGCCACATCGCGCTGGATCGCCGGGAAGGCGGCCAGGGGCTTGAAGCTCCGGGCTGAATTTCCGCGGGCCAGAAGGATATCGAGGTCGAGTTCTGCCAGCACGACCGCATCCCGTAAGTCGTACCGCTTGGCCAACGTCGGCAGCAGTTGACCCAATTGACCCAAAGGCAGTTTGCCGCCGAGGGTAACCGAGGCCGACTCGAGCATCAGCGCGGAGCTCTCCGGGCGGCGCGCATAGACCACGCCGCGGAGACCGAGCCGCTCGATGAGTTCTTCGACCAAGCCCTTGAGATCATAGACATCGGCCTTGGCATCCCGGTCAGCCCCGGACCAGAAGCGGGGATCTCGGGCACCGGTCAGTGCAATGGCCACGCGCCACCCTTCACGGGCCACGCCGTTCTGCAGGCTGAAAACCCGGCCCATTTCGAACAACTGCACATCGCCATTGCGACGGCTGAGGTTGTGATTGAGCGAATCGAGAAGCCCTGGCAGCAACGAGGGTCGCAAGGCGTTCATGTCGCTGCTCAGGGGGTTAGCCAAGAGGACCACGTCCGGAGAGACCCACCGCGCGGCCGTGTCGGAAATGAGCGTCTGACCTTGAGCCTCGTCGAGACCCAGACCTGTTAGGATGCGCCGAACCTCAGCAAAACGGTCGTAGGTGGCATCGAAGGGATGCGCTCCCACTGCGCCCCGGGGCGTTGTGGACGGGATGCGATCGACCCCGAAAAGCCGGGCCACTTCTTCCACCAAATCCACCTCGCGCTTGAGATCCACGCGCCACGACGGCACACGCCACACGGAGGTTGCCGATCCGCTCCGACTGCCCTGCCCCACTTCTTCGATGCCGAGCCCGGAGAGGAATTGAGCCTGAGTTTCGGAGGGAATCTCTACCCCCAGAACGACCCGAGCACGATCGTGTCTCAGCGTTAGTTCTTTGACTTGAGGCGGGTTCGGGAAGGCGTCGACAGCCGCGCCGAATACGGTACCGCCCGCGACTTCTAGCAAAAGTTGAACGCAACGACGGCCCGCCGACACGGCCGCCTGGATATCGGCTCCGCGCTCAAAGCGGTAGCTCGCATCGGAGCGCAAAGCCAACGACTTCGAGGTCCGACGAATGCCCGTCGGAGTGAAGTAGGCCGACTCGATAAGCACATCGGTGGTATCGTCTTGGATGCCTGAATGGAGCCCGCCCATGATGCCTGCCAGGGCGATGCCGCCTGCGGCATCGGCGATGAGCAAGTTGTCCGGCTTGAGCGTGTGCTCGCGACCATCGAGGGTCGTGAACTTCTCACCGTCGGAGGCTCGGCGGATCACTACTTCTGCAACACCGGCCGCATTGGCCTGAATGCGTCGAAGATCAAACGTGTGCAACGGTTGCCCCGTCTCCAGCATCACGTAGTTCGACACATCCACCACGTTGTTAATGCTGCGCAGCCCTACCTTTTCGAGGGTCGAACGCAACCACGCCGGGCTCGGTCCAACCTTTAAGCCACGAATCACCCGAGCCGTATAGCGCGGGCACAACTCAGTGGCCTCGAGTCGGATGGAAGCCGAATCCCCTTGGGTCTCGGGCAAGGTTACCTGAGGCAACCGCAGAGGGTTGCCCGTCACGGCGGCGATTTCGCGGGCGATGCCAATCACCGAGTTGAGGTCCGGACGATTGGGGGTGACCTCGAGATCGAACACCACATCGCTGCCTGAAAGTCCCAGATAGGCGGCCAGCGGCTGACCCACCGTCGCATCCTCGCGCAGGATGAGCAGACCGTCTTCGCGGCGATGACCGATAGCCTCCGGATCAATGCCCAACTCCTCGTGGGAACACATCATGCCGTGGGATTCCACACTGCGGATCTTGCCGACCTTGATGGTGAAGGGTTGGGTGTCGCCAGCCTTCAAGGGCAACGAGGCTCCGGGAAGAATGAGCGGAATCTTATCTCCCGCCTTGAAGTTCTGTGCGCCGCAAACGATCTGACGCTCACCCTGACCATCGGCGACCCGACAGACGGAGAGCTTGTCGGCGTTGGGATGTTTGTCGCGGGAGAGAACCTGAGCCACAACCACGCCGTCGAATTGGCCGGTCAGGCGCTCAACGCCTTCGACCTCGAGACCCAGCAGCGTGAGACGCTCGGTGAGTTCTTCCGGGGTCCCGTTGAAGTCCACATAATTGCGGAGCCAGTTGAGGGTCACTTTCATGGGCAAAAAAGGTAGAGACGGAGGCGACTCGGGCTGGATGGGGACTTCAGAACTGCTTCAGGAAACGTACGTCGTTTTCGTAGAGGAGGCGAATGTCAGTGATGCCGTAGCACAGCATGGCGATGCGCTCGATGCCGAAGCCAAAGGCCCATCCGCTCCACACCTCGGGGTCGTAACCCACGTTCTCGAACACCTGCGGATGCACCATGCCGCAGCCGGCAATCTCCAACCACTCCTTGCCCAACTTGCGGACGAGGGCGTTGGTGAAATCGATCTCCAAACTCGGCTCGGTGTAGCTGAAGTAGTGGGGGCGGAAGCGCAGTTTCACGTCATCGCCCAGAACTTCCTTGAACACCGCCTCGACGGTGCCCTTGAGGTCGCTCACCGTGACATTGCGGTCCACGTAGAGACCTTCGATCTGGTGGAAGGTCGGGTTGTGCGTGGCATCGGCGTTGTCGCGACGGAAGACACGGCCCGGCACGACGATGCGAATCGGAGGCGGGGTCTTTTCCATGACCCGGATCTGGACGGAGCTGGTGTGTGTCCGCAGCAGTGGGCGCTCGGCGGTATCTAGGAAGAAGGTGTCTTGAGCGTCGCGTGCGGGATGATCCTTCGGCGTATTGAGCGCATCGAAACAATGGACCTCATCCTCGATCTCAGGACCATCTGCCACCGCGAAGCCCAGTTTGCGAAAGGCACGGACGATCGAGTCGGTCACCTGGGTCAAGGGATGCAGGTGACCCAACGGACGGCGACGGCCCGGCAACGTGAAATCGGCCGGATCTTTCGGCAGTGCCGCCTTGAGTTCTAAGACGCTGCGCACCTCGGCCAGAACGGCCTCCAACTCCTGCTTGGCAGCGTTGATTGCCTTGCCCGCCAGTGGGCGCTCTTCCTTGGGCAGCGAACCCAATTCCTTCATCAGAGCCGTGAATGCACCGTCGGCTCCGAGAAATCGGCCCTTGGCCCGATCGAGGGCAGAGAGGTCTGGCGCGGCCCGAAGTTCTTGCTGCGCGGCGGCGAGGATAGCGGGAAGGCGTTCTTGCAGGGACATGGCGGGAGGACTGTTCGGGGGAGCTTGTTTGCTAGGGGCGGGATTCCGAAGAGATCCCTGGGCTAGGAGAGCCCTGGGACTTTGCCAAACAAAAGCCGGTGAAAAAAAACGGGCGACCTTTGTCAAAAGGGCGCCCGCCTTGGGATTTCCAGTGGAGTGGATCTCTGGTTACGCCGAGCGGATGCTCAAGCCGCAACGGCATTGATCGTCGCAACAGCCTTGATCGTCGCGCCGGGCTTGCTCTTGAGGGCGGCCTGGGCCACTTCGACGAGCTTAAGAAAAGCGCTGGCGTCGGTCGCAGCGAGGTCAGCCAAAACCTTACGGTCGAGGGAGCATCCGGCGGCCTTGAGGCCTTCCATGAAGCGGCTGTAGGTCAGACCAGCAGCACGGGCGGCCGCATTGATGCGGATCTGCCAGAGGTAGCGGAAGGTCCGCTTCTTGGTCTTGCGATCGCGGTACGAGTACTGCATGCCGTGATCGACGGCATCGCTGGCGTACCGGTAATGGCTGCTGCGGCGTAGGCGAAAGCCTTTCGCCAGCTTGAGCATCCTTTTACGACGTTTGCGAGAAGCGGGAGCGTTAGTGACGCGCATGGAAGTAAGCGGTTAAAAAGTTGGGGTGTTCAGTGAGAGAACGGCAGACATGCCTTGATCTTGTACACGTCGGTCTTGTGTACAAGCTTCGCAGTTCCCAGACGACGCCGCCGGTTGGCGTTCTTGCTGGAGAGCAGGTGGCGCTTTCCGGCGTGCTGGGTGAGCACCTTGCCGCTCGCGGTGATTTTGAACCGCTTAGAGACGGACTTCTTGGTTTTGATTCCCTTCGGACGACGCATAAAACTGGACCTTTTCGATAGGACGAAAGAGCGGAGAGCTTACGAGTGATGGCTCGCGGATCAAGCGGTATTTTGATGATCCTGAAGCCAATGACGGATTTGCTCAGGTTTTCGCTACTTTCTTCCGGTGATTTTCTTCCCGTTATTTCGCTCAAGAAGCTATCAGCCCAATTCTAATTTGGCGAGCAAACCTCACCTTTTGTTGGTCGACGGCATTGTCGCAGAGGATTTACTGGAGGTAGTCCCGGGATTCCACGGGGTTCCGCCTTTGATGATCGTCTTGGACTCGCCCAAAAGACCGGGCTTGGTGGTCACAGCTTCGCCCAGCATACGGCCACTGGTGTCCTTGAAGGTGGTCTTGGTCTGGCCTAGAAGATTGGGCTTGGTGGTCACAGCCTCTCCCAAGCGATGACCGTTGGGATCCTTAAAGGTCGTCTTGGACTCACCCAGGGAATTCGGCTTTCGGGTGACTGCCTCACCCAGAGTTTTGCCCGAGGAGTCGCGGACCTTTGTGTGGGTATCACCCAAAAGATTCGGCTTGGTCGTGATGGCTTCGCCCACCTTTTGTCCGCGGGAATCCTGCAACTCAGTGCGTGTCTGCCCCAGCAAATCCGGCTTAGAAGTCTTGGCACCTGATGGCTTGAACGACGTGTCGGCGGCGTGGACGGACATCGCTAGAACGAAGACCGACATCATCAGACAGCTTAGGGCGGAACGGGTTTTCACGGGATTTTTTGGAACAATGAAAAGCAACAGTCGCCGATCCATTTCCGGTGCGCAAGGGACTGGGATTCACGATGGAAAAGTAGAGGCCTCGTTGCTTGAGGCCCCAATTACCAGCGTCACAGACCAACGTCACAGGTAATCGGTGGCTTCGGAGATATTTTGTCTCCTAACAAATCTCCCGGATCGGCGTGCTGCCATCCACTCCCCGCTGCCTGCGGATCTCCCGTTCTGCGGAGTGTCTTATGTCCTTTCATGGCCGGGTCCTTCCTTGGCACCCGCCTCGCACTGCTCATGGCTCCGTTGGTCGGGGTCACTTCACTCGCCCAACCGTCACCCGAGGGTGCTATCGCGCCGTGCTGACTCTTTGCATTTTGCCTTCGCGATCGATTCAGTCCACTGTCAGCCTCGCTCAATGAACGCTCCCATCCGTGTCGCTGTCACCGGCGCTGCCGGTCAAATTGGCTACTCCCTCCTGTTCCGCATCGCCTCTGGCGCGATGTTCGGACCCGCTCAACCGGTCATCCTCCATCTGATCGAAATCGAACCCGCACTCAAGGCCCTCAGCGGCGTGGTGATGGAACTCGACGACTGCGCCTTCCCTCTGCTCCAGGGCGTGGTTCCGACCTCCAGCCTCGACGAAGGCTTCCGCGGTGTGAACTGGGCCCTGCTCGTGGGCAGCGTGCCCCGCAAGCAAGGCATGGAGCGCAAAGACCTGCTCGGCATCAACGGCAAGATCTTCACCGGTCAGGGTCAGGCCATCCAGCGCAACGCGGCGTCGGACATCCGCACGCTGGTCGTCGGCAACCCCTGCAATACGAACTGCCTCATCGCCATGAATGCGGCGCGGGAGATTGGTTCGGACCGCTGGTTCGCGATGACCATGCTTGACCAGAACCGCGCCAAGACACAGTTGGCCAAGAAGGCCGGTGTGCGCGTCGATCAGGTTTCCAACATCGCCATCTGGGGCAACCACAGCTCAACGATGTATCCCGATTTCTATCAGGCACGCATCGCCGGCCACGCCGCGACGGATGTCATCAACGACGAGGCTTGGTTCAAAGACTCGTTCATCCCAACAGTTCAAAAGCGCGGCGCAGCCATCATCGAGGCGCGTGGACTCAGTTCGGCGGCTTCGGCCGCCAATGCTGTGGTCGACACCGTGCGGGCCCTGACCACACCAACCCATCCCGACGACAGCTTCAGCGTCGCCGTCTGCTCCCAGGGCGACTACGGGATCGAGAAGGGGCTCATCTTCAGCCACCCGACCCGCAGCGACGGCCAGCGGTGGGAGATCATCCAAGGCCTGCCCATCAACGAATTCAGCCGCTCCAAGATCACGGCGACAGAGAATGAACTAAAGGAGGAGAAGTCCTTGGTGGCCGACTTGCTGCCGAAGGCTTAACTCCCCGGGAGGCCTTGTACAGGCCCTCTAAGCAAAACGCCCCAACCAATAGGTTGGGGCGTTTTGCGTTCGGATCTAACCTAAGCCGGATCCGGTATTGAGGGATCGTCGTCCCCGATCAGCCCAACTTGGCCAGAAGTTCTGCGTTGGTCTTATGCTTCTTGAGAGCGGCGATAAGGGTCTCCATGGCTTCCACCGGCTGGAGATCGGTCATCATGCGCCGTAGCTTGCGGATGGCATCGATCTGGTTGGGCGCAAAGAGCTTCTCTTCCTTACGGGTTCCCGACTTGGGAATGTCGATGGCCGGATAGATGCGACGCTCGGAGAGCTTCCGATCCAGAATGAGCTCCATGTTACCGGTGCCCTTGAACTCCTGGAAAATCAGCTCATCCATGCGGCTTCCCGTATCCACCAGCGCGGTGGCTAGAATGGTCAGCGAGCCCCCCTCCTCGACCTTGCGGGCCGAAGCGAACATCTTACGCGGAATTTCTAGGGCGCGGGCGTCGACACCACCGGTCATGGTCCGGCCAGAGCCGCCATGGACAGAATTGTAGGCTCGGGCCACGCGGGTGATGGAATCGAGCAGGACGAAGACATCCTTGCCTGCCTCTACCATGCGACGGCAACGCTCGATCATCAACCGGCTCAGGCGCACGTGGGTCTCCAAGTCCTGGTCGTTGCTGGAAGCCACCACTTCGGCCTTCACGCTGCGCTGGAAGTCGGTGACTTCCTCGGGCCGCTCATCAATGAGCAAGACCATGCAGTAAACCTCGGGATGGTTGGTGGTGATGGCGTTGCAAATCTGCTTGAGGATCGTGGTCTTGCCGGTGCGCGGGGGCGCAACGATCAGACCGCGGGTCCCTTTGCCGATGGGCGTCACGAGATCGATGATGCGGGTCTCGAGGCTATCCGGCGTGGTCTCCAGCTGAAACTTGTCGATCGGATCGATGGTGGTGAGATTCTCAAAGCGCATGGCGTGCAAATAGTCCTGGTAGGACTTGCCATTGACTTCGATCACCTCGCGCATCTGAGGGCTGCTGCCCCGATGCGGCGGATTCACCGAGCACTTGACCTGACAGCCCTCCCGGAGAGCCATACGCTTAATGGAATCGGGCGTAAGGAACACGTCGGTGGGCTTTGGCGCGTAATTCCCCTTCGAGGAACGCAAGAATCCAAAACCTTTTTCGGACATCTCGAGCCAGCCTTCCATGATGACCAGTTCGCCCTGCGGCTGAGGAAGATTGTTTCCCCGGTTTTCACCCCGGTTTTCACCCTGGCCGCCTTGGTTGCCACCCTGATTGCCTTGGTTACCACCTTGGTTGTAACCGCGATTGCCGCCGCCACCCTGTCCGCCGCCGCCACCTCCCTGATTGTGGCGCTGCCCCTGATGGCCACCATGTCGCTGATGGTGACCGCCATGACGACGTCCACCGCCACCGCCTCCTTGACGGAAGCCACCTTGGCCGCCGCCCGGACGGAAGGTGCCTTGATGGCCTTGTTGACCTTGCGGCCCGCCCTGCTGGGGATTCCCCTGAAAACCAGAGGTATCTCCTCCGCTGGGGCGAGAGTCACCCGAATCGGGACTGTGGGCCGGTTGCGGTGATGGCGAAGGAGCCGGATTGGGCTCCTGAGACCGGGGAACAGATTCCTCCGGCGATTGCTGATTGCTCATGCGCTATGGTATGTCGGAAAAGTCCGGTCCCAGAAATGCGACAGAAGTAAGGGCCGCGGGAATGTTGACTTGGGGAAGCTGCGGGGAAGGAAAACTTCAACGCAGACGGACTTCAGACACCCAAAAACTAGAGCTGGTTCTTGGTGGGAGCAACAAATTTTTAAAAAAAACTTTGTTTTTCATGTTTCCTTCCAAGGAAAGCCCGGTTGACTGCCCCGCGATGATGGTTCCCCTGGCCTACGGACGCGGATGGCTTCCTGTGACGTTCCCCGATGATGCCACAACGGTGATCGAACCGCGCTCGAAACCGCCCCTTCGGGACGAACACGCCTCCGTGCTGGCAGCGTTGGAAGCCCCAATCGGCGCCTCTCCATTGCAAGAGTGGCTCAAGCCGGGTTGTCGCATTTGCATTCTATTCACAGACATCACTCGGGCCACCCCCAACGATCGGCTGATTCCATGGCTTCTTGCCTATTTGGAAAGGGCCGGAGTGCAACGAGATCAGGTCACCCTGCTCTGCCAACTGGGCACCCACCGACCCTGCACCCAAGAAGAATTGGAGCACCTGCTCACGCCTGAAGTGGTGGCGAACTGGAGGGTTCTCAACCATGAACCCTTCAACCACGACGCGTGTGTCGCCCTCGGAACAACACGAACCGGCGTTCCAGCGTGGATTAATCGACACTGTGTGGAAGCCGATGTCCGCATCGTCACGGGGTTCATCGAACCTCATTTCTTCGCAGGATTCAGCGGTGGCCCGAAAGGCATCATGCCGGGCGTGGCACATGTGGACACCGTCATGAGCAACCATGGGGCTCAGAATTTGGAAAACCCCAAGGCCAGTTTTGGCCACTGCGAGGGGAATCCAGTGTGGGAAGAGATGCTGGAAATCGCCCAGCGCGTAGGTCCCAGTTTTCTGCTCAATGTCACACTGAACGATCGGAAGGAGATCACTGGTGTCTTCGCTGGGGAACTCGCCACGGCCCACCGAGCCGGACGCGAAACCGTGCGGCAGTCGGCCATGCAACCAGTCGATGCCCCATTCGAGGTGGTCGTTACCACTAATTCGGGATTCCCGCTGGACCAGAATTTGTATCAGGGAGTCAAAGGCATGTCTGCGGCGGCTCGGATTGTCCGCCAGGGCGGAACCATCATCCTCGCAGCGGAGTGTTCCGACGGAATTCCCACAGGAAGCCCTTACGATCTGTTGCTGCGGGAGGAATCCTCCATCGAGGGGGTCCTGGCCCGATTAGCAACACCGGGATTTTCGCAACCGGAACAGTGGCAGGCCCAACTTCAGGGCGTCGTTCAGAGCAAGGCTCGGGTCTTAGTGCATTCGAGCTTACCGAACGACTTGCTGCGAAGAGCACATCTAGAACCCTGTTCAGACATCGGCGAGACCGTTCGGACCGCTCTTCTCCGTTACGGTCCCGGAGCACGCGTCGCGGTCCTTCCCCTTGGTCCACTGACTATTCCCTATCTGCAGTCGCACGAAGACTAACCGCATGGATCGCCGCTGCGTCTGACGGCGCCACACCCTCGAAGTCCGTCTTCTGCAGGGGTGATCCTCGATTTGGACGGCAGAGATTTTGGCTCAACTGAGCCGCTTCAACCGAGATCGGTTTGGGGAGGTCCCATTTTTAATTGCGAACGACCGATGCGTACGGCTTGACGATGGGGGGATCCCCTGCATAACGTAACAACCGGTTGGTGGTCGTAGATCAATGGTAGATCCCCAGATTGTGATTCTGGTCGTTGCGGGTTCGAGTCCCGTCGGCCACCCCACCTCACCCTGAGCCAACGGCCAAGGGTTTAATGTTCAGGTTCAATGTTGCCTCAATTCAATATTGACCCATTGCGATAGCTCGCTCGAGAGAATCGTCCAAGGAGACTGTTATGCTAACGCAGCGTCCCTTATAATTCTTTATTAAACTGTTGGCTTCGTGCCAGTGATAGCGTTCGGAAAGAAGTTGCCCCCGGTGAAGTTAGGAGAAGAGTGACTACTTTCGAAACACCTCTTCTTTGGTAACATTGTCTTTTAACGCAATGGCCTGGGGAAAATAATCGTCACCGTACAAAGTCTGCAGAGCCGGACCGCTCGGAGATCGGTCCCTACCTGGGAGCCGCGTCGGCACACGCGGACTGCTCGGAGATCGGTCCCTACTTGGGAGCCTGGTCGGACTAGGAGGCTCATCGGGCTACATCGCGGGTTTCTGCTGCAAACTCCACCTCACCCGCGCA
>CAINWP010000050.1 GCA_903854475.1 uncultured Verrucomicrobiota bacterium
AGGGCCAGAAGGCCTTGGAGTCCCCAGAGGCGTTGACTGAAGCTATTGAGGTCCATCGGGCCGTCGGCCACATCGGGGAAGTGAATCGTCCGGGTTTCCGCTCGAATTTCACGAATGAGCTTCAATTGCTCGGTGGACTCCTGATTCAGGTAATGGCCCATTGAGTCTACCCCGGCGACCGTCGGTAGAGCCTTCAGTTTGGCCTCGATCGCAGGCACCTCGGCCACGGTGGAAACCATCACGACTCCAAACAACACGCCCTGCGCACGTTCCTCGGAGGCACCGTCTTTGCGCACCCGGGCCGCTTCCACCAATTTCTTTTCGAAGATCACCGAAGGGAGCCCGTCGCTCTGCATGTTGAGCAAGTTGTAGTCGAAGGACACCCGCAACGCATACACCGCGCAGATTGCGCTCAGGCCTACTCCGGCACCCAGGACCCACCAGGGGCGTTCGAGCCAGAACCGTTCGGTCTGCTCACGCCAGTCAGGTGCCATCGGAATGTTAGAATTCAGCGTGGCGGGCCGAGGATCGGAGTCATCGTGCCTCAAGCCTTTTTCCCGCAGCAACAGCGCCGGCAATAAGGTCATCATCGGGACCAGACAAATTAGCATGCCACCGCCGGTGATGATGCCCATCTCTTGGATGCCACGGAAATCTGTCAGACACATGGCGAAGAAAGCTCCTGCCGTAGTGAAGCAGCCGGTGAAGATGCCTTGTCCGGTGTTGACCACCGCTCGGCTGATGGCGATGAACGCAGTCTCGCCTTGCTTGAGTTCTTCCTCAAAGCGGCTGATGAGATGGACACCAAAATCGATGGCCAAGCCAATGAGCATGGGCGCGAAGGTGATGGTCAGGATGTTGAGATGGCCCACCGCCAAAGTTGTGTAACCCATCGTGTAGCACAGCCCAACGAGCAACGAAACGACGGTCTTTTGCGGGCGTCCCCGATGATTGTAGCCAATTAAGAATAACAGGCCGCACAGGATCAGTGAGAGGAGAGTGGCCCAGGTAGAATCCGTCGTGGATTGCTGCATTTCATCGACCTCAAGCACGGGCTCTCCAGTCAGCCCCACATTGACTCCGGACACTTCCTGAGACGTCTCAGCGATCAATGCCCGGAAGCGGTGGACAGCCTCCTCGTTCAACTCTCCCTGCCGCCACTTGAGATCGGCCTCCAGTTCCTCAGGTGTCTTGGTATGGGTCCGCCCCAGCCATCGTTCCCAGAAGTTTTGGGAGGTCGTGGGGATTTCCTCGAGCGTGGCTAGGCGCGCCTTGGCGTTGACCAAATATAAACGCCCCCGGTCGAAGGTGACGTACTTGGCCCGTTCCGCCTCAGGTCCGGCCCCGAAAAGGGCATCTACTCCGGGTGAGGGCGGGACTCCCGGGCGCCCCATGCTTTCTCGGCACCGTTGTACGATGCGTTCTAGGGCCGGAAGCGCTCCGATTAGGGATTCATTGGACGCATTGGTGGATCGGTCGGCCGAGCGGATTTGCACGCTGACCTGATGGAAGACCTCCGCCAGGTTGGTGGCCCTGGAGAATTGTTCGATGAAGGGTCTGAAGCTGCGGAGGGCCTTCAGCATTTCCTTCAAGTCGCCCTCCGGCACAAAGAGCAAGGCCTTGCGCCCCATTAAGGGTAGGTCGCCCTTGTAGAACACATCGGTGAACAGGTTGGTGGGCGAAGCTTGGGTGGATTCCCGATCGAGGCGGGATCCTAGTCGTTCCACAAACTGACGGTTCTTCTCCGGGTGATCACTTTCTACGATGGCGACCAGATCGTCCTGACTCGGAAACTCGCGTTTCATTTCCAGGAAGTTCCGATGGTATCCCTGGTCGGATCCGACGAGGTCGTTCCGGTCCACGCTGAATTCCAGTCGAGCGACGGTGTACCAGACGCAAATGGCTGCGAGGAGGAGTTGCGGTGCGATGAACCAGGAATGGCGCCGGTAAATTACCTGCGCTAGACGGGTCAGCACTCGGACAGAGATGGAAGCGGAGGAATCCGACATGGATCGGGCGCGGAAGGTACGGCAGAGCCCTCAAGTTGTCGCCTGCGGTTTATTTGCAACCCCGAGATGCTGAGAGAGGGAGGATTACTTGGGTATTTTCGCTCCAGTCCATCACCGTTTCTGAAGGACAGTCTGCTGCAGCCACTCGGTAGCCGAGTCGGTCCAACGGGTCACGGGGACCTCGGTCCTGCGTAGGCCGTAGCCGTGGCCGCCCTTGGGAAAGAGGTGAAATTCGACCGGCACCTTGTTGCGTTGGAGGGCTGCAAGGTAGCCGAGGGCGTTTTCCACCCGAACGGGGTCGTCTTGGGTGATCACGGTCCAAGTTGGCGGTGTGTTGGTTGAAATGGGTAATTCGGGAGCCACGGTGTCGGCCTTGTTGGGTTGGGTCAGGTACGCTGGGTAAACCAGGATCGTGAAGTCTGGACGACAGGATTTCTGGTCGGCCGCATCCACTGGGGGATAGCTGCGAGTGTCATAGTTGTTACTCAAGGCGGCCGCGAGGTGTCCTCCGGCTGAGAATCCTAGAACCCCCATTCGCCGGGGATCCAAACCCCAACTGTCGGCGTTTTGCCGCATCAAACCCAAGGCGCGCTGCGCATCCTGAAGGGCTGCTGCGTGCTTTTCACGCCCTTCCCGGCTCGGCACCCGGTATTTGAGCAGGACTCCGGTCACGCCAATCGAATTAAGCCACTGACACACTTCAGTGCCCTCGAGGTCCAGCGCGAGGATGTGGTAGCCACCTCCCGGACAAACCAGCACCGAGGCGCCGGTGTCCTGATTGGGGGAAGGTTTGTAAACGGTCAGGGTAGGACTCCACACGTTCCCCAAGCGAAGGACTCTGCGTCCTGCCACTAGACCTTCGCCCGGCTTGGTGAGGTCGCGCTCTGTTTCTTTGGGTGCACCGTCGCCGGGTGCCGATCCGGGCCATAACGTGACGGGTTGAGTGGGGACCGCAGCCCAGAGTTGAGAGCATAGGAGTCCAACACTCATCAACCAGGCGTGAAAAAAACGGGTGAAGCGCATGCGCCGATGTAGGCGCAGCGTTCGCTGAAGGCAATGAGCAACCCGGTGGATCCGAGCATGTTGGTATCACTGAATGTAAATAATTCTCGCGCTACGTCGTCGGAGCCTCACGCTCTGCGCACCCAATGTCCGTTGTTGAACGTGTCATCTCGGTTAATTACCGGCATCAGCTCCATTTCACCGACCGCGTTTTTGCACGGGACAATCCCGTGCTAGCGTCGGTGCTGGTGGGTGGTTGCTCACAGTCTACCGCTGCCCGGGTGAAGGTGTTGCTGGTGCTGGAAGAAGCTCTGGCGGCGGCCCGTCCCGAATTGGCCCCGGAGATGGAAGCCTATTTCGCGGCCCATTCGCAGAATCTTCAACTCGTTTGCCCCCCAGTTCGGGTCACCGGCGGGGAAGTCGTGAAGAACGACTGGTCCCGTGTGGTGGAAATTCTTGAACTCATTCACCGACATCATATCGACCGGCACAATTATGTCGTGGTGATGGGCGGCGGGGCCTTGTTGGACATGGTGGGTCTGGCGGCGGCGACGGCCCATCGGGGGGTTCGTCTCGTTCGCATCCCGACGACGACGCTGGCTCAAGATGATTCCGGCGTGGGGGTGAAGAACGGTGTTAATGCCTTCGGAAAGAAGAATTTCATCGGGACGTTTGCTCCCCCGTTCGCGGTCATCAACGACTTTAATTTATTGGCCAGCCTCTCCGATCGCGACAAGCGCGCCGGCTACATCGAAGCGGTCAAGGTGGCCTGCATTCGTGATTCTGAGTTCTTTGACCGGCTCGAGCAAGATGCCGCAGCCTTGGCTGCCTTCGAGCCGGAGCCGATGAAGCACCTCATTCGACGCAGCGCGGAATTGCACCTCAACCACATTGCCAATGGCGGTGACCCCTTCGAGATGGGCAGTGCGCGTCCGCTCGATTTCGGACATTGGGCCGCACACAAGCTCGAGCAAATGAGCGGTTACCGGCTCAGGCATGGTGAGGCAGTGGCCATCGGTATTGCCTTAGATGTGCTGTATTCGGTCCGACAAGGCCTACTTGCCCGTCCGGCCGCTGAACGCATCCTGAGCCTCTTGGAACGGTTGGGGTTCACTTTGTTTGATCCCGAACTCAAATCTGTGGCGGCTTCGGGCGAGTTGGGGGTATTGGAGGGGCTGGAGGAATTCCGCGAACATCTGGGCGGAGAGCTGACCATCACCCTATTGAGTGACATCGGATGCGGCGTGGAGGTTCACTCAATGGACATCCGTGACGTTCGGCAATCGCTGCAAGACCTGGAGGCTCGGCATTCTACGCCGGTCTAATTCCTGCAGTTCCTATTTTCGACCTTCCTCCATACAATTCCAAAATATGAAGCAATTGGCAGTGGTCACAGGCGGTGGCTCCGGCGTGGGGCAGGCGACGGTCCTCGCATTGGTGAACGCCGGATGGTCAGTCGTTGCTCTCGGGCGGCGGCGTTCGGCTCTAGAAGAAACCCGTTCTCTGGCCGGCTCCTTGGCGAGTTGCATCACTGCAATCGAATGCGATATCTGCCAACAAGAGTCCGTCCGCGAGGTCGGTCGTCGCATAGAGAGTGAATTGGGATCGGTGGAGGTTCTTGTCAACGCCGCGGGCACAAACGCTCCTCAACGAGCCCTTGAAGTGCTGTCCGATGCCGACTATCGGGCCATGATGGATACCAACCTCAACGGAGCCTACTACTGCGTGCAGGCCTTCCTGCCCGGAATGCGCAACCGAGGTTCGGGGACCATCGTTAATATTATCTCCGATGCGGGTAAGCAGGCCTCACCCAAGGCGGGGCCGGCTTATGTGATGTCCAAGTTCGGCTTAGCCGGTCTGACCCAAGCCATCAATGCCGAGGAGCGCACCCGCGGTGTTCGCGCCATCGGTATCTTTCCAGGCGACATCGACACCCCCCTCTTGAATCGTCGCCCGGTGGTTCCCGATGAGGCCGCTCGCTCCCGAATGATGCAGCCCGAAGACATCGCCGCTTGCGTCCTATTGGCCATCCAGTTGCCGTCCCGTGCGGTCATCGAAGAGTTGATCATCCGACCACGCTGAGATTGATCCTTGGTTGGCCTCATCAATGATGATCGGCATCAAGTTTTTTGAGCCACCGCTGGGATGCTGCCCTCAGAGACAAGAATCAGCCAAAAGACTTGCGGGTTGAACCTCCTGGGATTTCAAGGCGGGACCGAGGCAATTCAGGGTTGAAACGGTGGGCGAGTGGCAGGCTGAGCCGGTGGACTTTACGCCAATTGCAGTCGAAGTGTTGGGATGCCCAAGATGCGGAAGAAAGCAGACCTGCCCTCCAAGCCATGTGTCGTTTGCGGTCGCCCCTTTGTGTGGCGCAAGAAGTGGGAAAAGGTCTGGAATGAAGTCAAATTTTGCTCGGATGCCTGCCGGATGAAAAAAAACGACCCCAACCGACAATGACAGCAAATCGGTTCCACGACCTTCCCGTTGGGTTTTAAACCGGCAGTTTTCATTGGTTTTTACACCGTTACTAACAGTTGGTTTTGCCCCCTGGAGGCCGCCCGATGACCTCCTAGATAGGGACCGATCTCCGAGCGGTCCGCGTGTGCCGACCAGGCTCCGAGGTAGGGACCGATCTCCGAGCGGTCCGCGTGTGCCGATCCGGCTCC
>CAINWP010000051.1 GCA_903854475.1 uncultured Verrucomicrobiota bacterium
CCCGATAAGCCTCCGAGTCCGATCCTAGGTAGGGACCGATCTCCGAGCGGTCCGTCTCCACTGACGCGGCGCTTTCGGAGAAATCGCCCTACCTCGGAAGCGCGTGGGTGAGGTGGAGTTTGTAGCAGGACCCACCGGGGTGTTGCTCATTTATTGATTTGATTAATAATAATCGATTATATGCGGTTTTTGAATTAAATATAACTTAAAATAAGCGTACTGCGGGAGCAGAGGCCCGCTGGATGCGGTCCCGAATACCGTCCCAGGCAGATCCAATAGGCAATTTTTCGATGACCACCAAAGCGCCACTCCGATCATCGCACTCGTGCAGGTAGCCATAAAGGGCCCGCGCGAAGGCCTCAGGATCGTCCGGCATGAAGGATATTTGAGCTGGAATGGATTCTGTGGGGATTCGGGAATGGGTCAGCACGAAGAGTCGCTCGGGATGAATCGATTCCCGGGTTACCCGATCCAAGAGTTCGGCGTCGCTATCCCACGACCATATTTCCAAACGGGCTTTGGGTGAGTAGTGACGACTCAGTTGACCTGGACTTCGTAGAGCACCTTCCGGGTCGGTTGTGGACTCGTCTGCGATCAATCCTGTGGCTTGGGCGATTTGATCAGCTGATATGATGCCGGGTCGCAGGATCCGAGGTCGCTTGCCGGTAACATCTACCACGGTGCTCTCGATCCCCACAGCACAGGGACCCGCATCAACGATGAGAGGGATTCGCTCACCAAGCCCGGCCATGACATGTTCAGCCGTCGTCGGGGAAAGTTGGTCTGAGGGATTAGCGCTGGGTGCAGCCAGTGGGAAGCCGCATTCTCGGATTAAGGATTGGAAGAAAGCGTGCGAGGGCCATCGCAGGCCCACGGTTTGCCCTCCCGCGGCGACGATGTCCGGGATCATTGAGGATCTTGGCACCACTAAGGTAAGAGGACCTGGCCAAAAATGTCGGGCCAATAATTCCGCCAGTTTCGGCCAATCCGAGGCACACGCTCGAGCCATGGCTGCAGTCGCCACGTGAACAATTAATGGATTGGTCGATGGCCTGCCCTTGGCCCGATAGATTCCGCGGACGGCCTCGGGTGAGAAAGCGTTGGCGGCTAGGCCGTAGACCGTTTCACTGGGGACTGCTGCAACACCGCCTGACCGCAGAAGCCTAGCGGTTTGCAGAACCGCCTGATTAAATAACCCAGGCGTATGGGTCGGTAGAATTGCGGCAGTCGGCATGAACGGCAGAGATGCTAATCACGGAGACCTCCCGGGGGCATCAGGAAACAGATGTTAGTCATCAGCCGGACTTTTCTAAGCGTCTGAAACCGGACCGGGTGTACTGGCCAAATGCAAGAACGGGGACAGCGCCCGAGCGGGTTTGAACTCATTATGGGATCGCTGAGTCGCGGCGGGTTCTCTTCACGATGCCTTTTCACTGGTAACTACGATGCATCTGGATGCTTCCCTCCACCCGGGCCTGCCTCTACGCTCATCGCCGTGAAACATAAAGGGAAGGCTAAGGCCGCCTTTCGTCAGATGATGCTGCGGGCGCTGGGGATCTATTGGGTCCTTGGGCTGCTGCTGATCATGGTTAGTCGCTTCCTCATTCCCGGAATCTTGGTGACCGGAGTCTTTGCCCTGACGGGCTTGTTGCTCGGCTTCGCCCTCTTTGCTGGATATTTTTTCCGCGATCCTGATGCACAAGTTCCTGTGGGCAATGGCCTAATCGTGGCCCCAGGACATGGAACGGTGGATGTCATCGATGAGACCGATGAGCCGTCCGTCATGGGAGGACGGTGCCGTCGGGTTTCCATCTTCTTGTCGGTTTTCAATGTGCATGTGCAACAGGCACCGGTGTCAGGAACTGTGATTCGCGTTCGCCACACTCCGGGACAGTTCTTGAATGCCATGAAGCTAGAGTCGGCGGCCTTGAATGAAAATGTTCTCATCGGATTTCAGACGTCTGAGCCGGGTTGTGGGCCGGTAGCCATCAAGCTGATCACAGGTCTGATCGCCCGGCGTATCATCCCTTGGGTTCAGGAAGGGGACACCGTGGCCAAGGGGGAACGGATCAGCCTGATCCAGTTCGGATCCCGGGTAGACATCTACCTCCCGCTTCAGGCCAAAGTGGCCGTGGCTCTGGGTGATCGGGTTGTGGGCGGCGAAACCGTGGTGGCGCGCTTAGAAGGCTGATTTACTATGAGCTCCTCCCTTCCATCCCAAGGATCTCCGGACGAGGACTCTCAGAAGCTCAAGATCTACCTGCTGCCCAACCTCTTCACGGCGGGCAACCTCTTTTGTGGATTTCTGGCGCTGACGAAGATCGTCGAAGCGGATCTTACCGGGACCTCCGGCTACCACGAGGTAAAGATGGCGCTCTTGTACATCTTGGTGGCCTGTATTCTCGACCTATTGGATGGTCGTGTGGCGCGGATGGGCGGTTTTGAAAGCCCTTTCGGCCGTGAATTCGATTCGTTAGCCGACATTGTGAGCTTTGGGGTCGCTCCGGCCTTTCTGGTTCATCGCGTGGTCCTCGCGGATGTATTTATCAATCACAAGGAGATCGGTTGGTTCATCGCCGCGCTGTTTGTGATCTGCGGCGCGTTCCGGTTGGCGCGTTTCAACTGTCTGGCGGCCATGTCAGGGTCGGGTGGCGGTAGTCATTTCATAGGGTTTCCCATACCGATGGCTGCCGGAATGGTGGCTTCTCTGACGCTGTTCCTGATCTGGTGGGACGAGAAGAACTTCCGGGTCGGCTATTGGCGGTATGCGTTGCCGGTGATCCTCGTCTTCCTCTCTGTGATGATGGTTAGCGAGGTCAAGTATCCTACCTTCAAGAAACTTAACTGGCGCACCCAGAAGCCGTTTGTAAAGACCATCTTGATTGTTTTGGTCACGGCCTTGTTTTTCCTGCTGTGGCAGAAACTCTTGCCGATCGTCTCGCCGCTCATCTGCATCGCCTATCTGCTCTATGGATTTATCCGGCCGTTCATCTCGCGCCGGATGCAGCGAGAGATCGAGGTAGATGACGATGACGACGATCACTCTTCGGCTGTCTGATGCTTGAGGCCTTAATCGCATCGTATGAGTGATCCTTGGCCCATGGTGTCGGCTGCCCTTTTGGGTGGGATCTCTGGTTTCTTGGCGAGCATTCCGGGGGGGCCAGTCAATGCCACGATTCTCGCGGAGGGCGGGCATCGTGGTTTCCGTTGGGCACTGTTCGTGGGGATGGGGGCAGTCGGGATGGAGGCCGTTTATTGTGCGGCTGCTTTCGCAGGATTCGACGCTCTCTTCGGCTCCAGACTCTTTCGGGCCACCATGGAATTGGTCAGCTTCATTCTGATGCTGTGGTTGGGTATCAAGTACCTGAGAGGTGTTCCGATTCCTGGAGAGACCCAAGGGGTGCAGTTGATGGAGCGACGGTTTCACCCGCATACGGGGTTCTGGACCGGATTTGTGCGGGTGCTGGGCAACCCGGGGATTCTCCTTTTGTGGATCACCGTGACAGCAATGCTGCTGTCCCGGGAGTGGCTGACAGACAACTGGCTTTGCAAACAGTCTTTCGTCGGGGGTGTCGCATCTGGAGCTCTGTTGTGGTTTTGTCTGCTGGGATGGGGGGTCTCCCGACACAGGAATTCGATTTCACCCTTAGCCCTGAGACGTCTTTCCCAGCTCAGTGGACTGCTGCTGCTAGGGGTCGCTGTGGTGGTGGGCGTACGATTGATCAGCCTCTTGGCCGCGCGTCACGCCTGAGAGGCTTTCAGCCTCATTCCCCTGCCATTTCCTGACTCTGCTGGGAGAGTCACTTTTTGGATGAACATCCTAGTGCAGTGTCTCGATTAAGTTTTTATTCGAATCAAACGATCGTGGCCGCTTTTGGATATAGCGCATCCGAAGATTCCATTCGAACTTTCCCCTGAGCAACGGTGAGAACTTTAGCGCTTGGTCTACTATTTCGATCCTGCTCCTAGGTAGGGACCGATCTGCGAGCGGTCCGTGTGTGCCGACGCGGCGCTTTCGGAGAAATCGCCCTACCTCGGAAACGCTTGGGTGAGGCAGAGTTTGCAGCAGGAACCCGGGATGTGGCCCGATGAGGCGCCTGGGCTGATCCTGCTTCGAGGTAGGGACCGATCTCCGAGCGGTCCGGCTCCGCAGACTTTGTACGGTGACGAGTATTTTCCCCAGCCCGTTGCCTCAAGAGAGAATGATACGAAAGAACATCTGTTTCGAGAGTCGTCATTCCTCTCCTGACTTCACAGGGTCGACGTTGTCTCGAACACAAACACTGCCAAGAAGCTAACAAATTGAAAAAGACAAATAAGACACACCGCACTTGCGGAACTTGGGCCTGTGCCTACTTCTTCTCTGCGGCCTGTGCGTTGAGGGCTTGCTGGAGTTTCTCGGCTTGCTCGAAGAGTTTGTTGTAGCGGTTGTTGAGATCCTCGCAGTCGCCAGCCAGTTTCTTGTATTTTTCGATGGTTTCTTTGTTGACGGCCACTCCGTTCAGATAGGCCTCGTTGAGCTTCTTTATGCTCTCGTTCTGTGCCTTAATATCGGTCGCCATCTTATCGTAGGCAGCCTTGTAGCTTTCGCTGAGCTGGGTTGCCCGCTCCCACTTCACCGTGGTCTCCGAGAGTTCGCGCTTGGTGCGGCTCAGTTCCACCTTGTTGGTCTTGTCCTGCTCGATGAGTCGTTCCTTGAGCTGTTCGACACGCTTGAGCTCTTCCTCGACGCGTTTGCCCGTCACCTCCACCTCATGCTTCTGCTCGTTGAGGCCGCTAATTTGCTTGTTGCGCTCGGCAATTTGCATGCGGAGATCGGCGTCTCGATACCACTGGTAGGCCACCAGAGCACAGAGTGCGCAGGCGAGTGCTATGAGTACTGCGACTCCGGCCGAAGCACGGATTGGGTTCCGGAAAGATACAGTTCGGAATTGCATGATGAGAGTCTGGGTTTGGCAGCGCCCTGTTGCTTCAAACGCTGCAGATAGAATTTGGGTTTGTCAAAGTCTCGGGGAATCTCCCACCGAGTACCCGTTGACTCAAAATGTAGATGAGCGAGGTGGATATAGGTTGGGGGATGAGCTTCGGTAACCGCTACTTTTAGAGGCACCGCATCGCTCTCATCCACCCGAGGTCATCGATCGATGGCTCACTGGGCGCAGCCATATCGATCGTCCTCCGGACTTTGCAAGGGCTGCCAACGATTCCATTGTTCGGCCCGTGAAGAATCGAGGCGCATTTCGGCCGGTCGCACTGACCGTCGCCGGGTCCGACAGTGGGGGCGGGGCTGGAATCCAGGCCGATCTCAAAGTCTTTGCCGCTTTGGGCGTTCACGGCACCAGCGCGATCACTTGCCTGACGGCCCAGACACCCGCTGGAGTCACCGGTGTTCATGCGGTGCCGAAGGCGTTCATCGGGTGCCAGTTGGAGACGCTGCTGCGGGAACTGCCGCCCTCTGCAGCCAAGACCGGCATGCTCTTCAACGCCGGCATCATCCGATGCGTCGCCGAGAATTTTGCCCGCCATCGGGAGATCCCGTTAGTGGTGGATCCGGTGATGATCGCCACCAGCGGCGCCCGACTGCTGCGTCCAGATGCCCTGCGCGCGCTGCAAGACTGCCTGTTGCCCTTGGCCGCACTGGTGACACCGAATCTAGATGAAGCGGCCGCGCTCCTGGGGCGCCCATTGCGCTCGGTAGATGACTTGAGGTGGGCCGCACGCGGCATGCATGGGCGTTGGGGCGTTCCTGTGCTGGTTAAGGGTGGGCATCTTCGGGATGTACCCCAAGCCACGGATATCTTGTGGGACGGTCAAGAAGAACGGGTCCTGCGGGCGCCCTTTGTGCCAGGGGTCTCTACCCATGGCACGGGGTGTACCTATTCGGCCGCAATCGTGGCCTTCTTGGCCCTAGGACATCCGCTGCTCGTTGCCGTGGAACAAGCCAAGCGACTAATTACCCGGGCTATCCGAGGCAGCACTCGCCTCGGACCTGACGGTCGATACGAAGCGCTCTTGCCGGGATGATTAGTGGCGGTCGACGAGACTGTCGGAGCCAACGGCCCAGAGAAATCCTCGGCTCAGCATTTCCAGGAAGACCGGATCCTGGAAGGTCGCGTCGGAGTGGCCGAAGGTGGTC
>CAINWP010000052.1 GCA_903854475.1 uncultured Verrucomicrobiota bacterium
GATTTCTGCAGTGGTCCGTGTCTGCGATGGTCCGATTTCTGCGGTGTTCCGTGTCTGCGATGGTCCGATTTCTGCGATGGTCCGTGTCTGCGATGGTCCGATTTCTGCGGTGTTCTGTGTCTGCAGTGATCCGATCTCTGCGGTGTTCCGTGTCTGCGATGGTCCAATTTCTGCAGTGTTCCGTGTCTGCGGACGCGGCGCTTTCGGAGACATCGCCCTACCTCGGAAGTGCTTGGGTGAGGTAGGCTTTTTGCCCCCCCGTATGTCGCCTGAGGATCTAGGAGGGTGGTTCGGTCATTTAAAATGTTTTATATGTAAAACAACGTGTTTGACTGAACACTTTTCTCGGCGGAGTTTAGGGTTTATGGACAGGAGGAAACGTTTTGTTGGTCTGCGCCTTTGGTTGGGGTCGCACGTTGCCCTCCTGATAGTCGCGGGCACAGTCCTTTGTGGGCTGAGGGCAATTGGGGCACCGCTGACGGTGTGTGCCACCGTGGGAATGGTAGCAGATTTAGCCCGTGGGGTGGGCGGACAGGAAGTGGTGGTGGAGGGCTTAATGGGTCCCGGCGTGGATCCCCACCTTTACAAAGCGACCTCTTCGGACCTCATCCGCCTGCAACGTGCGGAGGTAATTCTGTACAGTGGCCTGCATTTGGAGGGGAAAATGCAAGAGACCTTCCAACGGTTGTCCCGGTCGGGAAGGCGGGTGAAAGCTGTTACCGATGGGCTTCCTCCGGAGCGGTTGATTCGTGTTGGGAAGGACGGGATTGTTGATCCACATGTCTGGTTTGACGTGGAACTCTGGTCGCGGTGCATCGATGGAGTCGCCGAAGAATTTGCCGCCGCGCGCCCCGACTTAGCAGGTGGTTTCCGGCATCGCGCCGCGGCCGTTAAGCAGGAATTGAAGGACCTCCACCAGTGGGTGTTGATGCGCGTGGCCACGGTACCGAAACCCCGGCGCATCTTAGTGACCAGTCACGATGCCTTTGGATATTTTGGCCAAGCCTACGGATTCCAGGTGGTCGCCTTGCAGGGGATCTCGACCGTCACCGAAGCCGGCTTGGCGGACATGACCCAGTTGACGGATTTCATTCGATCCAAGGGGGTTCCCGCTGTCTTCGTCGAGAGCAGTGTGTCGCACGCCAGTTTGGAGCGGATTCGGCAGGATGCCGGCGTCAAGTTGGGTGGTGAACTGTTCTCAGACGCCATGGGGACGCCGGGACAACGCCATGGCGGGTATGACTTGGGGACTTACCAGGGAATGATCCGACAGAACGTCGATCGGATTGTGGAAGGGTTAAAATGAGCTTGGAGACTGGGAATTCGGGAAACGTCCCCCCGTTGGAAATTCACGACCTGACGGTGGCCTACCGCAATAAGCCGGTACTATGGGGTATCGATCTTGTGGCCCCGGCGGGCAAACTCATCGGCATAGTGGGTCCCAACGGAGCGGGCAAATCCACGTTGATCAAGGCCTGCATGGGGCTTTTGCCGTGTTCGTCGGGTTGGGTGACTGCGTTCGGTCGGCCGGTGACTCAATCCTTGAACCGGGTTGGATACGTGCCGCAGCGGGAATCGGTGGATTGGGATTTTCCGGTGAGTGTCATGGATGTCGTCCTCATGGGGCGGTACGGACGGATTGGGCTCTTCAAAAGACCCAGCCCAGAAGATCGCCGGATTGCCCGGGAATGCTTGGAACAAGTTCAGATGTTGCCCTTCGCCGACCGACAGATCTCGAATCTTTCCGGCGGGCAGCAGCAGCGGGTTTTCCTGGCGCGGGCGCTGGCTCAGGAGAGTGACTTGTACTTCATGGATGAACCCTTTACTGGGGTGGATGCCGCTACCGAATCGGCGATCATTGCGTTGCTGCAGGGGTTGCGTTCACGGGGCAAGACCATCTTGGTGGTCCATCATGATTTACCCACGGCTCGAACCTATTTCGATTGGTTGCTCCTCCTCAACATGCGGGTGGTGGCTTTCGGGCCGACCGAGGAGGTATTCACTCCGGAGTTGCTCCAGAAGACCTACGGAGGCCGTCTGACGATCTTGAGCGAAGTCGCCGAAGCCGTTAGGGGCCAAGGCACACTGACATGAGTGCTGCCTCCCTGGGAGATTCGACAAAGCCTTTTCGGCGACGGGCCCGATCCGGCCATCGGCTCATGGGTATGGGGCTGGGCTGGGCGTTGCTGCTCGCGTCGGCGTTCTCTGCGCAGGCCGCCAAGATCGGAGACCTGACTCAGACCCGATGGACCGAACAGGCTTGGCGTTTTGTTACCTTGTCCGATCCGGTGGTGCGCTATGCCTGCCTGGGAACCGTCCTGCTGGGGATCTCTTGTGGCCTCTTAGGAAGCTTCCTGGTGGTGCGACGCATGGCGCTGCTCGGGGATGCTCTTTCCCATGCGGTGCTGCCCGGTGTGGCCTTGGGGTTTCTATGGAATTTGGAGAAAGATCCGCTGGCCATTTTCATTGGTGCGCTGCTGGCTGGGTTGGCCGGTTCTGCAACCGTTTCGATTCTTACCCGAACCACGCGCCTCAAGGAGGATACGGCGCTGGGCATGGTCCTGGCTTCCTTCTTTGGGCTGGGACTGTGCTTGATGTCGATGTTCCAGCGCCTGCCGACCGGCAACAAGAGTGGCATCGAGACCTTCCTCTTCGGTCAGGCCGCGGCTCTGGGTCCTGGAGACATCCAAGTGATGGGAGCGGTGACTCTGGTGGTGGTGGGTCTTCTGGGGTTGGGCTACAAGGAGTTCCTGCTGGTGAGTTTTGATCCGGGTTTTGCCCGGGTCCTGGCACTCCCTACCGTGTGGTTTGAGCGTCTGCTGGTGATGCTTCTGGCTTTTTCAGTCGTGGCCGCGCTCCAGGCGGTGGGTGTGGTCCTCGTTTCGGCTATGCTCATTATACCTGCGGCGACTGCCTCGCTCCTCACCGATCGGTTTCATCGGGTGCTGGTCTGGAGTTCTTGCCTCGGGATGATTTCTGGACTGAGTGGAGCCTTCCTTTCTTTTTTGGGCACCCGGCTGCCCACCGGGCCGTTCATGGTGCTGTCGGCAAGCTTGCTCTTTGCTGTAGCCCTGCTGTTTTCGCCGCGTCAGGGAATTGTGCCTCGTTGGTATCGGCAGCGCTCTCAACGGGTGCGTATCGAGCGAGAAAACACCCTCAAGGCGATTTACCAAGTGCTCGAGTCCGACGGATTTGCATCGGAGACAATCACTGTGGCGGCCTTGGCGGCGCGGCGTCGGTTGGCTTCCGCCGCCGTCGAGGTAGAGATCCGCTCGTTGGTCGCGGTGGAGTTCGCAACCGCCTCCGGGGATCGGGTCGCTCTAACCCCGTCCGGATGGCAACGAGCCTGTGCCATCGTGCGCAACCACCGACTATGGGAACTCTACCTCACCCACGCCGCTCAGATCGCACCGGATCACGTGCACGACGACGCAGAGAAAATCGAGCACGTGCTCGGTGAGGCCATGGTCCGTGAATTGGAACGTCGGTTGCCCCGGATCGACACTGACCCGCACGGGCGACCCATCCCGTCGCTCCCCGCCTTGATGGCGGGCGCCCCCCTCGGTGCCCGTAATACCGGAGATCGTCCGGTGGGCTATGGAGGACGATCATGACGCTGATCCCGGAGTTTCAAGCCCACCGCGTCTTCGTCGAACCTTGGACCACAGAGTTAGGAAGCCATGGGCTCATGGCTTTGGTGACATTCCTGGTGGGTGCAACGTGTGGGCTAATCGGTAACTTCCTCATCTTGCGGCGGATGGCATTGGTAGGCGACGCCATTAGTCACAGCGTGCTGCCGGGCATTGCCTTGGCATTCCTGATCACGGGTTCTCGCGGCATCGGAGCAATGGTTTTGGGGGCGATGGTTGCCGCTTGGTTGACGCACGGGTTGATCGAACTCATTTCCCGCCACTCAAGACTCAAGCAAGATGCGGCCATCGGTATCGCTTTTTCCACGCTCTTTGCCATCGGGGTGGTGCTTATCGCCGTCTTTGCCGACAAGGTAGATTTGGATCAGGACTGCGTTCTCAATGGGGAGCTGCCGATGATTCCCCTCGAGCCATCCGTCCGGCTCGGAGGATGGGTGCTCGGTCCACCCCCACTGCTGAGGTTGGTTGGGGTCTTGTTGGTTTCCTTGGTGCTTTTAGTGGTTTTCTACAAGGAATTGCTAATCACTTCTTTTGATCCTGGATTGGCTGCTTGCCTCGGAATTCGGGTTGGGATGATCCATCATGGATTGATGCTTTGGCTGTCCATGGTCGTGGTAGCCTCCTTCGAGGCGGTGGGTGCGATCCTCGTCATTGCGCTTCTCATCTTGCCCGGTGCCACAGCGTCACTAGTGACCGACCGGATGATTCCACGCCTTGCCTGGACCACGGTCCACGCGGCCCTGAGCGCAATCAGCGGCATGCACCTTTCGGTGGCGATGGATTGCTCACCGGCCGGAGCCACGGTCGTGGCGGGGGCAGGTTGGTTTTGTGTGGTCTGGCTCTTCAGTCCGACCGAAGGACTCATCCCGCGCGCGTGGCGACTTCGCAGGGGCTCGGTTGACAGCCGACTTCGAAGCGCCGAGCTTTCGCACAACAGCGAACTATCCTAAATCATCAATCTTCAAACTTTTCGAAGACTCCCATGAAGACCGTTTCCTCTCTCGTGCTGGCACTTCTCACCGGAACACTCTCGGCCCTGGCCGCCTCCGGTTGGCAAACCGACTTTACGGCGGCGCAGACCGCGGCCAAAAAGGACAGCAAGGCCATCTTGCTTGATTTCACCGGATCAGACTGGTGCGGATGGTGCATTAAGATGAAGAAAGACTCCCTCGATCAGAAGGCCTTTCAGGAGTTTGCTGACAAGAAGTTGGTGTTGGTGGAAGTGGACTTCCCCAACAACAAAAAGCAGACCGATGAGGTGAAGAAGCAGAACGAGGGTCTCCAGAAAAAGTACGGCGTGGACGGGTATCCGACCTTTGTCCTGGTGGATCAGAGCGGTAAAGAACTCGGCCGCCATGTCGGTTATCTCAAGGGCGGCCCTTCGGCCTTCGTTCAGAAGATTGAAGAATGGACGAAGACCGGTGCCTCGAAGTGAGGCGATTTTCGGGCGGGGTTAGAGCTATCGGTCGGACAACTGTCTGAGCGCCTCGAAGAGGACGATTGCGACACAGTTCGACAAGTTAAGAGACCGCGCCTCGGAATTGGCCATAGGGATGTCCAACCAGTGTTCTGGGTGGGCTTGAAGCAGTGCCACCGGAAGACCCGCAGTCTCGCGACCGAACACGAGATAATCGTCCGGAGCGAATTCGGCTTGGGTGTACCGACGTGGAGCTCCTTGTTCAACGAACCAGAGTCGGCTGCCAGCCGTGAGGTGATTCTGGAACTCGTTCCAAGTGGACCATCGTCTCCAGGTGACGAGTTTCCAATAATCCATGCCAGCCCGAGCAAGTCGTTTGTCATCGATCTCAAACCCCAGCGGCTCGATGAGATGGAGGGTGGAACCGGTGGCCGCGCACAAACGGGCGATGTTGCCCGTATTGGGGGGGATTTCGGGTTCGACGAGGACGATATTCACGGAACGCAGTGCAGTCGGGAGTGGACCGTGCATGATCTGCGCCGGCGGGAGCAATCGGGAATAGCCCGTCTTGACGCTTGATCCGGTGGATCCGGATTGGATGATCCGCCTCCAATGCCTGCTGAATCCTCTCCAGAACCTGTGCCGTTCTGGACAACTCCGGAATTTCCCCGGGTGCTGCCCTTTGCGGTATTTCTCCTCATTGGAAGTCTGGCTGGAAAATTCTTTCCCGGTTCAGAATACTGGATTTATGCACTCAAGACCCTGGCGGTTGCCGGGCTCGTTTGGGTGCTGCGGGCTCGCCTCCCAGAGATACAGTGGCGATTTTCGGTCCCGGCCATTGGTGTGGGGATTACGGTGGCGGTGGTTTGGATCGGGATGGACGGATTTATTCCGTCGATGTCCGACATTTACGACCGCGTTTCGACTCTTTGGACGGGTCGGCCACCGGAGCCGCAACCGGTCGATCCACCTTGGAATCCATTAGCGTTCTTCAAGAACAACCCGGCTCTGGGATGGGGATTTCTGGTCACAAGGGTGTTGGGGCGCTCGGTGCTGGTACCCATGATTGAAGAGGTGTTTTACCGTTCCTTCTTATATCGGATGATTATTCGCCCGGATTTCCTGGCAGTACCCTTGAGGACCTGGAATCCAATGGCATTCGCCGGAACGTGTCTGCTCTTTGGATTGAGCCATCCGGGTCAATGGTTGGCGGCCATAATTTGCGCTTCCTTGTACCAGGGATTGGTCCTGAGACATGGGCGGATCGGGGATGCCATGGTGGCTCACGGGGTGACCAATGGCATCATCAGCGCCTATGCCATAAGCACCGGCCAATGGCAGTTCACCTGAACCCAACCAACTCGGATCCGAGAGCCCGCTTTCATGGAACAGAGATTCGCAGCCACCGGCGGGGAGGCATCAACATCGGTGTCGATCGACCTCCGCTCCACGGCTCTTCCACCGTGTATCGTCTTCGAAGACGATGACCTGCTGGTGGTGAACAAGCCGCCGGGTTGGAACACCCATTCCCCGAGTCCGTATGCGGGCGAGGGGGTGTACGAATGGCTGCGCCATCGGGAGCCGCGTTGGGCTGAGTTGTCGATCTTGCACCGCCTGGATAAGGAAACGTCGGGATTGATGGTCTTCGGCAAAACGCCTTTGGCCAACCGGTCCCTGACGCAGCAGTTCGAAGAGCGACGGGTAGAGAAGGTGTATCGATTGCGGACGGACCGCCCCGTACAGGCCGCTGATTGGATCGCTCACTGGTCCGTGGTGAGGGCTGGAGATCATTACGTGGCTCGTCCCCACGCCGTCGGGCTCGATCCGGCGGAGACGCGATTTCATCGAGTCGCTCAAGGCAATGGTTGGACGGAATGGGAGGCGTATCCGCGAACCGGCCGGACTCATCAGATTCGGGTCCATGCAGCCCAGGGCGGCATGCCATTGCTAGGGGATTCACTCTACGGAGGCGGTCCCGCCGCTCGTTTGCATTTGTCTGCTCATCGCCTGGCCTTCGAGCATCCGAGGACCGGACATTCGGTGAGTTGGTCGGTGGATCCCCAGTGGGATCGCGACTCTCGGAGTCTCCTGCGTCAGGCCGTCATCGATCCCTCGGAGACCGACGCGTTTCGATGCGTGCATGGAGCCTCGGATTCCGGTGGGAGTGGCTTCTACCTGGATGCTTTGGGGCCCTTTCACCTGCTGCACAGCGATTCTGAGGCCCCGGGAAGCCTCGAGATCGGAGGGGGTATCAAGGCCGTCAACCTGTACCACCGCCGCCTGAACCGGAAGGTTGGTTTCTCGGGCACTGATGAGTGTTGCCCCAGGTGGGTCCGCGGTGAACAGGCTCCTGAGGCGTTTACCCTTCGCGAAAACGGGGTCCGGTATGAGATGCGATTTGATCAGGGCTACAGTGTTGGTTTGTTCCTTGATCAACGGGACAATCGCCGGCGTCTTCTCACTGGCCACATCGCCTCGGGCTTCCCACTGTTGGAGGCTTCGGTTGCGAATCCGGAGGTGTTAAACTGTTTCTCTTACACCTGCGCTTTCAGCGTCTGTGCCGCTCTGGGCGGAGTCCGTACGACGAGTTTGGATCTTTCCAAAAAATATCTAGAATGGGGTCGGCGCAATTTTGTACTCAATGGCCTAGACCCGTCCGTCCACGAGTTCATCTTCGGTGATGTCTTTGATTGGTTGCGGCGCCTGGGCAAGAAGGGACGACAGTTTGACTGCGTGCTCTTGGATCCCCCGACCTTTTCACGTTCTAAAGAGCGGGGTGATTTTCGGGCCGAACGAGATTATGGAACCCTGGTGACCGCGGCCGCGGCCGTACTAAAACCCGGAGGCACCCTGTTTGCCTCGACCAACGCCGCCCGCTTGGAACCGGAAGTCTTCCTTAGTCAAATCCGAGAGGCCCTCGCCGGGGTGGGGCGGCGTGTCCTGAAGGATCAGTACATTCCTCAGCCGTCCGATTTTCCGGTGAGCCGTGAGGAGCCTGCCTATCTGAAGACCGTGTGGATGCGAGTGGCTTGAGGCGGTGAATCGTGGCAAGAGGATCGGTTCCCAAAAATGGCCACCGAAATCGCCCTCCTGTTGCGCGGACTAGGTAACGTCTATAGTCTCACGCAATGGCAGAGAAGACGTTGGTTCAGATTCCAGTGGCGCAGCGAGAGTTGTTTGATAAGGGGTTGGCGGCCCTCCAGAAAAACAATCTTGATTATGCGGTAGCCTTGTTTTGCCAAGTGCTAAAAGCCGAACCGGGGTTCTATGAATGCCGTGAGGCTCTAAGGGCTGCTCAGCATAAGCGAACTGGGACTCGTGGGGGTGGGTTGTTCAAGAAATTGCTCGGATCAGCCAACTCGCTGACATCGGGACGATTGGCGCTCCGGTCCAATCCGTTGGAAGCTATCTTGATCGCCGAGGAAGCGCTGAATCAGGATCCCTCCAACATTCAGGCCCATGATTTGTTGGCCGAAGCCGCCTTGCAGGCCTATTTGCCCAAGACAGCGCTCCTGTCGCTGGAAGTCGCCTTTAAGTCCAACTCCTCCGATCGCAAGCTGGCTGAGAAACTGGTCGAAGCGCATACCCAACTCGGCAATCATTCCCGGGCTGAAAAGCTGCTTCGAGACCTGTTGTCCTTAGATCCAGGAAATCCGGCATTTAACGAGCGACTCAAGAACTTGCTGGCGCTGCGCACCCTGAAGGAACGGGGCTACGAACAGCTCTCCAGTGGAACTGGAAGCTACCGAGACGTCCTGAGGGACAAGGATCAGGCCAAATCGCTCGAGCAGGAGCACCGCGAGGTCAAGGACGTGGATGTCTTGGGACGCCTGGTGGGCGAACAGGAGGCCCTCCGGGCGGTCGATCCTTCGAATCCTCGGGTGCTTCGCACCTTGGCCGACCTCTGCCTCAAGATGGGGGAATTCGATCGGGCCGTTGGCTACTATGAGCAAGTCCAGTTGGTGAGCGGCATGACCGATCCATTCATTCTTCAGTGCATCCGGGATACGCGTGTGGCCCAGTTCACAATGCTCGAAAAGACCTTGGATCCCCAGACCGAGGTAGGGCATTGCGCGCTGGAGGCCTTGCGCAAACAACGTCAGGATTACCTATTAGAAGATGCCAAACGCCGCGCGGAGGCCAATCCCACCGACCTCTTAGTTCGATTCGAGTTGGGCGAACACTACTTTAATTTGGGGCGTTTTGGGGAGGCGGTCGCCGAGTTGCAGAAAGCCCAAAACAATCCAAACCGTCGGATTGCCGCCATGGGACTGCTGGCCCGGGCATTCTTTCAGCGCGGCATGAACGACATGGCTGCAAAAAAGTTGCAGGAAGCTCTAAAGGAAAAGCCGGTTTTTGACGATGAGGCTAAAGACTTGGCGTATCACCTCGGTATTGTTCTGGAAAAAATGAATCGACCCCAAGAGGCCATTGAACAATTCAAGCTCATCTATGAGCAGGACATTGCCTATCGCGATGTCATGGCTCGGGTAGACCAATTCTACGCCTCTCAAAGTTGACGGTTCCAACGCACCTCATGGGTCTAGAAAAGGTCATCGTCGCCGACGGAAACGAGCATATGTCGCTCGAAAAGGTTCTCATCGTCGAAGACAACGAAGTAATTCGCAGGGCGTTGGAGATCCAACTCCAGCGTCGTCGATTCGACGTGATAGGCGTATCGACCCTGGCTGTCGCTCAAGATTATCTCGGCAAGGACAACTGGGATCTGGTCTTCGTCGATGTGCGACTGCCCGATGGCGAAGGGACCGACATTCTTCGCATCCTTCAGAGCCGTTCAGTCAAACCTTTGGTGGTGATGATGACCGGCCATGCATCCATTGAATCAGCGGTGGCCTGCATGCGAGACGGTGCCTTCGACTACCTGATTAAGCCGTTCTCTTCGGACCAGATCGATATCACCCTCAAGAAGGCTCAGGAGTTCACTCAGCTCATCAAGGTCAATCGGTACCTCAGCCAGGGCGATCCGTCCGAGACGACCGGTTGTGAATTGCTGGGCCGCAGCCCGGCCATGCAGGCTCTCCGAGATCTCATCCGCAAGGTGGCACGGACCCAAGCGACGGTGTTGGTCCAAGGAGAGAGTGGTACCGGCAAAGAGTTGGTGTCGCGGGCAATTTACCGAGAGAGTTCTCGTGCTAATGGCCCGTTCATCAAAGTGAACTGCGCGGCAATCCCTGAAAATCTCATCGAGAGCGAATTTTTTGGGCACGAGAAAGGCGCTTTTACCGGGGCGCTAACTAAGCGCGAAGGGCGCTTCGAGCTAGCGCACGGTGGCACGATCTTGCTGGACGAGATCAGTGAGGTGGCTCCCCACGTTCAGGCCAAGCTCCTTCGAGTGTTGCAGGAGCGGGAACTGGAGCGCGTCGGCGGTAATCGGTTGATCCGAGTCGATGTGCGTGTCATCGCAACCACCAACCGTAATTTGGAAGAGAGCATTGCTCGCAAAGAATTCCGCCAGGACCTTTATTTTCGCCTTAATGTCGTGCCCATTTCAGTGCCACCGCTCCGGGAGCGCAAAGAAGACATATCTTTTCTGACCGATCAGTTCATGCAGCGCTTGGCCCGCAAGCACGGTGTCCGAGTTAATGGCATCTCGGCCTCCTGCCAAGCAGCACTCATCTCGCATGATTGGCCTGGCAATGTCCGCGAACTCCAGAACGTGATCGAGCGAGCCGTGATTTTGTGTCCTGATGGAGGTGAGTTGTCTGAGGGCCATCTCGGATTCCATCCGTCCAGTGTTACTGTCGCGGTCGCACCCGTGTCTGCGCCGCGCTCGGCGTTAATCGGTGGTGCGGCAGAGATAGCAACGTCCGCTCCCGCGTCCATTTCTGCTCCGTTTTCCGGAGCGCGTTCTGCTCCGGTGGGCCAGGGGTCTATTGTGCCGCTCGATCAGTTGGAGAAACAGGCCATCTTGCAGGCGGTCGATGCTTGCGGAGGCAATCGAACTCAGGCTGCCCGTCTGTTGGCTATTAGTGTCCGGACCATGCGCAATAAGCTGCGCGAATATGGTGTGGCACCGGGCGGCTCTGATTCCGCCTCCGATGATGGAGAGGTCAGTCCCGATGAGGTTGCTGCGGGTTTGAACGCGAGTGCGAAAATATTTGGTTCGAACCTGAGCTCGGTACCGGCGACCTAGTCTGGTCGACGGAGTTCGAATTCATCTGGTTTTTTCGCGCAGCAGGCGGCTTTTTTGGAGTGACGCATTACTCGGCGGATCACTTTGCAGCCGACTCTTCAGTCGCCTGAAGAGGGGACGAACTCCCAAACCCAGTTTCTGCCCCTGTCTTCGCAGTGGATGCTTGTGGCTGATGTAATCCAATTTCCTCCGGCCCTCTTCGTGACAGATTCCGCGATCCGCCACGAAGGGGGAGCTCCTCGAAGAGACTCAGCGCAGGAAGGCTTCGTGCAGGCCGCCGTCCACGGTGATGACTTGTCCGGTGGTTTTGCTGAGGCGTTGGCTAATCAGCAGGAAGTACGCCTCGGCCTGATCAGCCGGGGTAATTGGTGACTTGGTCAGCGTCCGATCGGCATAGAACTGGGCCAGCTTGCGGACCAGAGATTCGGTCGCCTCATCGTCCGTGTAGGGGATGTTGTACTTGGCCAATGATCCGATGACGCGGTCCCGGGGGAACATGGCCGATCCCTGCACCACTGTCGCCGGCGCAACGCCATTGACGCGGACTAGCGGGCTCAACTCGATGGACAGTTCGCGCACCAGATGATTGGCCGCCGCCTTGGAGCAGTCGTAGGCCACGCTGCCCTTCTTTGCGACCACGGCGTTGGCACTAGTGGTCAACACCAGATTACCTCGCAATCCCTGTTCCTTCCAGGTTATCGAGGCCTCGTCGCCCACCAGGTAGCTGCCGGTGACGTTGATGTTGAAGGTGAGCGCCCACTTGTCATCGGGGATGTGACCGCTCGTGTCGCTGGGCACGAAGACGCCCGCCGTGACGCAAATGGAATCAAACCCGCCGTAGGCCAGCGCGACGCGATCGAGCATGGCTCGAATGCTTGCCCGGTCGGTGATGTTCGCCGCGAGACCGATGGCCGGACCGCAGCCGCTGATGCCCGTACCGGCAACACCGATGCCCTGTCCGAGTTTGGCGATGATTTCATTGGCGGTGGCTTGAGACGCGGACTCGTTGAGGTCCACACAGACGATCTGAGCGCCTTCTTTGCTAATCCGCAGCGCAGTCTCTCGACCGATGCCGGAGCCGGCTCCGATCACGACAACCACTTGGCGAGCCAATTCCTTTTCGGGCGGCATACGGCGCAGCTTGGCTTCTTCGAGCAGCCAATACTCAATGTCGAAGGCCTCCTGCTGGGGGAGGGCGATATAGCGGTCGATCGCCTCGGCACCGCGCATGACTTCGACGGCGCAGTTATAGAACTCGGCCGTAACACGGCTCTCCGACTTGTCCTTGCCCCAGGCCACCATGCCCAGACCTGGAATGAGGATGACCGTGGGGTTGGCGTCGCGCATGGCCGGAGAATTGGAGCGCTTGCAGCGCTCGTAATAAGCCGCGTAGTCCTTCCGGTACTGCTCCAGACCCGCCTTGAGCTTGGCTTTTAGGTTCGCAGCGTCCTCGGTCTGCGGATTCCAATCCACATACAGGGGCTTGATCTTGGTGCGCAGGAAGTGATCGGGGCAGCTGGTGCCAAGTTCCGCGAGGCGGGCGGCATCCTGAGAGTTGATGAAGCGCAGGATCCGTTCGTCGTCTTGCACCGTGCCGATCCACCGGCGTTGCTGGCTCACCTGTCCTCGGAGCCAGGGAAGAATAGCCGCCAACCGCTCGTTGCGAACTTCTTGAGGCAAGCTCTGGTACTTGGGGCCACCGAAGGCAGTCGCGTCGCCTCCCTTGGCTTCATACTTCGCTTCAATGAAGGAGGCCGCCTTTTCGATGTATTCGAGGGTGGCGAGGTAGCACTGCTTGTCGTCCTCATCCCAAGAGATGAATCCGTGCTGTCCCATCATAATGGCCTTGGCCTTGGGGTTTTTGTGGCAGACCTCTTGCATCGCCAGGCCCAGTTCAAAACCGGGGCGCATCCAGGGGACGTAATCCATGGAGTCCCCGAAGATTTCCCCCGTCAGTTCCACGCAGCGGCTCGAGGCGGCGATGGCGATGATTGCGTTGGGGTGCATGTGATCGACAAAACGCCCCGGGATGAAGCTGTGCAGGGGGGTGTCGATCGACGAGGCGCGCGGATTGAGATTGAAGGTGGTGTGGGAATACATGGCCACCATGTCGTCTTCGGCTGGGGACTTCAGGCCCTTGTCCGCGCGGGCGGCATACACCGTTTGAAGTCCGATGAGACGCTCCTGATAGAGTGAGCTGAAGAACTCTCGAGAGGCCGTGCGCAAATCGCCGCCGGAGCCCTTCACCCAGAGGACCGTCACGTCTTGGCCGGTGAGCGGATCCTTCTCGGTGAGTTTCGAGGAAGTGTTGCCGCCACCGGTGTTGGTGACCCGTTGGTCGGCTCCCAGCTTGTTGGAGCGATAGACCAAACGGTCTGCGCCGCTCAGGGCATTGGCTTCGGCGTCATTCCAGAGATTGGAAACGTGCTTGAATTGGCTCATGGCAAATTGGCTGCGATAGATCGGAAAGCGACTGTGAGCCCCCAACGCTGGAGTGCCTGTTCTCTCCGTCAAACCGAAACTTGGGCTCTGAAGATCCGGTCGATGCCGTTGTGGATTTTACGAGAGGTTTGGAGGATCCTAATTTTTATGAAATCGGCTTATGAACTGGCAATGGATCGTTTGGGTAAGACCGCAGCGCCGGCCAAGTTGACCGTCGCTCAGAAAGCAGAACTGGCAGAATTGGATTCCATTTACGCTGCAAAACTCGCGCAGGCGGATTTGTCCACCCGCGATGCCCTCCAGGCGGCGCAGGCAGCCCGGGACATCGAGACAATGGAACTGCTCCGCCAGCGCTATGCGAGCGACAAGGCCAAGATTGAGGCCGAACGCGAGGCTAAGAAGGATCGGGTTCGTGGCGTTTAAGGCTCCGCAGTGGGATCACTGGTCTGCCGCCCCCGTGCTGCTCCGGACCGCCCAGCGCAATTTGGCGGGTGCCGATCGCGGGTTGGACCGGAGTTCCTCGGGTCCAGGTCGTCGGACCGAGTCGCTCACAATAGTATAGAGTCCCAGTCGTTGGCCTTCTGCGAAGGCATGCTTGACGCGACGATCCTCGCCCGAGTGGAAGGTTAGAATGGCGACCCGCCCGTTGGGTTTGAGGCAGGCGGGTAATTGGCGCAGCAGGGCATCCAGGACACCAAATTCGTCGTTCACCTCGATTCGAAGAGCCTGAAAAACTCGACGGATGCGGGCATCGCCCTCGGGCTTGTCCTGCGTCCAGCGCCGCCCTCGGTAGAGCTCATGGAGCAGTCGGGCAAATTCCCGGGTTCGGGTGATCGGCTGGGTTTGCAATGCTTCGACGATGGCCTCAGACAACGCTTCGGCCATGGGTTCGTCTGCGTTGTCCCGGAGGGCTGTGGCCAGTTGTTTCGTTGTGGCACGGGCTAACCATTGTGCAGCGGAAAGTCCCTTGGAGGGGTTCATCCGCAGGTCGAGAGGACCGTCGTCTTTGTAGGTGAAGCCGCGGGCGGGATCGTCGAGTTGCATTGAGGACACACCGAGGTCGGCCAGGATGCCATCGACACCCTGGATACCCAGGCTGGCTAGGCCAGCCCCCAGACCCGCAAAGTTGCTCCGGACAGGGATGAATTGGGATTCCGACCAACCGGCCAGTCGGAGTCGTTCGGTGGTTTTGGGCAACTCAACGGGGTCGCAATCAAAGCCGATTAATCGCCCGTCAGTTCCGAGGCGGGCCAAGATCTCGCGGGCATGGCCACCAAAGCCCAGAGTGCAGTCCACCCACGTTTGTCCGGTTTGAGGTTCGAGCGTCTCTAAGATTTCCGGCACCAGAACTGATCGGTGAGATCCAGCTAGTGTCTTTCCGGATGAGACAATTCGAGCAACATCTTCGGCGTAGTGCTCTGGGGCTTTTTCTTTGTATTTTTCAGCGAAGTGACGCGGGTGCTTGCCGGCATAACGGACCCGGCGTCGGTGCGTGGGAACCTCACCCGTGGACATGGCAGGTAATTGGACTGGAGTGGGTTCAGGCTGAGGCAGGGGATCGGGGAGCATGTCGGGCAAGAGTGCGGTGGCGTGACGCAATGGAGTCTATTTCTTTCCCCCGAGAATGAGGAGAGCGACGTCGAGGATGAAGAGGAGAACGATCGTGATCTCCAAGGCCATCATCCAGCGGTTCGCGTGGTCGGACTTCAGCAATTCATGGAGTTCACCCACAGTCTTGAGTTTTTCTTCGACACCTTTCTTCCAATCCGCCAAGTGAAAACGTCCAGCGGTGGTTTCGTAGATGCGGGCCAAATGCCAGTCGCCCAAGAATTTGTTGATGTTGGACAGTTCGTCGCTGAAGCGGGCCATGTCGATGCGGAGTTCGCGTAAGCCGGTAATCAATGCCTTGCGGGTCCGCATGGGAGCTCCGGCCAGATCTCGGTAACTGCGTTCGAGCACGAGGTCTAGGTGACGGTCATACGCTTCCAACTCGGCCAATTGCAGGTTGGCCACTTCGATGGCGTAGAGGCATTCCTCCCACTCGCTGGGTGCATCTACCAACAGGGCGGCATCCCAGTCGATGACCGCTAAATCATGCTGGTAATAGCTGATGTGGCGAGAGGTCGATTCGTGGATCTCCTGGCCGGACAGGCAGGCAGGATCGTTCTCCTGATTGAGCAGCCCGGCAATGGCCTCCCGATGTTTAGCCATCCAGGATTCCGACCGGAAGGGTGCTCCATTATCGGTGGGCGGTTGTAGGCAGAAAACGGTGTAGGCTTCCTCTTCGGAAAGGCATTCGTTGGCTCGCAGCACCCAGGGCGCCAATTCGGATCTCAGTTTCTCGGCTAGGTTACGGACCTCCTGATCCAGGGTGTTTTGATGGAAGCGGAGGTCGTGGTAGGCGACCAGATCGGTCAGATCATTGACCTCGAAGGGGACCCGAACGCGGATGCTGATCGCACCGATGGGAAGGATCTTGATCTCAATGCGAATCTGGACGGATCCGTGAGGTCCGACCCGATCTTCGGGCGGCAAACGGATCATCCGTGGCCGGTAGAAGACCAGATGCTTTGGGTTCCGTTTGGAAGCATCTAAGCGGTACTCGGATATCTGGTGACCCATCAGACTGGTTGGAAGTTCCCGCGACAGCTCGTAGGCGATGTCATAGGCGAAAATGTACACCACTTCGCCCCGGAGGCGGGCAGTGGGTTCGGGGAGGGTCGCTTCCATGATCAAAGGATAGCCGGATCCCCGCGTCGGGGAAGGCCAGGCCTAAGAGCCTGTCTGAAAATGGGGAGGGGTTCTGTTTGGGAGGGACGGGTTCGATTGGCAAGGCGCGAGGAGGAAGCAGACCCGCAGCGGTCTGTGACCGACAAGCAACGCCGCCAGCGGGCCCTTCCCTCCCAAACCCTCCGGGCGGCGGGTCTTTCCGGCTTGGACTGCGTTGGTTCGGGCGGAACAGACCGCAGGAGGTCTGCCCCGCCGCTCACCGCCTTGCCCAACCCAGAATTCCCGATCCGCAGAACCCCTCCCCATTTTCAGACAGGCTCTAAAGCCGGAATGATTTCGATCTGATCGGTTGTGCTGACGACATCCTCTTCCGCACGAGCATCGTTGTTCGCTGGTTGCGGGCTCCCAGTTGGCC